>DIWD01000051.1:38192-70661 GCA_002428405.1 bacterium UBA6115
GATGAAGCCGCGCCTGGAGGCGGTGTACCGGCTGGACAAGGAGCTCCCCCTGCGCAAGTCCCATGAGAACCCCGCGGTGAAGGCGCTGTATGAGGAATACCTGGGCGAGCCCAACGGGCACCGGCCGCACGCCCTGCTGCACACCGGCTACGTCAACCGGAGCGGTCTGCTGGGATAGGCTTTCTCCCAGCCAGGCCGGATAAAATACTCATTGACACAAGGGGTCCCGCGCCGGCGGAACCCCTTTTCCTTGTTTCATTCACCCTGTATCCCGGTTAAAGGCAGGGATGACCGCGCTGTGCCGCGGTCAATCAGAGAACTGCGCGTACCAGGCTTCAAGCAGCCCGATGAACTCTTTGGCGGCCTTGGCATTGCCCTGCCGGTTGGGATGGTCATCCCCTGAGGAGTCATAATACAGCGTGTCCCGCCCGGGTACTGAGACATGGATTTCCGCGCCGTTTTCCAGCCGGTGATGGGCATCAGGATGCGTCAGCACATTATACAGGTCGAACACGAAGACGTTCCCGGAGGGCAGGTCAGCGAGCCAACCGGAATCCCTGTCTGAAAGCCAGCCGCACAGTTCCCTGGTTTTCTCGGGATAACTGATATAAATCATCGGCGGAGGCGTCACGAGGATGAACATCTTGTCGGGCCGGCTCTCAAAATAAGACAGCAACCCCTTGTAGATCTCCTTTTCGTCCGTGATGGAGTCCCCCACATCGCTGTTTGGGTAGCAGCTTTTGAACATGATGACCGTATTCTCACCGGAAGCCGGTTCTATGCTGTTGGTTCCGGTCATCGCGCCCAATTCCTGGTATACCTGTTCCATCACCCTTTCATCAAACCACATCGGCCAGTCGGAAGTATCCGTATGATCGCCGTATTCCTTCCATCCGTAAGTGATATCGGCAACATGGTATCCCTTTTCGTTGAGTTCCCGGCTCAATCCGTCATTCAGCCAGTTTTCCCCGCAGCTGTGATGGATAAAAATCAGGTTGACAGCAGGGCTGTCAGTACCATAGGCGGCATGCGTCCCCATCAGGACAAATGCCAGCGCAAAAACCAGCGCGCGTGTCATCATCCGTTTCATATCCGATCCTTCCCCCTCCCTGATTGCGTAAAAGTGTGACTGCCTGAGAAGCGCGGTGTTCATATCGTTCAGATAAAGAAGCATGGCAGGAAAACAGGCTTTGAATGATAATAGATGATACCCGTTGCACAGCCTGTCGGGAAATGGGGAGGTATTTTCATGCTATGCCGGGTGGTCCGCAGCGGCGCGGGGAAGAACGCGGGTTGTTTCCTGATGGGCGGCTGTTCACATTCAAATTGCCGGCAGATAATGTGCTATGATGATTCAGGATCATTCAAAACACTCCCGAACGGAGGGGACCATGGATCATCTGAAAAGGGAACTGATGCACAGGGGGGCATCCCTGGTTGGTTTCGCACGCCTTGCGGGACTGTACAGCAAATGCGACGTCTCCCTGCCCTCCACCCCGGATTCGGAAAAGGAGCCCTTCGAGATCCCGGAATACCCGTCAGGCGTATCCATCGCTGTCGCGATCCCCAAAGAAGTCATCCGGGGGATCTCCTCACAGCCCACGGAGGAATACTTTAACGCCTATCATGAAATCAACCATAAGCTGGACGCCCTGGCCCTGTTCTGCGAAAGCTATCTTGCCTTACGGGGATATAAAGCGTATGCCCAAATAACCCGAAAAACAAAGGAGTTCGGGATCTTCCGCACCATCATGCCGCATAAGACCGTCGCGGTAAACGGCGGATTGGGCTGGATCGGTAAAAGCGCGTTGCTCGTTACGCCCCAGTATGGCTCCGCCGTCCGGCTGACATCCGTGCTGACAGACGCGCCGCTTACAGCGGACCCACTCATCGGACAAACGAAATGCGGCGGCTGCATGATCTGCGCCGAGGCCTGCCCTGGGGGCGCGATCAAAGGGAGGCAGTGGCGGGAAGATCAGCCCAGGGACTGGATCTTTGACGCGATGGCCTGCAGAAAGCAGGCAAGAAAAATCGCAGCGGAGGCCCTGGGCAAGGAAATCACACTGTGCGGCAAGTGCGTCGAGGTCTGCCCGTATACCCAAAGGTATATCCACAGCTGACCCCCGCAAGGGGCCTGACCTCGCCAAATACTGCACCCGGCAGACCCGTCTGCCTGTTTGTTCCGCCCTTTCCTCCGCAGCAAACCAAAAAGCTGACTTTTATTCCGCAGTTCAGCCAGGCAGCAATTCCAGAAGCCTGTTCACGGCTTTTACGGGAAAGCCTTCGGGTTGTTCTGTTTCAAGCAGGGACATGAGAAACCCACGCACAGCGGCGCTTTGGGGCAGCATATAGCCGGCCTCGCGGGCCAGGTCCTCCGCGGTCACACGGATGGATTGTTTCAGGGCAAGGGCCAGCTGCCGCAAGGCAGGATCCCGCTCATCCCTCAGGACCGCGGAAACCGCGCGCTCCTGCCCGGCCTTGCTTAAAAGGAGGGCGCGCAGGGGAAGCAGGACTTCTTCCTTCTTTTCCTGCTGGGGCGGGTAATGATCAGGCACCCTGAAGATGGCGCCGGAGGGGCAGGCGTCAACGCAAGCCCGGCAGGCGTCCAGGCACCTGGTCCAGTCGATCTGTCCGTTCTCCGTGTCAGTGGCTCCGGTGGGGCAGACGTACAGGCACAGGCAGTCCTTGGTACACAAACGGATATTCCTAACAGCCCGCATGCTCATGCCCCCCTTTGAACTTGATTAAACTTGAACGCCGGCACCTTGCACACAGGGCAGATAGCGGGGGGTGCGTCCCCCACAAAGATAAAGCCGCAGGCCTCGCAGACGAACACCTTGCCCTCCAGTGCCTTTTCACCCTGTTTATGGTATTTCTCCAACAGGCCTCCCTGGATCTTGCTCACTTTCTCCCCCCAGGCCAAGGCGCGCTGCGCTCCCCGGTCCCGGCTCTTTCTGCCCGCCTCAAGGGCGCGGGCATAGCCCGTCTGAATATCCTCCCTGAGCATCCCGGCAAGGCTTTCCAAATCCCCATGGGGTTCGGCCCGGCTTTCAAAAAAGTCAGCCAGCTGCGCAAACAGCCCCGATTCCTCCTCCAGGTACTGCTTCTGGCAGCCCCGGGCAAGGTTGGAGCACACCACGCTGTTCACCATCATATCGTTCGCTTCCCCGGTATCCCCGGATCCTGTGCCGGGTTCTGAAGGCCGGCCCGCCGTTTCCTCCCCGCCCTCAGGGACGAACATGGACTTGTCCGCGCCGCATATCGGGCAAACCCAGTCCTCCGGCAGATCTTCCCACCGTGTTCCCGGTGCGATGCCTCTGGACGGGTCCCCGTCGGCCTGGTCATAGTCATAACCGCAGACGGTACAGATATACCTTCCCAATTTCACACCCTCCTGTCAGGTCTCCCATCCTCTGTGAAGCCTGGACGGGATATTCGGTTGCCGGTACCACTGTGATTATAGGGGTCCGCCAGCGCGGTGTAAAGGAGCGGGCGGGAGGGGACAGGCGCCTTTGATGAAATGATTGACGTTTGAATATATGTCCAAGTATAATGGGTACAATTGAATGAGCGCTCAAGTGTCAGGAGGAAAGAGACCATGATGAAGGCCTTCAGGATACAGAATCTGGGCTGCGCCAGCTGCGCGGCGAAAATGGAAAAGAAAATAGCGGCGCTGCCGGGCGTGGCCAGCGCGCGGGTCAACTTCATGACGCAAAGGCTGACCCTTGAGGCAAAGGAAGAGCAGATCAGCAGCCTGGTCCGGGACGCGCAGGCCATCATCCGTTCCATCGAGCCGGATGCTAAACTGGTATTCCCGTTGTGACCAAACGCGTCCTGCGCGTCCCGCTGGCGCTATTGCTCCTGATTGGCGGGCTTTTGATTCGGGACGGGTCGCCCTTCAGGACAGCCCTCCTGTTCGCCGCCTACCTCATTGTCGGGTATGACGTGCTGTTTAGCGCCGCAAAGGGCATCGCCCGCGGGCGTGTGTTTGACGAGAACTTTCTGATGTCCCTGGCCACCCTGGGCGCATTCGCCATCGGGGAGTATCCCGAGGCGGTCGCGGTGATGGTGTTCTACCAGACCGGCGAACTGTTCCAGGGCTACGCGGTGGACAAGTCCCGCCGCGCGATCGCCCGGACGATGGACCTGCGGCCTGAGAGCGCGAACCTCCTTATGGATAACGGACAAACGGAAACCGTGGCGCCGGAGACCGTGGCCGTCGGCTCCCTCATCCTGGTAAGGCCGGGCGAGCGGATGCCACTGGACGGCATCGTAACGGATGGGGAAAGCGATCTGGACACCTCCGCGCTCACCGGGGAAGCGTTCCCCAAAACGGTGCGGCCGGGGTCGGAAGCGCTCAGCGGCTGCGTCAACCTCACCGGGGCCCTGACCGTCAAGGTCACCAAACCCTATGACCAGTCCACCGTCAGCCGCATCCTGGAGATGGTGGAAAACGCCACGGACAAAAAATCCCGTCAGGAGACCTTCATCACGCGCTTCTCCGCCCTGTACACGCCCATTGTGGTCATCCTGGCCCTGCTGCTGGCCTTTATCCCGCCGCTGTTCCTGCCGGGCGCCATCCTCTCTGACTGGGTGTACCGCGCGCTGAACTTCCTGGTCGTTTCCTGCCCCTGCGCGCTGGTCATCTCCATTCCCCTGTCCTTTTTCGGCGGCATCGGCGGCGCCTCGCG
This sequence comes from bacterium UBA6115, assembly GCA_002428405.1. The sequence continues at coordinate 42,884 of DIWD01000051.1, forward strand.
CGCCGGCATCCTGGCCAAGGGCGCCAACCACCTGGAGGCGCTGGCAAAAGCCGACACCTTTGTATTCGACAAGACCGGCACCCTCACCCGCGGCAGTTTTTCCGTAAGCTTGGTCAGGCCCGTCCTGGGCACGCGGGAGGAACTGCTGGAGAAAGCCGCGCTGGCTGAACAGCATTCCATCCACCCACTTGCCCTGTCCATCCGGCAGGCATACGGCGCCCCCCTTGACCCCGCCCGTGTCAGGGACGTGACGGAGATGCCGGGCGGCGGCGTCAGAGCGGTGGTTGACGGGCAGGAAGTGCTGGTGGGCAACGCGCGGCTGCTGAACGATTACGGGATCAGCATCCCGGACACAGAGGACACCGGCACGCTCAGCCACGTGGTCGCTTCAGGCGAATATCAAGGCAGCCTGCTGTTTGAGGATGAGATCAAGCCCTGCGCGCGCCAGGCGCTGCTCCGGCTGCGCAATAGGGGCGTCAGCCGCCTGGTGATGCTCACCGGGGACAGCGAGCAGGCGGGGCGCAAGGCCGCTGACGGGCTGGGCATCGACATCGTGTATGCCGGCCTGCTGCCCCAGGACAAGGTGGCCAGGCTGGAGGAGCTGCTCAATCAGCCGGGCCGCCGCGGCACCCTGGTCTTCGCGGGCGACGGCGTGAACGACGCGCCGGTCCTGGCGCGCGCGGACGTCGGCTTTGCCATGGGCGCGATGGGCTCGGACGCGGCGATCGAGGCGGCGGACATCGTCATCATGAATGACGACCCCTGCAAGATGGCCTCCGCGCTGGACATCGCCCGGCGCACGGTCAATATCGCAAAGCAGAACGCCTTTTTTGCCATCTCCGTCAAGGCCGCGGTGCTCATCCTCAGCGCCGTGGGCCTCTCCACCCTGTGGATGGCGGTGTTCGCCGACGTGGGCGTGACCGTGCTGGCCATCCTCAACGCCATGCGCGCGCTGCGCGTCCCCAGGGAGGACAGCGCCTGCGCGTGCGACATCAACCCGGCGCTCCGTCCGGCGAAAGCCGCGTAAACGCCGATAAAGTGTCTGCGGACACTTTATCGTTTAGGAAGGGCGAGCTTTTATAAGGAATGAATTGCTGCGCAATTCTCCCCGCCCACCCGGCAAAGCCGAATGAAACGATTGCAGTCAGAGGGCTGTGCCCTCTGAAACTCCCGCTGGATATGGTTTGTCTACAGTCTCAAATGGCCCCCGGGTTATTTCCCTGGGCCATTTCTTTGCTAATTTCCCTTTGTATTCCTTGAATAGATAAAAACATCTGATTCCGGGGTCCGGGGAGGAACTCCCCGGGCGGGGTTTGGGGATGCAGTCCCTAAACGTCTCTCTCAGCCCTTACCTCGCCCTTTTAATATAGTCCTTGATCACTTCCCTGTCGTCGGTGAACTCCAGGCTGAGCCTGAACACGCGGCTCTCCCCGGGTTCCAGGAAGGTGAGGGAGCCGTCCTTCCGCGCGGCGGCGCGGCCCAGGACGCCGGAGGTGGTGGGCTCCAGCCCCAGGGCGTAGTCCCCCTCGCGCATGCATTTCCACTCGCACAAAAGGGGCAGCGCCCGCCCGTTAAAGCGGACCGCCGCTGCGAGGCCCAGCCGCTCATTGTGCAGCAGGACGAAGGCATCCTCCGGCAGCCCTGTGTGGAAGAAGCATTCCTCCGGCCGGAGCGCGGACGGCTCGTCCATTTCATTCCAGCGGGCGAAACCCTTTTCAGCGTTCCCGTCCCGGGGCGTTATTTTTGAGGCAGAGCTGTACACCCGCGCGCCCTCATCCAGCATCGGGTAGCCAAAATTGATGTGGTAGACCAGCATCAGGGGGCTTGTGAAGAAGCCCTGGTTCTCCACCGTGTCCTCAATGTGCAGGATGTCCCGTTCAGTCTGAAGGCGGATGACCCGTTTTAAAACCAGGTGATCGGAGAACAGCTCGCTCTGGTGGATCTCCCCGGACAGCCGGATGACCGCCTCATCCCCCTCATAGGCCATCTCAGCGCTCACCCTGGACGCCGGGGTATTGCTGAAGGGGCCGTGCAGGCCGCAGGCCTGCCCATTATCCTCACAGGCGGCGCCGGCGTAGCTCAGGCCGCAGGTGGTCAGCATCCCCGCGTAAAACTGCCTCAGGAAGCCGCGCGCCCCGTCCTCGGCATAGGAAAAGGGGCTCTTCACGCCGGCCTTTGACAGGAAGGCCATCTGATGCCCTTTATAGGTCAGCCCCGCGATGTCCAGGCCGCGGTCCGCCAGCACGGTCAGCCCGATGCCCCGTCCGTTGACCAGGTCAAAGGCCCGCAGCCCGCGCGCGGGGCCGTCGTTGAACAGGTAATCCTTCCACCCGCAGTGCGCGTTGAGGTCGCCGATCTTGCGCCTGAGCGCCTGTTCTTCCGCTTTCTTCATAAAGCCGCCCCCTGTCCGGATGATCTATTCTATGGTTGATTGATTATAGCAGAGAAATGATGAAAGGGGCAGGAGGGAGGATGGTGATGGGGTGGTTTAAAAGGAAAATAATTCGGGAATATAGAGAAATGTTCCATTTATTTTCTTAAACTGCTGGCAATAGTCTCCGGCGCTATTCTAGGAGTATTCGGAGGCGCGTCGACAGTTATGCGTGTGTTATTGTATTTATTTGATATCAAGAATCGGGTCTGCTATACTGCATAAGAAAACAAGGAGGATATATGACCAGCCATATTCTTGACTACTATAATAGCGTATGTGAGGCGTATAGTCTTGGTAACACTGAATCGTCTTACAATCCTGCAATAATATCAATGTTCAGGCAATTTGGCTGTAAGGCACGGGATATGTCAGGAAAACGTAGCGGTCAAATCGGTGAGAACATAGATATAGAGTTATGGCGCGGAAACGAAGACCCAACTGAAACAGAGCCTTTTGCTGGCATAGAGGTTAAGAAGATAGACGGTATAGATGAACGTGCAAAGAAAAACATCAAGGTTGAAGCAACAAAATATGGCAATGCTATCCTTACTGACAATCTTAGATGGCAGTTCTGGCATGCAGGTGAAGAGAGGATGTATGCTGGAGTTCAATTAATTGAGCATGTCGATAACCAACTCGTTTTGATAAATGAGAATGTTGAGTTGTTTGTCAATTTAATTGGGGATTTTTTACTACAAAATCCATCACAAATTCGTTCTTCCCAAAAACTTGCGGAGTATATGGCTATGCATGCGCGAACGATTCGCAGCGTAGTAATTGGTATACTTAAGGATGATGGCAACGGCAATCCCATAAAAAATGATCGACAGATCAGATTGCCTATGTTCCTGGAACTTTATGGATTATTCAGTAAGATTAAGGAAGACTTACTTCCCGCAATAACTTCACGCGAATTTGCGGATATGTATGGACAAACAATAGTATACGGTTTATTTATTGCACGATATAATGATGCGACGCTCAGTAGTTTCGATAGATATGAAGCTATCCGTTACTTACAGGAAGAATCGGCACTCCTTAACAGATTCTTCACGCATATAGCAAGTAGTGGGAGAATACATCCCACGCTTGATGTTGTAATAGACAAACTCTGCGCATTATATCAAACATGTGATATCGTTGCTTTGCTTGATCGTGATGAACGCCGGGATACCATTGTTCATTTTTACGAAGATTTTCTAACATATTACGATTTGAATCTTAAAAAATCGTATGGAGTATTCTACACGCCTTATCAGATCGTTCGATATTTGGTTTCGACTGTAGATAGGCTACTTGTCGACAAATTTGGCATTTCTTCTGGATTGGCTAATAATGATCACTTTCAAATAACAGTGCGTTCTGAGAGATATCAAGTTAAGAAAAAATCACTTGATACAAAGGAAATAAATGTACCTCGTGTGGCCATTCTAGATCCCGCTTGTGGAACCGGAACATTTCATGCGGAGATTATTAAGCACATCAAGAAAAAATACTTCTCAAACGATCGAGAAGCTTTCTACGAAAACTATATTCAAAATATAAATGGGTTACTGTCGCGTATGATAGGCTTCGAAATAATGATGACCAGTTATGTGGTCGCTCATTTAAAGGTTCGGCGTACTATTGATGAGACACTCGGTCATGCATCAGATATTCATCTACCGACAAAAATTTACTTAACAAACACACTTGCACCGCCGCATTCCAGCCTTGAGCGCAACAATCAAATAAGTTTTGTTGACTTCTCTGCAGCAATAAGTGATGAGGCATACAAGGCAGATACATGGAAAGCACGTCGTCCAATTAAAGTTATCATCGGAAACCCGCCATACCTTGCTGCATCAACAAATCCATATGATATTTCAGCGTACAAAAAAGAAACGGATGGAGTCACGGATTTTGGCGAAAGAAAACACTGGCTGAATGATGATTATGTAAAGTTTTTCCGATTCTCCGAGCAGATTATCAACAATAATAATGAGGGAATCCTTGCTTTTGTTTCCAACAATGGCTATTTGGACAATAACACTTTCCGAGGTATGCGGGCAAGCCTGTTAAGGACATTTGATGAGATATATATCGTTAATTTACACGGAAGTGCTAACAAACAGGAGACCGCACCCAACGGAAGCAAAGACGAGAATGTGTTCAATATAATGCAAGGCGTTGCGTTGTTTATCGGGGTTAAGACGACATCCAATCCCGAATGGGCAAAAGTATACTATTGCGATTTATGGGGAACGCGGGAAGACAAATTTCAACATTTAGATGATGAGGACATTGATTTTAAAGAAATAAAGCTTGACCAAAGAATGGCATACTTTGTGCCATATGGAAACGATGATAAGGAACTGTATGAAAAAGGAATAAATATTGCTGAACTCTTTCCAGTAAATGTGACTGGTATCGTATCAGGTAACGATAATGCTGCGATCTCATCAAGTAGAATAGAATTACAAGATCGAATTGCAATTGTAAAAAACGCCACAGAGGAGACACCGGTTTTAAATTTATGGCGCAAATTCAGCAGAGGCCAATCAGCAGAGAAAATATGTAATGATGTTCTTGATCCGGATGGAATTATAACACCAATATCTTTTCGACCTTTTGATGAGCGATGGACATATTACACTGGTAATTCATGCGGATGGCTCTTATGGCCACGAGAGAAGAAAACAATGGGTCATCTGTTAGCTCCTCCATCCAGTCCAATAGAGCAAAATATTGGATTGGTTTTCTGTAAAACATCCAGAAGTTTCTTCTCTCCATTTGTATCAACCCATATCATTGCGCACCGCTTATTCTCCGCCATGTGTGAGATAACGTACATTGCTCCACTGTATAAACGCACCGATACAATGATGGAGGGTGAAGTATGGGAAGCCAATCTCAATGCGGCGTTATATTCACAATTAACTCAAAATCTTTCAGTGCCGCCATCTCCGATTGAGGTATTTGACTATGTGTATGGTATTCTCCATGACCCCATCTATTGCTCACGGTTCAACGAATTCTTGACACGCAATTTTCCCAAGGTGCCAGTTATAAACGCACCTGAAGATAGAGAAAACCAGAACTCCTTTTATGTCAGTGAAGATTTGTTTCGTGCTTATGTTACAGCGGGCGCACGCTTACGAAAGTTGCACATTATGTTGGTTAAGGTTCCAGCGACACTCACTATTGAGCCGAACACTCCTGATAATCTTGATATTGGGCGTATTCAATATAGAAATAAAGAATTGAGCTTGAATGAAAAAAAACACATTGTCGGGATTCCTGAGGATGTATGGAACTACAATATCGGCGGGTATCAGGTCCTTGCTAATTGGTTCAAGTCACATATTGGAGAGTCAATGACAAGAGACAACTTCAATCACATTGAAAACATCGTTGGGCTTCTCACAGAGACAATTACTATACAGGATGAATTGAGAGGATTGCATTAGCTCCTTTTTCCCGACAAATGAACACTTCCCATTGCCGGGGGAGACGCATACCCATGCCCCACCGGACAGGGTGCCCCGTCCTCCTTTGTCCCGACAGGCGGGAGCGGATCGGTTTGACAAAAAACAAACGGATTGTTTAAACTGAGGCGCATTCAAAATAATCCTTGGGAGGGAACAGATAATGAGGAACAGATCCCATGCGGCCATGTGTCTGCTGCTGGCGCTTCTGGTCATGCTCACGGGGCACGGCGCCGCGGCAGCCGGGCAATCGGCGCTCCCGCCGGAGGAGGCGATGCAGGGCTACCAGGTCGTCCTGCTCGGGGTCCAGGGCTACCTGCAGTGCGGACAGGACGGCGATGCCAGCCGCGTGGCGTATTTATCGGGTGAATTCCTTGAGTGGTACGGCTTTGAGTTCGACGCCCCCCTGCGATATGAGGAGTTCTGTGTGACCGACCTGGACGCGGACGGCAGCCCGGAAGTGATCCTGAAGCTTTCGGAGGATTTCGGCTTTGAAGCGCTCCGGTATGAGGGCGGCCGGGTCTGCGGATACCCCTTTGTCTGGCGCGCGATGGAAAAGATCACCGCCTCCGGGGAACTCCACGGCTCAAACGGCGCGGACGACTACGGGTGGTACCAGGTCCGCTTCGAAAATGAGATGATGAAGACCATTGAGCTATGCTGGAAGCATCCCCTGGAGAACGGCGGATACCGATACCTCATCGGGGAGAATGAAGTGACCGAAAAAGACTTTGAGGCGCTCAATGACAGCCTGTGGGAAAAGGCCGGCCCCGACTGGATGGCGTTTACGCCTGAGAACATCGGGTCATACTAAATTGGATCATAAACGCTGACCGGCAAAAGGCATTCCCCTGCTCCACCGTGAAACGCAGAAATACAGGGGACATCCCTTTGTTTTATAGACAAATAGAGCGGTTCCCTTTTATCCAATAAATGAACACTCCTCCTTGCCGGGGGAAGCGCATACTCTTGCCCCGCCTCCTTGTGTCCATGGCGCGGATCACCAGCAGAATAAGGTAAAAAAACGAAGGCAGCAGTCCGCTTTGCCTCTCCGTAAAAACATGAATCCAACCCGGAAACAAAGAAGCCTGTCCCCTTTGTTCCCGTCTTGACGCGTATTTTTGACAGTGCTATCATCAAAAATGATAAATTGAAGAGAGAGGTTCGTTCTATGCGCAAGGCATTATGCTTTCTTATCTGCATGCTGATCGCTTCTGCCCCATGCTTTGCTGATGCTTCGCAGGACGCGCAGATCAGCGAACTGCTCAAGGAAGCCCAGTTGAAATATGACGAGTTGACCAAGCAGGCTGATGCGGCAATGAAAGCACCTATCACCATTCCGGAACCACCTTCAATCTCCGTTTCCTGTGCGGATGCGGGGAAAGCGGAAACAGACAGCCAAAGCCTGAATGATTTCCAGGAGGCCTTCAGCGCTCCGGAAGGGCCTTTGTGCGCCCAAATGCTTGAAATGCAAAAGAAGCTGCAGTTGCTGGGATCCTATCCGGGCTATGAGAGGGAGGCCGCCTTGATGGGCAGGCTTGGACAAAAAGCGCTGACATTGATCACAGACTACGGACAGGATATCGAAAAAGTACCGGCAATCGCGATGGTGGCGATCAAAACTGCGACCGACATTCAGCTGCTGGGGTCGGACGGGGCCGATCGCTCAACCGCACTGATGGACGCGGTGTCCGCCATGTACGAAAAAGCGATCGAAGAGCTGTTCAGAAGGCTGGTGGAAGAGCACGATTACGCAACGATCCAGCCCATCCTCGATGCCGCGCGGGCGAGCCTTCTCCTGTCCGTCGCCTCCGGCGTGGACACTGAGGAGATCCTGGGCCGGTTGTAAAAATCCCTGTTTTTTAAGTTGACGATCGACTATAACTTTGAACAGACCGGCAACCACCGTTGGGTTGAACAGGCTGTGTTTGAGGTCATGGCTGATTTTAAAGGCAGCGAAAATGTCAGGATCACCGGCACAGGGACAGGAAGCATGCTTTCTTTTGTCTGGGATGACGACCCGGAGTTCTCCGTAACCGCGCCGGATTTTCCCGTACAAGCCGCATTTGAAAATTTCGATCCCTGCGGTGCAAGCGTGGACCTCCTGTTGACGCCATTTCACCCGCTGTCTGAAACGGCGCATATCGATGGAGAATCATTGGACTGGCCTCTGCTCAAAATATCGTGGGAAACCGCGTTTGCGGAAAATCTGCAGGAAGACGGGCAGTACCGATTCCCGCTCACCTTGCACAACATGGATGAAAGCGCCGTGAGCGAGACATTGGAGTACACTGTTCCGAGCAACGAGGTCAAAATGCAGATCAATCTTGGTCACAAACCCAAGTTATAGTAAGGTTCATATAGAATCAACCGTCGCCGAAAACATAGGTGACGTATCCCTTTGTTTTATGGATAAATGGAGCGGTTCCCTTTGTTCCCCGGACGCGCTGGAACGGGTTTGGCCCTTGTTCTCTCCTCCGCCCTGTCAGCCGGCCTTCCCCTTGAGAACGACGCCCAGATCACGCAGTCTGTCCTCCACCTTTTGAAAGTCCCCGTCAAACAGGTGGGCTGCCATCCCGGTCTGGACCGCCCCGTTGACATTCTCCATGATGTCATCCACAAACAGGCACTCCCGGGGCAGCAGGGCGTACCGCTGACACAGGCGAAGATAAATGCGCGGGTCCGGCTTGCTGACCTTCTCCTGCGCGGACACCATCATGCCCTCAAAACGCGGATAGAAATCCCGCCCTTCCAGCGCCCCTGGGAAGCGCGCGCCGGCATTGGAAAGCAGGAACAGCCGCAGGCCGGCATCATGCGCCTTTTGTGTGAAGGCATCCGCGCCGGGGACGGGGGCCATCCATCCCGGCCACTGCTAATGCAACGAAATCAATGCATCGCGCAAACGCTGCGGCGCGCGGGAAAGCGACAGGCGCAGCAGCTCCTCCTCGCTGATCCCCCCGGCGTCGTGAAGCGGCCACTCAGGGGAATCAAACAGCGCGCTGTACAGGGTCCCCGCGTCTTTTTCATTTCCAGCCGCCCGCAGGGCAAAGGCCCGCGGCTCCCAGGTGAGCAGTACATTGCCCATATCCAGAACCAGGTTTCGGATCATCGCGCGCAACACTCCTGTATCATTTTTCACCGCACAGGATACCACATACAGCAATAAATAATACCAAACCGGCGGGTCTGCCCGCCTGAGCAGTGAAGCGACTTGATTATACCCTGATGATTTTCATATGGCGCTGTGCTATGATAGGTATCATCAAATACCGGAGAAGCATCAAAATGCGGGACCCGCGGCACGGCCTGCGGATACAGGCGTCTGTCCGGGAAATATACAATACAGCGCGGTTAGCCAGCGGAAAAGCGCAATGCAGGATGCGGAGGGACGATGCATGAACGGAAAACTGAAGGTCCTGGGATGGATCGCGGCCCTGGCGCTGCTGCTTGTCTGGGGCGAAGCGCAGGCGGCGGACGCGCCGGTGACCAATTACTACTACAACGGGAAAATGGTGACCGAACCGGCGGCGAAGCTGCTTCCCGCCGGGGAGAAGGGCACCCTGCCTTCACTGGGCACAGCCAGGCCGTTGTTCATCCTGGTGGATTTCCCGGATTACACGCGCGACAACCTTGATTATGACGCCGGTTCCCTTAATATGACCCGGAAAATGCTGCATAGCCTTCGCAGCTATTTCGACAGGGCCTCCTACGGAAGGCTGCAGCTTGAAGGGGAGGTCCTGGGATGGTTCACCGCAAAACATGAACAAAGTTATTATGAAGAAAGCGGCGGCCCGCCCGAAATCCTGAGGGAAGCCATGGCCTATTTTGATGAGCAGACCGATTATTCGGCGTTCGACAGCGACAAGGACGGGGTGCTCGACTGCGTCGCCCTGTTGTACGTCACAAACCGGCCCGTCGTCTGGACGAGCATGTGGTTTTATTACGTCCTGTCGAACAAGGATATGGCGAGCTTCGACGGGATCCGCGTGGACAAGATGGGCTTTATGAATGTGCCCAGCATCCACGAACGCGACATGATGATGTACACCATCACGCATGAGATGGGCCACTTTTTTCGCCTGCCGGATTACTATGACGCAGACGGCGGGATGTTCGAGAGCGAGGGCGGGATGTGGTCCCCGGACATGATGGTGGACTGCAGCGGCGATTACACCGCCTTTTCAAAGTTCATGCTCGGCTGGATGGAAAACGTGTACATCGTGACGGAAGGCACACAGGACCTCACGCTGCGGCCGGTCAGCGAGGCGGGCGACATGGCCATCGTTTTCCCGTCCTACAAATCTCCCCTGTCTGAGTACTTTATAGTGGAATACATCGCTGAAACGAAGAACAACACCCTGCTTGGCGAAGGCATCTGGGGCATAACCCCCAAGCGCGCCCATTCAAGCGGCCTGCGCATCCTGCGGGTCAACGCGGAAGAGACAAAGACCGGCTTCAAATACAACAATACGGGTACGGAAGAGAAACTGGTCGAGTCCGTCAAAAAAGGGTTCTGGGAGATGGCGGACCCCGGCGCCGACCTGTACAGGCTGCTGCTGTTCAGGGACGGGGAGGAGTTCACGCCGAACACCTATCCGTCCAGCTACGGTTTCGCCGGGCAGTTCACGGGGGTGAGCGTCAGCAGCATCAGGATCGCTGATGATGAAACCTCGGCCTCCTTCAGCGCGGGGATCATGCCGAAAACCGGCCTGCTCCCCATCACGTTTCAGCCCGTCACGCAGGTTAACGGCATGGTTTCCCTGGTCGCCAACACGGAGATCCGCCTGAAGGGCAAAACGCTGCCCTATCTGCTGATCGGCAAGAAAAAGCTCCCCCTTGAATTCATGGACGTCCATGCCATGGCGCAGGAAAACCGTGCCGATTTCCTTCTGCGCAAGGAAACCGGCTTGCCCGCGGACGCGGAAACGCCGTGTAAACTGGTCATCCCCAAAGGCACCTTCGTCAACAGGAACGGTGTCGTCAACACGGAGACGTCCTTTGAGGTCTCCATGCGCTTCCGCGACCCTGAAGTGGAAAAGAAGGAGCTGCTGAAGACGTATCCCGGGTTCAGCGTCTTTTTCCCGGCGGACGGCCAGAACGTTGGCCTGCTGTATGCCGAACAGTTTAACAGCGACGTGATGTATCTGACGATTTCTAACAAGGGCAAGGTGAGCAAACCAAGGACCATTCTGCAGCTGCCGGAAATGAGCAGCATCAGCAAGTTCCTGCGCCTGGCTGACGGCTCCTTCGTCCTGAAGGCCGCAAGCCCCTCTGATCAGGGCGGCGTTGATCTGCGCTTCATCTCCAGCGACCTTCAGGATGCCGGAACGGTCCGGGTCGACATCCCCTGGTGCATGATCACACCCTTCAGGGATGGCGTCCTCGCCGTCGGCTGGCAGGAAACAAGGGGCAGGTTCGAAGCTCAATACGCGCAGGCGGGCATGGAGCAGCCGGAGATCATCAACAATGACGCCCTGACAGCGCTTATGACGACCCCGGACTTATTCACCGGCAGCTACATCCCCAATACGTTTGACATCGGAAACGGGGAGTGGTTCTACATGAGTCAGGAAAAACTGCTGAAAGCCGCAATCATCACCAGTGAAGGCGAAGTCAGGGCCACCCGCGGATGGAAAGAGGAGGACGGCGACTTTGCCAGGGCGACGCCCTATGTCCCGGGCGTCCCGATCGGCGCTGTCCGGACGGGCGAAGACCGCATCACGCTGTTCATGCTTGAGGGCGTCGCGACCGTTCCGAATGCCATCCTGTGCGACGGCAGCCTGGTCGCTGTCGACCTGGACAACGACCTGAACGTCCTCAGCAGGAAAACGGTCCGCACCTACACCGGGCTCACGGGCACGGACTTCGTTTATTCCGGTCAGATCATCCGCCTTTCCAACGGCGGATACGCCCTGCCGCTGACTGTCAACATGACGCCCGAAAACAAGAATGCCTCCCCCATCGGCCTGGTCTGTTTCCTGGACGCGCAGATGAATTTTAAGGAGGAAGCCTGGATCCAGCAAACCAACATGGGGAGCTTCGCGACAGCGGTCGAGTTGACCCCGGGGGAGTACTTCGTCGGCTGCTGGCATTCCTTCAGGTTCCTGGGCAAGTAGGCAAACACGGGGCCTACCGCCTGTTCTCCGCCCACCATGTGTAGGTGTTCAGCGGACGGAAGCCGATGCTGTAGTAAAACTGCTGACAGGAGCCGACCAGGGCGCGCCTGGCGCCGCGCAGCCCGCAGCGCCGCACCCCTTCAAGCACCGCGGCCTTGCCCAGGCCAAGCTTGCGGTACTGCGGGTCGGTGGCGACGGGTTCCACCAAGGCGTCCGGCGAGGCGGGGTCCAGCCACATACCACAGTAGGAGGCATAATCGCCATTGGGCGCGATGACCGCTATCTTCAGGGACAGGTCAACGTTGGGCCGCACCATTTCGCCTGTCAGTTGTGCGCGTTTCCGGTCAGACAGGTCCAGCGGGCCTTCTCCTTTCAATTCATGGTTAAAACCTTTCCACAGGACCTGCCCGTATTTCTCCACGTCGAAAGCCTCGTCCATGCCTGCGACACGGAAGCCATCCGGCAACGCATACCGGATACTGCCCGCGTCCCTGATGAGAAATACCGCGTCATTTTCCTTCTCGGGCGTTGGGACAAAGCCCTCATCCGCCGCGATCTGCTGAAACGCGGGGTCAGCGTCCCATACCAGCAGGCGGAACTTGCCGTCCTTGCGCAGGTCCTTCGCGGCGTATCGCACCATCTCCGGCCGCAGGCCCTCATACCCGGGCATCACGCAGATCAAGCCTTCGCCCGGCTGGGTGTCAAAAGTCGCGACGCCGACAACTTCGCCGCCCTCTTCCCAGATGCCGATCCTGTCCACAGCCTCATGATCCAGCCAGCCATGGGTGATCATCCAGTCCCACCGGCCAAAGGGAAAGTCGTCCCCCAGCCGCCTGAGAAAGAAGGCCCGCAGCAGATAATAGTCCTCTGTGATGCCCGCAGGGCAGGCATAGCGGCGAAACACAACACTCATATTCGATCCTCCTTAAGCTGTCTGGCTATGGTCAGTGTGCGTCTGGCGTGGTTGAGAATGCAGCTGCCGTTTAGGGACAGCAGATGATCCCGCCTGCGTTCCCGGTCCGGCATCAACAGATCCTCCCTTTGAAATTGTTTGCCATAAAGGCTGGTTAAGACAAGTTCCGCAGAACAAAACGAACCGGAAGACAGAGCAGGATGCCAGTTGGGGGCGAACAGGCAAAGTTTAGCTCCGGGATGGTTGTGATTCCGTCAGGCCAGTGGAGCGATGGAAACGCAGGGGATATAGGCTGATCATTGTTTACCACCCCCAAAGTCTCAGTTTGACTAATACTTTCCATACACCGCCCCTGCCCTTGAGCACCTCTCCGGCATGTGTTAACATACGGCCAAGGCTGAGAGGGGACACTTTTGCCAATGTATGGTCTTTACCAGCTCATCAACTTCTATAAAGACCAGGGGCAGAACAGCGGGAAAGGTTGATCTCTGAGATACCAGCATGCGGGAAACGTCCGTTTATGATAATATATCAGGGTTTCAGTTTTTTTCAATATCCAGAAAAGGACCGTGTATGAAGGCAGTCATGTATGGGGCGGGCAACATCGGGCGCGGGTTTGTCGGCGCGCTGATGAGCCAGGCGGGTTATCAGGTCAGCTTCGTGGATGTGGACAGGGAGCTGGTCAACAGGCTGAATGCTGCGGGGGCGTACACCCTGCGCGTCATTGGGAATGAGGGGCACCGGGACACCCTCGTCACGGGCGTGAGCGCGATTGACGGCAATGACAGCGAAGCGGTGAGCCGGGCCGTCGCCGAATGCGGCCTGATGGCGACCGCTGTGGGCGCGCGGATCCTCCCCCTCATCGCGCCGAAGATCGCCCGGGGGCTGAAACTGCGCTTCCGGCAGGACAAGCCGGAATTGAACATCATCATCTGCGAAAACCTGATGGACGCCAACCACGTGCTGGAAGGGCTGATCAAAAAGGAGCTGACTGGGGAGGAACAGGAGAAGTTTGACCGCTCCGTCGGCCTGGTGGAGGCGTCCATCGGCCGGATGGTGCCTATCCAGACAGCGGAAATGCGCCAGGGAGATCCGCTCCGCGTCTGCGTGGAAAGCTACGGCTTCCTGCCGGTGGACAAGGATGCCTTCAAAGGGACGATCCCCGGCATCAAGGGACTGGTCCCCCATTCCCCCTTTGACTTCTACCTTAGGCGCAAGCTCTGGCTGCACAACATGGGGCACGCCTGCTGCGCCTATCTGGGGATGAACGCCGGAAAAACCTATATCTATGAAGCGGTCGCCGATGAGAACATCCTGCTTCTGACACGCTCGGCCATGCTGGAAAGCGCCGCCGCGCTGGCGGGAAAATACAGGGAGCCCATCAGGGACCTGCTCAACCACATGGACGACCTGCTGTACCGCTTTTCAAACCGCGCCCTGGGCGACACCTGCGCGCGCGTGGGCGGGGACATCCGCCGCAAAATGGCGGCTGAGGACCGGCTCATCGGCGCGGCGCGGCTGTGCCGGCAGGAAGGCATCCCGCCGGTCTTTATCGCGCTGGGCGCGGCAGGCGCCCTCCGGCAGTACCTGAATGAGGAGGGCTTGGCGCAGGACGGGACGGCGGCGATGGACGCGCTGCGGCAACTCAGCGGCATAAGGCCGGATGACAGCCTGGCTGAAATGATCCTCACCTTTTACAGCCTATTCCAGAAAGGCGCGTCACTCTCTGACATCCGGGCCATCGCCAGGGAGGAGAAACACCGGCTCATCGGGCAGGTGGTTTAGTCAGGCCCCTTTATAGGTAAGCGGTACGATATAAATGCCAGGCAACCTTGCTGCCTGGCATTTGAGACTGTAGACAAACTATATCCAGGGGAGTTTCAGAGGGCGCAGCCCTCTGACTATAATCGTATCGCCCGGCTTTGCCGGGCGGGCGGGGAGAATTGCGGAGCAATTCATTCCTTGCATTTTCACTGACCGGGAGCGCAGCGACCAAGTGAAAATGCCCGTTCTTCCAAAACGACAAAGTGTCCGCGGACACTTTGTCGATACTTTTCACTGCCCGCCCATCTCCCGGTAGAACGCCAGCGCTTCCGGGGCTTTTTTGATGGCGGAGGCGCAATCCGGCCCGCCCAGTGAGCAGGCCGCGGAGGCGGTGCCCAGGCGCAGGGCATCCGTCAGGGGCAAGTCCTCATGCGCGCCGTACAGCACGCCCGCGCAGAAGGCATCCCCCGCGCCGGTAGTACCTTTGATATAGCCAGGGGGCAGCTTCAGGCTGGGCAGGCTGAAAAAGCGATTACCTTCATCAAGGCCGAACGCGCCTTCCGGACAGTGGATCACGGCCCATAACGACACTCCAAAGTCCTTGATCATCTGCAATGCCGCAGGGATACCCTCCCTGAGCAACTGGCCGGACGCGTCCCGCAGGGGAACGCCGGTGACCTGCTGCGCCTCATACTCGTTGATGATGCAGTAATCGGCATACTTCATCGCGGGCGGGACCAGGCGGCTGAAACGGTCGCCGGATTCGGACACCACGTCGATAGAGGTGCGCATGCCGCGCCCGCGGGCATCATGCAGCAAGCGCGCCATGCGGGTGCCGTATTCCGGGTCTCCGCTGTCCAGGCTGTCCAGCAGCAGGATATAGCCGGCGTGGAAGATCCTCGCGGGGAGACGGTCCAGGTCCACGTCATCCACATCGAAACGCGCCCCGGCGCCTCGGGCGGTGAAGAAGGTGCGTTCCCCGCTGTGCCGGTCATTCAGGACAAGGGTATAGGAGGTTTCACCGCCGCCAATCAGCACCCCGCCGGCGTCGATGTTCCTGTGCTCCGCGAAACGCGAAAGGATCAGCCGGCCCTCCGCGTCATCCCCGATCCGGCCGGCGGCAAAGACGGGCAGCTGATCGTCCAGTATGGCCAGGGACAGGGAAACATTGCAGGCCAGGCCGCCCACGGTCATTTCACGCCGGCCGATGATGCTGGTCAGCTCGCCCCGCGCGGGATAACGGTCGATCCGGTGCATGATGTCGGCAATCAGGTTGCCGGCCGCGCAGATGCCCCGTCTGTCCATGTCGCCTCCATTTTATCAAACTGCTTTGGGGAATAAGGATATCTATGATCGCTTCCGAAAATCCTCCGCCGCGCGGTGCATGGCAAACAGCGCTTTTTGCGGCAGGTACTCCGGCACGCTGTTTCCGGTGCCCACTGCCCATCCGCCCCGGCCCTTTACCCGGCGCAGCATGGCAAGGGTACGGTCATAGACGGCCTTTTCATCCTGCGTGCAGAGGAAATCCATATCCAGGCCGCCCAGCAGCGCAATGCGGCCATGATAGCGTTCATAGGCCTGCTCGATGGGCAGGATCTTGTCCTCAAAGGAGTGTTTGGCCTCATAGCCCATCGCGATGACGTCCTCCATCACCGCGTCAAGGTTGCCGCAGGAATGAAGGAATACCGGACGGCCGGCCGCGTGCACGGTGTCCACGATCTTTTTGTGCCAGGGGAAAACATAGCGGCGCATCATGTCCGGGGAGAGGAAGGTCTGGGAGTTGAAACCCCAGTCATCATTGGAGGAGATAAGCCCGACACTGTCATGCTCAAGCGCCAGGCTATAATATCGGATGAGCCGCTCCCCCACCGCGTCAAAGATCCGGCCTGCCAGCTCCGGCTCGTCGTAGAGCATCACGCAAAGGTTCTCATAGCCGGTGAGCTGGATGACGTTTTCCAGTACGCCGCCGGGCCCCATGACCATCAGCTTCATCCCGCCGGGCAGGTCCCGGCTGATGTCGCGGAGAAAGGAGCCGTCATAGTCCTCCGGCTCCGGCCAGGGATACTTCTCAAAGCTCCGCTCATCCGTGATGCCCGCTCCGTCATTGAGCGAACGGGTGTGCTTCATCGCGGTCTCCTGCGTAAAATGGAAGGCGGAGGCGTACACGGTGGCGTAGTCGTAGCCCATCTCCAAAAAGGCCTTCACGGTAAAGCGGGCAATGCCCAGCGGGTCGTCCGCCCGCAGCTTTTCCCCGTTGACCCGTTCATACAGCGGCATGTTCATGAACAGCTCAAACTTCACCGGCCGCTCCGGTTCTTCCCGGCAGAGCACTTTTTTAAGCTGCCGGAAATCCGGCTCGAGTCGTTTCATCCTGTTCCCCCATCAGGCTTTCTGTATATTCAGTCAGTATCCGGGATATTATAGGGCGCGGGCAGACGCGGTGTCAAACAAAGCGCGGCGGCAGGCGGCATTTCCCCAAGACAATCAAGGGAAAACAGCCCTGCTTGTTAAAATCGACAGAATGGGATAAACTGTGCAAGAATTCCGACGGGAGGTGGAGATGGGAGACAGGGTGGTCTGGGTCAGCGGGGCATCCAGCGGCCTTGGACGCGCCGCGGCGGTTGCGCTGAAGCAGTCCGGCTGGCGGGTCATCGCGGGCGCCCGTTCCTTTACGGGGGAAGAAGCGGAGTCCGAATACGGGCAGGCGCTGCCATTGGATGTGCGGGATGATGCCAGCGTGCGCGCCTTCTGCGACCAGGCGCTCAGCCTGGCAGGCCCTCCGGACGCGCTGGTGAACGCGGCGGCCATCCTGACCCTGGGTCCGGCGGAGGAGATGCCCCTGGATGAACTGCAGGCCGTGATGGACACCGTGCTGATGGGCGCCCTCAGGCTCACCCGGGCGGCGCTGCCGAAGATGCGTCAGAAAGGCGGCGGGAAGATCGTGATGTTCTCCTCGCTCAATGGCCTGATGCCTACTCCTTTCCAGGGCGCCTACGTATCCGCAAAGCACGCGCTGGAGGGTTTCAGCGAGTGCCTGATGCTGGAAACCCGCGGCCAGGGCATCCAGGTGATGCTGGTGGAGCCGGGCGACCACGCGGGCGGCTCCCAAAGATGCCGGGGCAAAACCAAATGGGTCTCCCCGCTGTACCACCACACCCTGGAGCGGGTCAGCGGAATCATCGCAAAGGATGAGGCGCAGGGCCAGGATCCGGATCGCTTTGGCCGCAGGCTGGCACGGGTGATGGGCAGAAAAAGACTGCCTGTCAGGCTTCGGGCCGCGACCTTAAAGGAATCATTCGCCCTTATCATGCATGATGTTTTGCCCGGCCGCCTTTTTTTGCGGTTTCTGGCCGGCTACTACAAGGTTTGACCGCGCGGGCGCGGCAGGGAGGACGGGACATGACGCTAATAACCGACATCAGCGCGCGCTGCGAGGCGCTGCGCGAGGATATGACGCTGCGGAAGGTCTTCGAGCTGAGCTGCGAGAACGGGGACCGGATCGCCGCGCACTGGCTTGACGGGAACGAGGAACGCTCCGCCACCTTCGGGGATTTCCAGCGCATGGCCCGGGATTACGCGGCGCACCTGCGCGCTTCCCTGGGCGAAGGGAACCGCGGAAGATTTGTCGGCCTTCAGGTAGACACCTGCAAGGAATGGTTCTCCATGTTCTGGGGACTGCTGCAGGCCGGATACAATCCCCTGCTGCTGAACGCTACGCTGAATGACGAGATGACGGAGTTCATGCTCCGGGAAGCCGGCGCCTGCGGGGTCATCGCCAGGGGCCGGCGCGATCTGTCCCCAGAGGTGGTTCAGGTGGAAGCCGACACGCTGTTTATTTCGTCCGCGGCCCCCGACTTCATCCCTGACTGGGCAGACAAGGTGGCGCTGTGCACCTCCGGCAGCACGGCGACCAGCCGTATCTTTGTGTATGACCAGACGGCCATCTGCGAGCAGGTGCTCAACTCGGACCTCCTGCACAAGGCCAATCCCCGCATCGTCAACCATCACATGCAGCGCAACCTGGCCTTCCTTCCCTTCCACCATGTGTTCGGCTTCATGGTGTGCGTGATGTGGTGCAATTTTATCGGCTATGAAACGGTCTTCATCAAGGACCGCGCGCCGGAGACTGTCCTGGGTACGATCCGCCGCTTCAGGGTGAATTTCCTCTGCGCGGTGCCGCTGCTTGCCAACAGCCTCTCCACCGGCCTGAACAGGAAGGTCGCCCAGCAGAAGCCTGTGAAGCGCGCGGCATTCAAGCTCATGAAGGGCATCAGCCTGGCGCTGCAGGACGTCGCCCCCGCCTTTGGGATGGATTTCGCCCGCAAGGTGCTGTTCAAGTCGGTCAACGCCCAATTGCTGGGCCAGGACATGACCTGCGTCATCCTGGGCGGAAGCCACACCCCCCGGGAGCACATGCGCAACATCGCGGCCCTGGGCTACTTCACCACCTGCGGCTTTGGCATGACGGAAACCGCCATCACTTCCGCAGAAATCGGCATGCGCCTGCATACCCGCACCACCGGCTCCGTCGGCCGTCCTTTCTCCTCAGTGGAATACAAGGTGGAATCCGACGGCAAGCATTCCAACACCGGTGAGATGCTCATCCGGGGACGCAGCGTGCACACCGGCCAGCTCAAGGGCGGCAAACTGCTGCCGCCGGATCTGGACGAGCAGGGCTGGTACCGCACCGGGGATATCGTGCGGCTTGAAAAGGGCATGCGGATGTACGTCGAGGGCCGCAGCAAGGATGTCATCATCAACGAATCCGGCGAGAACGTGTACCCGGATGAGATAGAGGACTATTTCAGCAACATGGAAGGCGTGGATCAGTACTGCGTGCTGGGGCTGCGCAACACCGGCGCGAGCCGCGTGAACAGGCTGAAACGCCGCCGCCACATCAGCCCGGATTATGAGGACATCACCCTGGTGCTCAACGTGGGTGAGCGCTACCGTGACGACGCCTTCCTGACCGGCCTGATGCGCCAGGTGGCCGCGAACAACCGGAGGCTGCCGGTCCTCAAGCAGATCACCCGCGTGCTGGCCACCCGCGATCCTTTTGAGATGGCCAACGGCATCAAGGTCAAGCGCATGGCGCTGAAAAAATCGCTGGAGGAGATGAAGATCGCCTACCGCGACCTGGACCTGAAGTCCGGAGCGCTCCCACCGGGGGACACTCAGCCTATCGTGGTGGAGGAAGCGGTCCCTGAAAAAGCAAGCCATGAGGAGATCCGGCAGCGGGTGCGCCGGGTGTACGCCGAGGCGCTGGATATGCCGGCGGATAAAATCGCCGATGACGCGCATTTCATCAACGACCTGGGGGGCGACTCGCTGCAGGTATTGAGCGTATCGCTGAAGGTTGAGGAAATCTTCTCCGTGCTCATCCCGACGGAAGAGTACAGCCATTGCACCACGGTCAACGATCTTACCGCGATCATCATCGCCCGCCTGACCGGCGAGGAGGCAAAGCCCGCTGAAGCAAGGGGCGAAGTTGTCCCGGTGACCCGTTTTGAGGACAGCGAGGAGTTCCTGGCCTTTGCCCAGAGGGAGAAGCTGCTGCTGGGCGCGGGCATGGAGAATCCTTATTTTATCAAACATGACAGCGCGCTGAAGGACACCAGCCTCATGGAAGGGCTGGAGGTGCTCAACTTCGGCTCCTACAACTATGTGGCCATGTCCGGCAGGCCTGAGGTGATGGATGCGGCGAAGGCCGCCATTGACAAGTACGGCACCTCCGCCTCAGGCTCGCGCCTGCTGGCAGGTGAAAAAACCCTGTATCAGGAGCTGGAACGGGAAATCGCCCAGTGGAAGCATGCCGAGGCCGCGCTGGTCCTGGTCAGCGGGCATGCCACCAACGTGACCCTGGTGGGCAATTTCTGCGGCAAGGACGATTTGATCGTCTATGACGCGCTGGCCCACAATTCCATCGACCAGGGCGTCCGGCTCAGCCAGGCTACCGCCAAGCCTTTCCCCCACAACGACCCCGCGGCGCTGGAAAGCATCCTGAAAACCCAGCGGGGAAAGTTCAAAAAATGCCTGATCATCATCGAAGGCGCCTACAGCATGGACGGCGACATCGCCAACGTGCCCGCGTTTGTTGAACTTAAGAAGAAATATGGCTGCTTCCTGATGGTGGATGAGGCGCACTCCGCCTGCGTCATCGGGAAGACCGGCGGGGGCGTGGATGAGTACTTTGGCCTTGAGCAGGATGACATCGACATCAAGATGGGCACCCTGTCCAAGGGGCTGGGCACCTGCGGCGGCTACCTGGCGGGCAAACGCAGCCTCATTGAATACCTGCGCTATAACCTTCCCGGTTTTGTGTTCTCCGTGGGGATCTCCCCGCCCCTCGCAGCGGGGACGCTTGAATCCATCCGCCTGCTGCGCAATGACCCCTCCATCATCCAGTCCCTTGAGCACAACATCAATACGTTCGTGCGCGAATCGCACAAGCGCCACCTGAACACCTGCCTGGCCGGCCACACCGCCATCATCCCGATTCTTGTCGGTTCGGATGAGAATGCCTTCCTGCTGTCAAACCTCCTGCGCCACAAAGGCGTGTTCGTGCCGCCGGCTGTATTCCCCGCCGTGCCCAAGGGAAAGGCCCGGCTGCGCTTCTGCGTGGTGAGCGAACACAAGCAGGAACAGATCATTTTCGCCCTTGACACCCTGCTGGAAGCCGCGGCGGAGGCAGGGATCCAACTGCCGGCCTAAGGCCACAATGAAGTTTTACACTTTGAACGATTTTTCATGCTTTGACTGAATGGGTATATTACTCTCCGCCGAAGAAGTGTCCAGCCCTTCTTCCGGCGGATTTTTTGAAGGGACGCGCTGAAAGGCGCGCTTAGGATTGTCCATGGCGATGCTATTACGGCCGGACCACCTGCACTTCTCCTGTCCCGGGTCGGGCGTGCTGTTCGGCTGCGATCAGGACTGGTTCCGCGGTTTCTGGCAGCGCAAGGCCGGCTGCGGCCCCTGCACCGGGGCCAATCTGCTGCTCTACCTATCCCGCAGCGGAAGGCTCAGCCTGCCCATGGAGATCACTGACCGGGGAAGTTTTCTCTCCCTGATGGAACGCAGCTGGGAATACCTCACGCCCACTGTGATGGGGCTGAACTCACCCTATCTGATGCAGAAAGGCCTGGATGCCTTCCTGAAAAGCCTGGGAAGCGCGATGAAAAGCAGGGTGCTGAACATCCCGGCGGAGGAAGACCTGCGCCCGAGCCTGGAAAAGGCCGAGGCCTTCATCAGAAAGGGGCTGACGGAGAATTGCCCCGTGGCCTTCCTCAACCTGTCCAACGGAGACATCGCGCAGCTGGAAAGCTGGCACTGGGTGACGGTCATCGGCCTTGAAGGCACCGGGAAGGACGCCGATCTGGTCATCTATGACAACGGCCATCAACTGCGTGTCAACCTCAGCCACTGGCTGCGTTCGACCAGGCGCGGCGGGGGTTTTGTTTATGTGGGCGAAGGCATTCCGGACAACGGACAATAAAACTCCGATCTTATAAAATCGCCCAAACGGACGGTTATTTGTCATTCCCTGCCGCATCCCTTTCCGTTCAGGCTTTCTTGGGGGACCCTTTTGTGATAAAGTGATGTTCACATGATGGAATGTTTGCGTCAAAAGCGTATCCGGCATTCTGCCTGCCGGCAGCGTTAAAGGAGAAAACGCAAGGAATATGAAGGGCATCAGTTGAGTACAAACATCGGGAGACAAGCATCCGGGCGGTTGTTGAAACGCTGTCTGCCATGTCTGCTATTGGCGCTCATGCTGCCCATCCTTCCCGTGGCTGTCCTTGCCGAAGAAGGCGAAGACAGCCTGCGCATCAATGAGGTGTGCGCGGCCAGCCGCCTGAGCGCCGTGGACGGACGGGCATGCGACTGGATAGAATTATATAATCCCGGAGATAAAGAGGTCCAATTATCCGGTTACGGTCTGAGCGATCTGGCAGCCCTTCCGTACCGGGCAAAATTGAGCGGCACCCTTGCGCCGGGAGCGTATCTGGTCCTTGCGGCGGATGAGGAAGGACTGGGTTTTTCCCTGACGAGGGAAGAGGGGCTGATCGTGCTGACTTCGCCTTCCGGTGAAGTGATAGACGAAGTCCAATATAAAAACATGCCCTGGGATGTCAGCCTGGCAAGGGAAGGAACACAATGGAAAAAAACCTGGCAGATGACGCCCGGGGAACCCAACAGGGTGGTTTCATCGGATGAGAGGGAAACCGCGTTGTATCTGGCGGCAAAGGAACGCGGCGTCATCATCAGCGAAGTCATGGCCGCCAACGGGACCTATGGCGCTTCCATGCTCAGGTTTGACTGGATCGAACTGTACAATCCGACAGATGAGGCCGTGACGCTGGGCGGTCTGTACCTTTCAGATGACGCGGGCGACCTCAGAAAATGGGCCTTTCACAAATTTACCTCCCTGAGCGCGGGCGCGCGGGCCGTGGTTTACTGCACGGATACACCTGTGACTGAACGGGGAAAAGGCATTTTTTTCAACAAGGCCTTTCAGATCGACAAAAGCAACGGCGCCATTATCCTCTCCGACGGGGACAAGATCATCGACTGCGTATCCCTGGGCATGCAGCATGCCAATATCAGCTACGGACGCCCTGAAGGGCAAGGCGCTTTCCGTTTTCTCAACCAGATAACCTTTCAGAAAGCCAACCCTCCCTCCGGCTGCAGCGAAAGGCTCCCGCCGGTCGCCTTTTCACAGGGCGGAGGGATGGCGTCGTCTCCGTTTTACCTGTCCCTGAACGCTCCGGAAGGCAGCGACGTCTTCTATACCCTGGACGGCACGGAGCCGACCGAAACGTCCGCGATGTACACGGAACCCCTGCTGATTGGGGAGAGTATGGCTGTGCGGGCCTTCTCACGGCTTAAGGGGTGGATCGACTCCCCTGTCACGACACAGACTTTCCTGTTTGACCAGCCCCCGGCATACCCGCTTGTCTGCGTCACGGGAGACCCTGATTTCTTCTTTGGCAACATGGGCATTTTCATCAAGGGTGCTCCAAAGTTTATCGCGGAGCGTCCCGTCAACGTGGAAATCTATGAGAACGGGACAGCGCAGGTGAACCAGCAGGCCGGCCTGCGCCTGACGGGCGGCACCAGCCGCATGTACCTGCCCCGCACCTTCTCCATTTATGCCCGCGCCGGATTGGGGGAGAGCAGTTTCCAGTACAATCCCTTCCCCGACCGGTATTACAGTGAATACGCCTGTTTCACGCTGCGCTGCGGGGGCACGGACATCCTGTGGACACACCTGCGCGACGGGTTCCTAAGCCACCTCGCAAAGGGATACGGGTTGATGTACCTCTCTTTCAGGCCGGCCATCGTCTACGTCAACGGGCAGTTCTGGGGCGCCCTCAACCTGCGGGAACGCGCAAACCGGGACGCCATCGCGCAGTGGGAGGGGATCACCGATCCCGAAGAGATCGACGACATCATCATCATCAAGAACAGGGGCGAAGAAATCCAGGGAAGTAAAAAGGATTTGGAGGAACTGGCCAGATATTGCCGGAAAAATAACCTGAATGACCCGGACAGCCTCCGATATGTCCTTAACCGCCTGGATGAGAACAGCCTCTTTGCCCATACCGCCTTTGAGATGATCACCGGCAACAGCGATCTGCAAAACGTCCGCTATTACAGGGTTCCGGGCGGCAAATGGAAGCTGATGCTATTCGACCTCGACCTGAGCATGCATAACACAAATGACGAAGCGCTCATCTATTATCTGAACAGCGGAAAAATTGCAACGAAATACTGTTATGGCGAACTGTTCTCCTCCCTGATGCAGGTGCCTGCGATGCGCGACCGGTTCCTGTCGCTCACCGGACGCATCCTGGCGGAACGCTTCGCTGCCCCGATTGTCACGGCAAAACTGGATGAATGGCGCGCGGCTTATGCCCCATTGATGCGGCTGCATTCCCAGCGCTGGCCGGGAATCAGTTTCGAATACTGGGAAAATGCCATGGACAATTTCCAGGACATGTTGACAAAACGGCCCGTCGTTGTCGCGGAATACCTGATCAGTTCCTATCTTCTGAGCGAAGCGGAGACTGAGCGCTATTTCAGCGCCTTCCTCAAAGCAAACGGGACCGCTGAAACGCCTTGAAAAACCTGTGCGGCACATGGGGAGCAGACCCATCCCTTACAAAAGCAAGTCAAGGGAACCTGGAATGCCGCAAAACCAATGTGATTCTACAATGAGGAAGGTGTGACCATGAACAATTTCAAAAGATGGCTCTGCGCGTTTGCCGTGCTGCTGCTCCTGACGTCTCTGCCGGGCGTGATGTCAGGCGAGAAACTGGGTTCACTGCGCATCCGGTGTTTCAAGATCGGCAAGGCCGACGCTTACCTGCTGCTCACAGACAGTCAGGCTGTGCTGATTGACGCGGGCGAGGAGGATGACGCGCAGGAGATCATCGCTTATCTGGGTGAACATGAGATTCCCGCGCTGGATTGCCTGATCCTGACACATTTTGACAAGCGGAGCATCGGCGGGGTCCCCGAACTTCTTGGCGCTGTCAAGGTCACCCAGGTTTTGATGCCGGATTATGACAAGGCCGGCAACCTTGCCGTATTGGTGCAGGGCATGCTGGAAACCCAGAAAACGCAGAAAGTCACCCAGCGGACTGTTCTGGATTATGGCAGCGCGCGTTTCACCGTGCTGCCGGCGCAGAAAGCTGTCTATCAGGAAGACGAGGACAATGATTATTCCCTTGTCGTATCAGTGTCCCACGGGAGGAACAGCTTCTTTTTCGCGGGGGACATCATGTCAGAGCGCATCGCGGAAATGTCACAGGATGGGCTGTTGACGCCACATACCTTTATCAAGATGCCCTGCCACGGGCAGAATATCTCCGGACTGGATCAGCTCCTGGACGCGGTGCAGCCCCAAATCGCCGTGATTCCCGCCAGCAGGAAAAACCCGCCCGCCGGCGCCGTGCTGGCCAACCTGGAGGCACGCGGTGTCCGCTTTTATATCACAATGGAGGGAAGCGTAACGCTCATCAGCGACGGCTATCAGGTCACTGTCACCCAAAAACCCCCGGCCCCGTAAGGCTCCGGGCCTTTCCTATCAGCCTGGCTGCGCGTCACTTCTTCGCCTGAAGCACCCCGGCTCATGGTCGTTGACCACTCCGACCGCCTGCAGGAAAGAATAGATAATGACCGACCCGACAAAACGCATGCCGCGACGTTTCAGGTCAAAGCTGATTGCGTCGGACAGCGGCGTTTTGGTTGGGACAGGGCCGGATTCCAGCATAACAGGCTTCTTGTCCACCCAGCCCCAAAGATAATCGGAAAAACTGCCGTACTCCTTTTGGATGGAAAGAAAAGCCTGCGCGTTGCCCGCAGCGGACAGAATCTTCAGCCGGTTGCGGACGATCCCCTGATTCTGCATCAGTTCGTCTGTTTTTTCAGGGCCGTACCGCGCGACCTTTTCCGGGTCAAACCCGTCGAATGCCTGCCGGAAAGCCTCCCGCTTGAACAGGATGGTCCGCCAGGACAGCCCGGCCTGGAAACCTTCCAGGGTCAGCATCTCAAACAGGTGCCTGTCCTGAAAGGACGGCGTACCCCATTCCCCGTCATGGTAGGCGATGTACAGCGTGTCGCCGCCCCGCGCCCAGGCGCAGCGCGGAAGGACATCGTTGGATCCATTCATCGTGCTCATTCCGCCCCGTCCTCCCGGATAGTGACACGGATGGTGTCCCCCGGCTGCCTGCCGATTGTTTTGCGGATATCCTTGCGGATGCCGATGATGTGGCAGGCGGTGCCCATCCTCACCAGGGAGCCCTGGCAGGGGTGCCCGTCAAAGGTGGCCAGCACCTTGACGCGTCCCTTTCCGAACTCATGCCGGACATCGAAGGGGAACTCAACATACGCGCCGTCCAGGTCCGGCACTTTTTTGATCATCGCGTCAAACTCATACAGTTTTTCATTCATAGGCCGGGGTTCTTTGCGCACCAGCGCGTCATATCCCTGATCAGCTCTTCCGGCAGGGGGCTGGACAGCGAAATTCTGACGGCACCTTTGGAAGTCTTATACTCCTTGAGCCTTTCCGCGAATCGCGCAACCGCGTCCGGTCCGGGGTAAATGCCGATGTGCTCCTTGTTCAGGGCGAAGTGGATGACGTTTTTCGTATGGAAAAAGGTCGGCATCCCCCAGGAGATTTTCTCCATCAGTCCCGGCACCGCCTGAAGAATCAGGCCGCGCAGGGCGGATAGCCGCTCCCGGTGTTCTTCCGGGCAGGACAGGATGTATTCCTCAACAGGCGTCATGCGTCATCCCCCCAATCATTCCTTCAGCCTGCCCTGACAGCGGGCTTGTCCTTGCTGAAGAACAGGATCAGCATCACCGCCGCGGCCAGCGACATAAAAGCGCCAAACATAAAAGGAACCACGGGACCATAAGCCGCCCACAGCAATCCGCAGATCGCGCTGGCGGGCAGCAGGGCTACCCCAACGATGGTGGAATGGAGGCCCAGCATGGTGCCCTTCAGTTCCGGCGGAGAGATCTCCGCGATCAGGGCACGCTCCACCCCGGTAGTCATGGCAGTATAGAAACCATAGACAATGAAAATCAATACGAAAACCTCGCGGCTGTTTCCAAAGGCAAAACCAGCGTAGGCAAACGCGAAGATCAGATATCCGCCTGTGAGCAGCCATTTTCGGCCCGCCCTGTCAGATAGCCTCCCAAATGGAAAAGCCAGCAGGGAGGCGGTCAGGTTGTAGGCAAAGTACAGCAGGATGACCGATGTATCATCAAAACCCACACTCCTGGCGCGCAGCAGCAGGAAGGTATTGGATGAGTTGCCCAAGGTAAACACGAAGGAGACCAGGAGGTAGAGCTTCAGCCGGCTGTCCAGCCGGCCGGCGTTCTTCCAGAAACGTTCCCTGGGCCCGGCAACGCGCAGCCTATTTTTTTCCTTGATCAGGAAAAACATCATCAGCGACAGCAGGGCCGGGATCATGGAAACCGCAAAAACACGATGATAATCCGCCTGGCCGGCTGCCGCGTTCCTGATTAAAAACCAGGCCAGCAGGATGCCGATGGCCGACCCCGCCATGTCCAG
>DIWD01000051.1:70684-71200 GCA_002428405.1 bacterium UBA6115
TTGCCCAGCCGGTCAATGACCCGGGCGGTGAGGACGCCGCCCCAGGAAGTTGACAGGAGCAGGGCGGCCTTGTAGACCAGCCCTGCGGCGTAGCCGATGAAGGCAATGGGTTTTTTCTTCCGGTATTTGTCCGTGAGGTAGCCGCTGTACACCTTCAGCAGATTGGCTGTGCTCTCCGCGATCCCTTCGATGACACCCACCAGGGCGGGCGTCACGCCAAAAGCGCCGGTCAGGTACAGCGGAATAAGCGGGTAGACCATTTCCGAGCTCACATCCGCAAAGAAACTCACCAGACCCAGCAGGATGATGTTGATCACAGGACTGTTCCCTTCCATATAAAGTGGATGAAGCAGCACCGCCGCAGGCCTCCTCCGGCCAAAGAAAGTATACCGTCAGAAAAAGGCGATTACAAGCGGGGTCCGGCGCAGATATGCTACAATACGGTCCAGGCCGGCCATGCAGGGGAATGGCGGGCATGGACGTTGGATGATCGGATAGAGAAAACCGGAGGGCAAG
>DIWD01000051.1:71243-74840 GCA_002428405.1 bacterium UBA6115
CCGAGCCTTTCAGGCCGGGTGCCGGGAGGTTTTGCGCGCTTGGCCGGCCTTCTGCTGTCCCTGCTGCTGCCCCTTATGGTGCTGCTGCTGGCGGTCATCCGCTTTGATACGGTCCATCCGGTCATCACCAGCATCTTTTTCAAGCCCGGCGCCGCTATTCCTCCGTTTTTCTCCTATCTGGCCTATGGCTTTTCCACGATCGTGGCGTTCCTTTTTTCGCTGGCGCCGGGGCTGTCGCTCTGGACCCTGGGCCGACTGGCCGGAGGGCTGAGGAGGCGCTGAGGACGGATAAAGGGACGGGAAAAGCGCCCGCCCCTTCAGTGCCCCGGATCGATCCGCGTTCATAGCCGGCGTCCAGCACCTGTACTGGCCCAGTATTTATTGAAGGACAGCCCTGCAATCCCTTGACAAACCGCCTCCTGGTGATGCAAATAGAGGTGGGTTTGACCTGTCAGGAGGTATGACATGCAAAAAAGGTTTTCTGCCCTGAGGATCATAGGTTTGCTTCTCGCGGCCGTCCTTATCGTATATGCCGTGGGAATAGCGGCCTCCGCGATCAGCGGCAAAGCGAAGGAACTTGTGTATGAAAAGAAGGACTACGCTGTCAGCGCGGCAGGGATCCAAAAGGTCCGGGTCAAGGCCCGGAACATGCCCGTCAGGGTAACTCCGTCTGATGGCGGTGAGATCGCGATCCGTTATTTCACCTGTGAGGAGGATCCCTACGAGGTGTCGCTGAACAGCGGCGTGCTGACGCTGGCGTACAGGAACGACGCTCTCACCCAGTTCAGCAACTGGTTTTCCGGCATCTTCAGGGTGTTCAGCAATTCCAATCCCGAGGTGGACGTAATCCTGCCGGCTGAATATGCCGGGGATCTTCAGCTGGAAAGCTCCAACGCCCCGGTGAGTGTCTCCGGCCTGACGATGGCGGGAGAAGTTCGCATCGACACATCCAACGCGCCAATTGAGGTGAGCGCCGTCGCGGCCGCCCTGGTCAACGCGCATACCTCCAACGGCGCGGTCACGCTGGACAAGCTGGCCGTATCCGGTACGGCGGACGCGCGGTCCTCCAACGGCGGACTCACAGCCAGGGAGACGGTCGCAAAGGACAGGCTGCGCATGGAAACCTCCAACGGCCGGGTCACGGTGGACCGGGTGGCGTCCGCGGACATCCAGCTGAGGAGCTCCAACGGCTCCATTACCGGCAATGTGGAGGGCAAGCGGGCGGACTACACCATATCCTCCCACACCTCCAACGGCGACGACAGCCTGGGCGACGGCGGCAAAGGGCAGTTCAAACTGACGGTCCAAACCTCCAACGGGAACGTCGACATCCGCTTCCTGGGGGAATAAGGGGTCATCAAGGGCTGATGCCCGGATAATGTAGAATANNAGGGCTCAGGGCTTTTCCGCTTCTTCTTCCCCGTCTTCTTCCTCATCCATCTCTTCCATGAACAGCTCAAACACTTCCTCTTCGGTTTCGTCATTGTCGCAGGAAACGTAGGTGTCCTCGCCGTTCTCATCCTTCTGGATTTTCAGGATGACGACTTCGCCTTCCTCCTCGTTCTCCTCTTCCTGGGGCGCCAGGAGAACGACATAGCTCTCGCCTTTATGTTCGATGGTGCTCAGATACTCAAACTCGGTGGTGACCCCGTCTTCGTCAGTCAATTCCACGATGCTGCTTTCCAGCTCCTCCGGGGTCTCCTCCAGGTCTTTCCTGTCCTTGTCATTTGTCATGTGTTCTATCCCTCCTTCATAAATTAAGCACCCGCCGCCTTCATGGGCCAATGCAATATACCCGATGCCGCTCTTCCTACAGCTGATCCAGATACTGCTGCAGGATGAGCGCCGCGGCTGCCTGGTCGATCATTTTCTTCCGCTCCTGCGCGTTCAGGCCGTTTTCCCTCAGCTTTTCCTCGGCCTCCACGGTGCTGAGCCGCTCATCAATCAGTTCCACCCGGATGCCTTTCTCGTTCAGCCGCCGGGCAAAACCCATGACTTCCCGTGCCTGGGGCCCCAGGGAATCATCCATGTTGCGGGGCAGCCCCATCACCAGGTATTCCGCGCTGAGTTCATCCATCAGCAGAGCAACTTTTCCCGCCGTCGGACCCCATCCCTGGTGGCGGATCACGCTGTGCGGGCTTGCGATTGTCCGCGTTTCGTCGCTTACCGCGACGCCGATGCGTTCATTCCCGTAATCCAGCCCAAGCAGCTGCTTCACTGACCGGGGGTACGGGAGGAAAAATAGGCGCGGACCAGTTCTTCCAGGATCTCATCCCGCTGTAGCCGGCAGATCAGGCTGCGCGCGTTGTCATGGCTGGTGATGTAGGTCGGGTCGCCGGTCATCACAAACCCTGTCAGCTGGGCCACGGGATCATATCCCTTGGCGACAAGGGCTTGATAAACATGCTGAAGGATGTTTGCGGCGATGCTGTTTTCATCCTTGAGCGGAACCAGTTTTGTGGTGCCGAATCCATCCATCATAAACACACCCCCTGATTGCATTATACAGGAACAGCGCAAAACATCAAGCAATTTGGCGTGTTATCGACAAACGCGCAAAATCATTGCGCCCGTGCCAACTCCCTGGAAAAGCCCCGTCTCATTGAATTGCCGGACCCGTTCCGGTAGAATGACGGAAAATGACCTGCCTTGAAAGGGGAATTGCAATGCTCGTTTTAGCCTGCAATGTTGGAAGCACCTCGCTGAAATACAAACTGTTCCGCCTGGGGGGACAGGAAGAAGAACTGGCTTCCGGGCACTTTGAGGGAATCGGCCGCGTTTCCGGGCGCGGAAAGCAGAAAGCCGGCATCATGGAAGTATCAGAGGACCGCCCGAGGCCGGGCTATGAGGAGGCCATCACGGCCATGCTCAGTTTCCTTGGGGACACGGGCCTGCTGCCGGGCGGGCAGCCGGACTGCGTGGCCTTCAAGGTGGTGGCGGCAAAGCATGTCAGCGGGGTCGTGGAGCTCACCGAAGACGTGCTTCATGCCATGGAGGCTTTCAACACCCTGCTGCCCGCGCACAATCCGCCTTATGTGGCGGCAGTGCGCCAGTTCAGGAAACAGATGCCGGACGTGCCCCTCATCGGCAGCTTTGAAACCGGGTTCTTTCAGGGGATGCCGGAGGAAGCCTTCCTCTACGCGCTGCCGCTGGATATGCTGGAGCACGGCGTGCGTAAAAACGGCGCGCACGGCGCCTCACACGAGTATGTCTCCCAATGGGTGGAAAAGCAGACCGGTCGGGGCGACCTGCGCCTCATCTCATGCCACCTGGGCGGCTCCTCCTCCATGGCCGCGGTAAAGGGCGGACAGGCCATTGACACCACGCTGGGCCTGTCGCTGCAGTCCGGGCTGCCGCACAACAACCGCGTCGGCGACGCGGACCCCTGCCTGGTCATCTACCTGCAGGAAAGCCTGGGCTATACCATCGAGAAGGTCAAGTCGCTCTTCAGCAAGGAAGGCGGCCTGCTGGGGCTGTCCGGCATTTCCGGCGAGCTGCAGGACATCCAGCGCGCCGCGGAGGCGGGAAACAAAAGGGCGCGGACCGCCCTTGATGTGTACTGCTACAACATCAAAAAATACATCGGCTCCTTCGCCG
>DIWD01000015.1 GCA_002428405.1 bacterium UBA6115
AGGAGGTACAGCAGGAGCAGCTGCGCGGCCCGCTCCAAAGTAAGGTCAAACCCGGCGGAGGATAATGTCTGGCGCACCTGTGATGCGGCCTGTATAAAATCCTGCGGCTGCAAATCCGGCGCCTGTGCTTCCATTGCCGTCTCTTCTGTATCATTTTCGGCAGGAGGGATCTCCGGCGTGGGCTCCTTTATCGCAGGCCAATAAAACATCCGGCTGCTGCCGTCCGGCATCTCAATGAGGAACAGGCGGTCACAGTCCGGAGGCAGCGAATGCGCTTCAGGGCAGCTGAATTCACCCGATGCGCTACGCGGCCCGCTGATGCGGCCGCCTGAGCGCAGGAAATACTGCGTTGTCAGCGGAACTGCGCCGCGATCCTCCGAGACGACCTCGTAAACCAAATCCGCCGGCAGAGGCTTAACCGCGTCGGAATAGATGATGTAGCGGTTGTTCTCGCCCCTGGTGGGCGCGTAATTTTTATTCGGTCGGATTTTTCCCATCGCACTGGCAGAATCGCTTAAATCCATCAGGCAAAGCCGGCCGAGGCCGCGCATACGGTCCTTGAAAGTGTGTTGTTCCTGTTTATCCGGAGCGATGCGAAGGTACCCTTCCTGTTCCAGTTCCTCAATCTCCTCCTGAGCGACCGCTCCCTGCGCGGTCAGCAGCGGACGCACCCGAAACAGCACGCGGCGGGCATCATCCTCTTCCAGGTATGATAAAACAATCTGGCCGGTAAAATCCATATCAATCCCCCATTCCTTCATGATCTGGGATTCCTTTTCCCTTATTCTACTTTGCATTCAACGCTTCGTCAATGGAAGCGGGCGGTTGTTGACCGTGTCTGATCCCAGGTGATAAGATATACAAGGCATTTTCATCCTGTACACGGATTGGGGAAGCAATGACCAGCAAAACTCCACTCATCGCGGCGCTGTGTCTTCTTGCGTTGATCCTTACAGTCGCCACAGCGCATGCGGATCCGGCAGCCATTGAGGAAACGGACGCAGCAGTCGATCAGCTGTTCAGAAAAGGAAAGACGACCGGCGGCTCTCTGATCATTATTAAGTATACTTACTCCCTGTTTTCAGGCAAATAACAGGACAGGGCAATTAAACCTGGTGGATCATGATTTCTCAAACCGGAGGTGTTGGTCATGGCTGGAAAAGGCTTCAGGAATAAGCCGGAACAGCGGCGGGAGGAAGGCTCCCTGGTGTATTTTGACCGGGGAATCATTCAGGGCACGGATGGCGGCCGTTATGCCAGATACGCGATTCAGACACACTTTATCATGCCCAACGAGAACGCCGCGGAATTGGTGGAGCGTTATGTCCGGCCGCTGTACAGGCCCGGGGACGTGCTGTCCTTTGGCGCAAAGGTCATGGGCATGTGCGCGGGCAGCGTAAAGACTCGCGAGCAGGTTAAGCCCGGTTTCTGGGCAAAGCGCC
The DNA here is from genome assembly GCA_002428405.1 of bacterium UBA6115. The sequence goes on from DIWD01000015.1 coordinate 1,443, forward strand.
TTTGGCGCTTCGCGGGCAGGAACAGCACCGGGATCGGTATGCATGAGCCCTATAAGCTCCAGCTGGTCATCGACATGGTCGGCCTGCCCCGCATGCTGCTGGCCGCCTTTCTCTCAGCGCTGACCAGGCCGTTTGGCGTCAAGGGCGTTTTCTACAAGGTCTGTGGCAAGGGAGTGGGCGGAATCGACGGCTTTTATCCTGATTCCGACTACCAGGTCTATCATGAGCTGGCGGTCATCAATCCGCCTGAGCCGGATAAGCTGTGCAGCGATCTGGCAGAAAAAACCGGGATCCCGGTGGTGCTGATGGACGCCAACGATTTTCAGCGTGACCAGTTGGGCAAAAGCAGGGACTTCCCGCTGACGGATGCACAGATCCAGGATGCCCTGCATGACAATCCTTCCGGCCAGGGCAGCGAGCAGACGCCCTTTATCCTCATCAGGCCGCTGGAAAAGGAGGGCTGAGCCTTTGGCAATCAACCTGATCCAAAAAAACGGCGTCACCATTGCCGAAGTTACAGGCGAAGAGAGCAGCATCCGCGGCATGCAGACCATCATTGACCTGATCGGCGAGATCTCTTTCAGCTACGGGTGCGATCGGATCCTGGTTGACCGCGCGTTGATTGACGAGTCCTTTTTCGACCTGAGATCAGGTTTCGCGGGAGAGCTTACACAAAAATTCTCCAATTACAGCATGAAACTGGCGGTGACCGGGGATTTCTCCATGTTTGAAAGCCTGGCGCTCAAGGCGTTCCTCTATGAAAGCAACCTGGGAAAAACTGTGCGTTTTATCTCTGACCGCATGAAAGCGATTGACTGGCTCAGCAAGGTATAAAGACGGATTGACAAAAAGCGCCGTCCGGCGCTTTTTTCTGTCTGTCAAAACTCGGCGTGCCCCGCTGTCCGCGGGAAGGGCAGGATGTCGCGGATGTTGCTGATGCCGGTAAGGTACATCACAAACCGCTCAAATCCCAAGCCGAATCCGGCATGCCTGACAGTGCCAAAGCGGCGCAGGTCCAGATACCAGCCGTAATCCTCCTCTTTCAAGCCAAGCTCGCGGATCCGCCCAAGCAGCTTATCGTGCCGCTCCTCACGCTGGCTGCCGCCCAGCATTTCACCAACGCCGGGGACCAGCAGGTCCACAGCGGCGACAGTCTTGCCGTCCGGGTTGGCGCGCATATAAAAAGCCTTGATTTCTTTTGGGTAATCCTTGACAAAAACCGGCCGCATAAAGTGTTTTTCCGTCAGGTATCGTTCATGTTCTGTCTGCAGGTCCATGCCCCAGCGGACGGGGTATTCAAACCGTTCCCCGGATGATGCAAGAATTTCCACTGCCTCGGTATAGCTGACCCGGGCAAAGGCGCTGGCGCGGACATGGTCAAGGCGCCGGATCAGTTCCTTGTCGACAAATTCATTCAGGAAAGCCATCTCATCAGGCGCCTGGCGCATGACGTCGTCAATCACGCTGCGCACCATGTCTTCCGCTAATTCCATGTTGTCATCCAGGTCGGCAAAGGCGATTTCCGGCTCTATCATCCAGAACTCCGCCGCGTGGCGGGGCGTATTGCTGTTCTCAGCCCGGAAAGTAGGGCCAAAGGTGTATACCTTGCCAAAAGCCATGGCGTACGCTTCCGCCTGCAGCTGGCCGGACACAGTCAGCGAAGCCTGCTTCCCGAAAAAATCCTCCGTGAAATCCACGCCGCCCTCTGCATCCAGCGGAAGCTTTTCCAAATCCAGCGTGGTCACGCGAAACATCTCCCCCGCGCCTTCCGCGTCGCTGGTGGTGATGACAGGCGTATGCACATAGGAAAACCCATTCCTGGCAAAATAGGCGTGAATGGCCTGCGCGGCAAGGGAGCGGATGCGGAAAACCGCGGAAAAAGTGTTCGTACGGGGGCGCAGGTGGGGGATGGTGCGCAGGTACTCAAAGCTGTGGCGCTTCTTTTGCAGGGGGTAGTCTGTCTCGCAAAGGCCCACGACCAGTACCTCACTGGCCTTCAGCTCAAAAGGCTGCTTCATCCCAGGGGTGCGCACCAGGCTGCCGGTGACCTGAATGGAGGATGACAGGGAGACCTTGGTGACTGTCTCAAAGCCCGGCATTTCCGCTTCGCACACAACCTGCAGGTTGCGGAAGCAGGAGCCGTCGTTGAGCTCGATGAAGGCAAAGGCCTTGCTGTCACGGACTGTCCGGACCCATCCGGAGACTGTCACTCTCTGCCCGTCCTCCGGCGTTTGCTGATAAAGCATTGAAATACTTATGCTGTTCAAAGACTTTTCCCCTCTTCCATCATCATTCCCAGCAGAGAAGCGCCGATGATGCCGGCAGCATTGCCCAGCACCGCCAGTTCCAGCCTGCTGTAAGGCATGGTTTTAAACATCAGGTAACGGGGCAGCTTCTCCTGCACCGCGTCCAGGAGAAATTTGCCGGCATGGCTAATACCGCCGCCCAATACGATGACCTCGGGGTCCAGAAAGGAAATGACGGTGTTGATGGCCAGGGCAAGGTATTTGGTATAGCGGTCAAATACTTTCATCGCGGCGGGGTCGCCTTCCTTCGCGCAGTCTATCACCGTTCTGCCGTCAATTCCTTCCGGCTTTCCGCCTGTACGCTGAAGGATCAGGCTTTCCGGGTGGAGGCTGACAGCCTCGCGCGCCATGCGGATGAGCGCGGTGGCAGAGCAGTAGCGCTCCAGGCACCCGTCCTTGCCGCAGGTGCAGGGAATCCCGTCCACCTCCATTGTCAGGTGGCCCAGTTCGCTGGCAACGCCGTGCGCGCCTGTCCAGGGTTTCCCGTTGATGATGATGCCGCCGCCCACTCCGGTACCCAGTGTGAGGAAGACACTGGATGAAGCGCCGCGGCTGACCCCCGCGATGGACTCCGCCAGCCCCGCGACCGTAGCGTCATTGTCGATAAACACAGGTTTATTAATGTACTTACGCAGCTCTTCCCTCAGCGGGATGTCGTGCCAGCCCAGGTTGGTGCAAAAAACAACCGTACCGGTTTCATTCTCCGCGATTCCCGGAATGCCAACGCCAATAGCGCCGACATCGTCTATCGTCAGGGCGGCCTGCTCCAGCGCCTTTAAGGAGCAGGCGGCCATATCCCGCACCACTTCCTGATAGGGGCGCTGCGCGATGGTCGCCGCGGAAGCCTGCGCGATGATCTTTCCCGCTTTGTCCGTAACGCCCGCCGCGATTTTCGTCCCACCAAGATCAATGCCGATGAATACCATGCTCTTCTCCTGACTGCTTAATGCCCCATCATGTCGTTTAGGCGTCTGTCAAGCTCCCGCGCCGCTGAGTAACCCAGCCGTCTCAGGCTGAGGTTGCGGGCAGCCACTTCAATTATTATCGCCAGGTTGCGTCCGGGTTTGACCGGCAAAACAAGGCTGGGCACCTTCACATCCATGACGGTGATATATTTCTCCTCCAGTCCGAGGCGGTCATATTCCTTCGTCTCATTCCATTGCTCCAGGTGGATTTCCAGGTCGATGGACTTGCTCATCAGAACAGCGCCGATGCCGTACATCTGGCGGATGTCAATGATGCCGATGCCGCGGATCTCCATGAAGTGGCGGACTGTTTCCGGCGCTTCGCCGACCAGGCGGTTCTCGTTGACGCGGCAAATATCCACCACATCGTCGGCGACCAGCTGGTGCCCGCGCTTGACCAGCTCCAGCGCCGCCTCGCTCTTCCCCACGCCCGACTCGCCTGTGATCAGCACACCGATGCCGTATACATCCACCAGCACCGCATGCATGGTGGTATGCGGGGCCAAAACGCGGTTCAGATGCAGAATGGCTGAAACGATAAAGCCGGTGGTGGACATGTCCGATCCCAGGATGGGCAGGTCCTTTTCCGTGGCGATCTGCAGCATTTCATCCGGCGGTACATGCCCGCGGCAGAGAATGATACAGGGGATGTCATAGGAGAAAAACTTATTCAGTTTGCTCGCGCGGTTCTTCGGGCTCAGGTCCATCAGGTAGCCCATTTCGACATTGCCCAGTACCTGGGGACGCTCAAAGGCAAAGTGATCGTAATAACCGACCAGCTCAAGCCCCGGCCGGTTGAGCTCTGCCGAGCGGATGTTCAGTTCCTTCCGGTTGGAGGGCGAGAGTATGCGCAGGTTGAGTGATTTTGTAAAGTCGCTTAAATCGACCAAGGGTCACCGCCTTTCAGCCAGCCGGCCTTGCAGGGATCCGGTTCAGTATAGCCCATCCGTCAGGCCGATTCAAGCAATCCCGGCGAAAAGCCATCTCTCTCCCGCCTGTTTCAAAAGGTCACAGAATTATTGCATTTTTAAGAATAAAAAGTTACAATGGCATTCACAAAGGCGGTGAATTGCTTGAACGAGTTTCTGGGCACCCTCTCCAGCAGGCTGATTGACCTGCTGATATATGGCGCTGTGGCTGCCTGTTTCCTCCTGGGCCTGTCCAAGTGCGTCATCCCGCTCAGGCGTGCGGCGCGCTGCTTCCGCAAAGGCATCCACAGCATGGCTGTGTTCAAGCCCAAGGACACTGGCCGCCCAGACTGGCAGGACAGCCTTTTCCTGGGCAAGCCCATACAAAAGCAATGGAAACGTTTCCTTTTGAACGCGGAGCAGCTGGATCAAAGGGGACTTAGCTGCGATGTGGAGGATTATATCAATGATGACACGGTGCTGGCCGGGTTCGCCCACTTTCAGCTGGCCGAAGTCATTCCAGGCCTGCTGACCTCCCTGGGTATCCTGGGAACCTTTATCGGGTTGATGCGCGGCCTTGGCACGCTGGACCTCACAAGCGCTGAGAAGACCGTCATTTCGGTCCATGCGATGATTTCCGGGATGACCTTCGCCTATGGCACCTCCATCGCCGGCCTGACAACCTCCCTGATATTCAACATCCTTTTCCGTTCAGCGCAGGGGGCCGCAACCAGCGCGATGGACGACTTCAACGAAGCTTTCTCAGAGGCCGTGATGCAGCGGCCGCTGGATGAACAGGTGCGCCAGATCTGCTACATGGAAGATCAGGCAGCCTTCCTTTCCGGCGCTTTTACCGACATCAGCGGCAAGCTTGAAAGCGGCATCGGGATGGCCATCGATCGCTCCTTTGCCCCCGTATCCCAGAGCATGCAGAGTTTCATCCTCAATGAAACGCAGGCCCAGGTGGAAGGGCTCAACCATGTCATCAGCCAGTTCGTGTCGGGGATGAACAGCTCCCTGGGAGGCCAGTTCGTCCAGCTGGGCAAGCTCCTCTCCCAGATCAACCAGTCCCAGACGGTGAACCTTGAATCTGTCAACCAGACGATGACCGCCGCTGATGCCATTATGGACAGCATCCAGCGGACCGGGCTGGTCACCCAGACCGTGATTGAACGATTTGACAGCTACATCAGCGAGCTGAGCCACGCACAGGAAAGCGGCGCGCAGCTTTCAGAGCAGACCGCCAGCATTTTAGCCGGCATGCATCAGGATGTCACGCTGCAAAACCAGCGGTATCAGGCCCTGCAGGATGCCCAGGCTGACTTGAGCCGCCAGATGGAGCAGTATGCCGCCTGGTCCGGCCGTGTTCTTGAAGCGGTGGAGAAACAGTCTGATACGGCAAGCGACCGCGCGCATGAAGTGGCCAATGAGATGAACCGCTCCGGCAAACTGCTGCAGGAAAGCTATGCCGGTTTTGTGGAAAACATCTCTTCCGGCCTTGCCCGCACCATGGGGCTGTTTGAGGAGAACATGCGCGACATGACCCTCCGTTTGATCAAGGACATGAAATCCGCCGCGGAAAAGGCCGGGGATGCGGCGCCCATGGATATGAAGGGATTCAGCCGCGTACAGCAGGCCCTCAACGACATGACCCAGGCGCTGACCCGCGCAACGCGCGCGGCGGAGCAGATGGCGGAGGGCGCATAGGATGCGCATGATCCGCGCCAGGCACAGGCTGATTTCAAAACCTGATGTCGGCAGCTATTGGATATCCTTTTCCGATATGCTCTCCAGCCTTCTTCTGGTGTTTATCCTGGCATTGATGGTGAGCATTTATCAGTATTACACGGTGCTGCAAATCAAGACCCGGGAGCTGGAAGCCCAGCGGGCGGAGCTGGACCGGACGCAGATCGTCCTTGCGCAAAAGGAGGAAGACCTCCTGACCGCGCAGGCGGAGCTGATGGGGAAGGAAGAAGAAGTGGCCTCCATCCAAATCCAGTTGCAGCAGCAGGAGGATGAGCTCAACGCAGCTCAGACGGCGCTGAGGACACAGCAGGATGAGCAGGCCTTGCTGCAGCTCCAACTGATTACCCAGGAAACCTCACTCAACGAGATGCAGTTGGCAATGAACCAGCAGCAGCTGCAGATTGATGAGCTGCTGGGCGTGCGCACCAAGATCATTCAGGATCTGAGCCTTGCCTTTGCCCAGAGCAATCTGGGCGTCAAGGTGAATGAAGACACGGGCGATATCATGCTGGACAGCACCCTGCTGTTCCAGACAGGTGAAGATGTGCTGCTTCCCGCCGGCCAGGCCCAGCTGGCACAGCTGATTCCTGTTTATCTGAGTGTACTTTTACGGCCCGAATATGAGGCATATGTGGCGGAGATCGTGATCGAAGGCCATACGGACTCGCGGGGCAGTTACCTGAGCAATCTGCAACTGTCCCAGGATCGCGCGCTGGGCGTGGCCACCTATTGCCTGGAAATGCCGGGGCTTCTGCCCCAGCAGCAAAGCAAGCTTCAAAGCATTCTCACCGCCAAGGGCAGAAGCTATTCCGACCGGATTTTCTTTCCCGATGGCACGGAGAACATGGACGCTTCCCGAAGGGTCGAGATCCAGTTCAGGCTCAAGGACTCCGAAATGATTCAGAAGATGAACGACATCCTGCTTCGGGACCGCTGATGAAAAAAGCCGCGCTTGCGCTCGCGTTTATCGCACTGGTCATTGGCGGCCTCACCCTGTGGGGCTTTATGAACGCTCAGCTTGAGATCAAGGTGGAGAGCGTGCAGGCCCTTCCCGTGGAAGTGTTCCAGGCTGAGTATGAGCGCCTGGTTCCATTGATACAAACCAATGCGGCGCGCGGGTTGGTGTATGACCCCAATTTGAGCGGAAACGCCGGGGATTATGTGATTTTGCAGTATACCCTCCTGGTGCGCAACCGCGGGCTTGTCAAGGCGGAAATGCTGGAAGCCCAGGTTGTCCCAGTGAAAGGCGATGTGCTGTGCTATTCCCAGCAGGAAGCCATGGGCCAGGATGTCAACCTGTCCTTTGAAGTCCCGCCGGGCCGGGAAACCCGTTACCGCTGCTACCTGCTGACACGCAAAGACCTCCACGCCGTACGCGACTTGCATGTCAGTTACTATATTTGGGGAAACGCCATTTTCCTCATGGTGAAGTACGGATAAATTTTGAAGAATAAATTGGAGTATATTTATCAGCCAAGCCACGCAGCTTTCGCTCAACTGAAATAAATAAATAATTCCTGTTTTCATTATAAGAGATCCGTTCCGTGGGTCAACGGCCTGTTTGCCATGTAATTCAAGCGAATCTCCGCTCTGCAGACAGGCAAAAAACATGGCCGGCAAAGTCCAAAACCGCGAACAGGAATTGCCGGAACCAATAGACAAGCAAGACAATCGGACATATAATGTAACCGATAACCCTTATTAAACTAAGGAGAAGAAAAAATGAGGAAATACCTGGCAATCGTTCTAAGCGCTCTGATCATCTGCACTTTTACAGCCGGACTTGCCGAAACCACAGCCATTGATGAACTGAACGTCGTCTTTGTCCCCAGCGCAAGCGTTGAAGAAATGATGACAGCATCAGAACCCTTGAAAGCCATGCTGCAGGAAGAACTTGCAAAAAGTGGTTATGATGTGAAATCAGTCAAAATCGACGTGGGCACCGACTACGCCGTCGTCGGCGAGGGCATGATTTCCGGCACCATTGATGTCGGTTTCCTGCCTGCCGCCACCTATACCCTTTACTCGCAGGATGGGGTGGATGTCATCCTGTGCTCCACCAGATCCGGCCACAATGTGGTGTCAGATGACTTCCGTGACTGGAACATTGTGGTCCAAAACGATCCGTCCATCATCGCCAGCGGCTATCGCTCCCTGATTTATGTCAACTGCCTGACGGAAAAAGGAGCGGATCTGCTTGCCAAGGCTGAAAGCGGCACGCTGACCTGGGACGATGTCAACAGCGCAAAATGGGCACTGGGCAACGTGGGCTCCGGCGCTTCGTATGTGTATCCCAGCATCTGGCTGAACACCAACTTCGGCGAGGGTATCGGGGAATCCAAGAAAACTGTGGAAAACCTTGCCAACGCGACCTTCGGCGGCGGTTATCCTGACAACCTGGAAACCGTCGTGCTGGGCCAGGCTGATATCTACTGCGGTTACGCCGACACAAGGACCAACGATTACGCGCAGCCCGCCTTCGCAGCCGCCTATCCTGAACTGGCCGCTGAGGGAAAAACAGTGTTTGACTGCCTGAAAGTCATCGGATTGTCCGACATGATCATGAACGACACCATCTCTGTCGGCAACGCCGATTTCATGACAGATGAGTTCAAGGCCGCTCTTCAGCAGGCGTTCATCAATATCATCCAGACTGATGAAGGCAAAGCGACCGTCAAACCCTACAGCCATACCGGTTACGTGGTTGTAATGGACAGCGATTTTGACGGCACCCGCGCCGCGCTGACCATCTTTGACTGATTGAACAAGCCCTCTACGCTTGAAATTGCCGGAGGCTGAAACAGGCTGTTGCTTTCGAGCAACAGCCTGTTTCATGAATGAAATTAGGATAATATGCCATTACCGATTTTTACAGCAGCGGAGAAATCATCATGATAAAATTTGAGCATGTCGACAAAGTGTATGGCAACGGCGTCAAGGCGATGAATGATGTCAATCTGGAGATCTCACAAGGTGAGTTCGTGGCCATCATTGGCCTGTCCGGCGCCGGAAAATCGACCCTGATCCGCACAATCAACAAGATGATCGACATTTCCGCAGGAAAGCTGACGGTCAATGGAACGGATGTCAGCGCGCTGAAAGGAAAATCCCTCAGAAAATTCCGGCGAAAAATCGGCATGGTATTCCAGTCCTTCAATTTGATCAGCAGGATCAGCGTGATCCACAATGTCCTGTCCGCCAGGGTGGCGGAATTGTCGCTGTTCCGCGTGCTTTTTGGGCTTTATTCCAGACAGGACAAGATCCTGGCGCTGGAATCACTTGACAAGGTTGGCATTTTGGAAAAAGCTTACATCAGGGCAGATCAGCTTTCCGGCGGACAGCAGCAGCGCGTCGCGCTGGCCCGCACCCTCGCGCAGAAGCCTGAAATTGTCCTGGCGGACGAGCCTGTAGCTGCTTTGGATCCTGTCATGGCTGATGTTGTCATGGAGGATTTTAAACGCATCAACCGGGACCTGCACATCACAGTCATCATCAATATCCATCACGTGGACCTGGCCTTGCAGTACTCAGACAGAATTATCGGCATCCGCGAAGGCAGAATCGTCTACGACGGCCCCACATCCGCCATCACCGAGGGTGAACTGAAAGAAATATACGGACGCAGCCTGACAGATGATGATTTGATGAAGGAGAAGAAGATCCATGTTTGATGACATTTTACACATTTTCTTCCCCCGTACCTATACGCTTTCAAATGGCAAGACCATCCGGGAAAAATTCAATCCAGTCCCCTACCTGATAATTTTTTTTACGGGTTTTGTAGTGATATGTTCTGTGTTTACCGGCACCGATCTGAAGGTGCTGGCCGAGAGAGGCAAGAGTTTCTTCGAAATCATAAGAAAGATGATTCCGCCCAACTGGGGTTATTGGGATACGATGAAAAAAGCGATGCTGGACACCATCAACATGTCCCTCCTGGGCTCGGTGTTCGGCTGCATCATCGCATTGCCAGTCAGCTTTTATCTGTCTGCCAATTTCAAGCTCAATAAACCGTACCTGGTGTCTCACCGTTTCGTGCTGAGCCTGCTGAGAACCTTGCCCACTATAGTTCTTGCCAGTTTTCTGCGTATGGTGCTCGGTATCGGCGCGCTGGCCGGCACACTGGCCATCTCAGTTTTCTCCTATACGATCTGCGTGAAAATGATGTATGAGTATATCGAAACCATCGATATGGGCGCATATGAAGCATTGGAATCCACCGGCGCATCACGGATAAAATGCATCTGGAACGCGATCTGGCCGCAGGTAAAGGGCTATTTCTTTTCCACGTTCCTGTACTGCTTCGAATCCAACGTGAAAAGCGCTGCCATCCTGGGTTATGTCGGGGCCGGCGGCATTGGTTTGAATATCAGCGGCCAGCTGACCCTCAGAAAGTATGACAATCTGGGCCTGGTGCTCATCTGCATGACGCTGACCATCATGATCCTTGAAGCGGCAGCCCGGTATGCCAGGAGAAAGCTGGTGACAGGATGAATCAAATGAAGCTGGAGGGTCAATACAAAAAATACCCAAAAGCCTGGCCGCAGTTTGCTGTCGGCGCGGTGTTGATCACGGTCATCATCATCATCTGGAATATCACGGTGGAATATGAGGGCTTTACAGAACGCGGGTGGAGCATCATCGGCGTTGCCATGCGAGGCTTGATCACTCCGTCCTGGGACGTGATCAGCGATACCGGCACGTCCGGTTTGCTGTATATGCTTTTTGAAACCTTTGCCATCGGATTCCTCGGCACGGTATTCGGCACGGTCATCGCCATTCCGCTCGCCTTTATCTCCAGCCGCAACATCGCGCCCCGCTGGATCAACCTGGCATGCCTGGCTTTTGTCACCATCATCCGCTCTTTTCCGTCCATCATGTACGGCATCATGTTTGTAAAAACGGTCGGCCCGGGCGCTTATGCCGGTGTGCTGACCATGACCATCGGGTCAGTGGGCATGCTGGCCAAGCTGCTTGTGGAATCAATTGAGGATATCAACCCCGGCATCATTGAAGCGCTTGACGCGGCCGGCTGCACAGGCTTTCAAAAGGTGCGGTACGGCATGATCCCCCAGCTATTTTCCGGCATCATTTCAAACGTGCTTTACAGGCTGGACATCAATGTGAAAAACGCTACCGTATTGGGCCTGGTCGGAGCGGGCGGGATCGGCGCGCAGCTCATTTTTGCCATTCAGGACAGGCGCTGGAGCGATACCGGCGCCATGCTTTGGGGGCTGGTCATCCTCGTTCTGTCCATTGAATATATTTCCACCAAAATCCGCAACAGGCTGGCAGGCAAATCATAACTGCCATCAGAAGAAAAGCATAAACAAGCTGTGGGAGTTTTTCCAGCCAGCAATTCCTGCTGTATAGTATAAGGCAAACCAAAGAGTGAATCATACATCCAGACATAAAAAGCCTCGAAACTTCAATGGTTTCAAGGCTTTTTTGGTGCGGTCGACGAGACTTGAACTCGTACGGTTTTCACCACACGCCCCTCAAACGTGCGCGTATGCCAGTTCCGCCACGACCGCGCGGCAGCGAACAGGATTATAGCCCAGCAGGTCCCGGGCTGTCAAGACGAACCGGGTGTTGAAACAGCATATCCGGGATCATTCAGCGGCAGGATGTCGCTGAAAGCGTGGTTGACCAGGTAGAGGTAAGGGGCCGGTTTGATGCCGTCAGGATCGGGGCTGGTCAATGAATGAGTCAGATAGAGCGACCGGACCAGCATGCGCGATAGATGGACAGCGCCGTATTCCTCCATGAGCCCATCCATCTCAATCCGGATGGCTTCCAGATCTCCATCAGGCATTTCCTGCCCAACCGCGTCATAGTAATACCGCCTGAAACTGCGCCGGGTAAAGCGCATCAGGCGGTTGATCCACTCCTCGGCAATGGCGGGAAGATCCATCAGCGCGCTTTCAAAAAAGGCGGAGAGGGAGGAAGCGATGACCTTGTAGGGCCTATGGGAAAGCGCTTCAAGATACCCCATGCAGAGAGTCAGCGCCTGGGCGATGTCACGCTGGCGGTTCAACAGGTCCAGGACAGCAAGAAACAGAGGATTGCGCATTTCATCCCCATAGCATCTGGCGCGCACCATGTCGTCCGCAGGGAGCAGATAGCAGCGCCCCAGGTGCTCACGAAGCCCCATGCGTGTGAAAATGTCATCAGAAAAGAGAAAGTGGGTCAGCGGACAGCGGCGCTCATCATCACTCATGCTGATGGCCGCCATGGGCGAGGCGTAACCAAAGCCGGCAATGTATTCCTTCAGAATGCCTTCCGCCAAGCGGCGGCAGGTCCATACTTGCATGACGGCCGCGCCCTGGCTGTGGCCGGCCAGGATAAAACGGAAAGGGCTGCCCGGTTTTTTGCAGGCCTCCAGCGCGTCCGCCAGGGTCAGTTTTTCAAGGCCCAGCATACGGGCAGCCACAGGGAAGTGAATGTTTTCCGCGTTTTGCTCATACTGCCGCGCAATCGCCTCAAAACCGGCATGCAGGCGTTCCGGATGGCTGAAGCGCATGTTGCCTGCCCAGTCCTGCGGGCGTCTGCCCGTACCCATAAAACCGATGGCGATAGAACAAGTGCCGACCTTCTCCGGCAGCATCATCGTGACTGCCTTTCCGGTTTCGTGGTCAGCCTGCATACGCAAGGTGTTGCGCACCTCTGATACTGGATTGGAGATGACGGTCAGGCCGCGCGCGAGCCGGGGAACCAGCAAGTTTAGGATATGCTGGCGCCAGTCGCGCTCCTCCCCCGTGCTGCGTACGCCGGAGAGCAGATGGTTGTCCACCTGGATGGAGATATCCGTCCACCCGGCAGAAAGCCAGGGGGATGCCGCGAAATCATAGGAAAACTGGGCCAATTCCAGCGCGAACCGCGCGCCGTCTCGGCTGAGCAGGCCGCGGTTCGCATCAGTGAACCAACTCAGATCCCTCAGGTCATAATGAGTGTAAGGCCCATGAAACGGCATAATTTCCTCCAAAATCCATTTTATCATGAGAAAATGTAATAAACAACGAAGAACTTGCTTGCGTATTTGCAAAGCAGGTACTATAATGAAAGCGGTTGATCCGCGGTTTGTGGTTGAAAGCCGATGCCAGTCGCAGGCGAAGCGGCCCACGTAAGCAGACAAAATGTTTGTGAGCATGGTGCGATCTAGATGTCAGCCCGGCCAGGCGAAAGCCTGAGAGAGCGGCGTAAGGCGCGAAGGCGAACAGCAAGGCTCCGGCCGGCGGGTGTGGGGACAAAGACCAGGTCAGCGTGGCTCAACCTATATTAGGTCAGGGGGTTTCCAAACACATGTACCAGGACAAGACCATGGTTTGCCGGGATTGCGGATCGGAATTCACATTCACCGCAGGCGAGCAGGAATTCTACGCGGAAAAGGGCTTCCAGAACGAGCCCACCCGTTGCAGGGACTGCCGTCAGAACCGGAAAGCCAGCAGACCCGCCTCAAACGGGCCGCGCGAAATGCACAGCGCTGTGTGCGCACAGTGCGGGGCGCAGACACAAGTACCCTTCCTTCCCAAGAACGACCGCCCCATCTACTGCAGCGAGTGCTTTTCCGCGATGCGCAGATAAGTCCCTCCCAATAGAATGAGCAGAATCGCCCGGGAAACCGGGCGGTTTTTATTTGCCATTCAGGTGTTCTCAGGCACTCGAATGCCTGTGATGCGCAGGCGACTCCCCCTGGGTACCTGATCCTAAAATGCGATCAATCCTTGCTTTTCTGATTTTCGCTGCATTTGACATTCCGGCAGCCGGACAATAAGATATTGGCATCGCAGAAAAAAAACAGGAATGGTGATATGCAGGGAATGAAAGCCGTCGGAACAAACAAGATATCAGTCGCCCTGCTGTTTGCCCTGTTCATGTTTCACGGTTTTCTGCCGGCAGCGGTCCGTGCGGAGGAATCCGGACTCATCTTCGCCGCGGCTGAACAGGTTCGACCATATGAAAGGACGGAACTGTCCCTGCAGATACCGGACAGGGGAACCCTGCGCCTGTGCGCTGTGGTAAACGGTGAATCCATCCCCTTATACCCTGAACAGGCCGTGGAAGCAGGAAGCATGTCCTTGCCCTTTGAGGGGCTTGACGCCGCGGGGCAACCCTTGCCCGCGGGCGGGGCATTGCTGACAGCTTCCTGGCAAAATGAAAGCCGGATGCTGACAGATGATGCAACTGTAAAAGTCCTTCAGCCTGCCGCGGCGCTGAGTTTCGCCGTCCTTTCTGATGAAATGCTGCCAAGGATTGACGGGGAAGAATTGCTCGTTGATTATCAACTTACACGGCCAGGACGTCTGAAGGTTGCGGTCTATGCCGCGCAAAGCATGGAGCAGCCCCTGAAAAGCTGGTTCCTTGACCGCACAGACGCCCTGCCTCACCGTTTCCGCTGGGACAAACGCATCATCGGCCAGCCGCTCCCGGCAGGGGAATACCTGATGACGCTGGAGGTTGACGGTTCGCCGCAGAAAGCCCTGGAACGGCGATTCATCCTCACTGATGACGCTTATACCGCGCCGCCCCTGTCCCCCACGGCAAAAGCCACATTCCTTCCTGAGAACCTCGACGAGGCCAGCGTATGGGCGGCCATTACCGCGCCGGTCACAGTGGTGGACATCGGCGCGCTGCAGCACCAGAATATCTTCAGCCAGCCCAGCGAGACCTCCGCGTCACTGGGCGTTGTGCACGGGCAGACAGCGGGGCTTGAGGTGCTGGAGACGGGCATCGGCGGTTTTGCCAGGGTCCGCGCGGCGCGCCACGGTGACGGGGAGTTTGTCACCGGCTTTGTGCCGCAAAAAAAATTAAAGACCATTATTCCGGATACGCGCTACGGCCTGCTGATTGACAAGGGCCGCCAGAAGCTGCTGGTATATGAGCGGGGGAAACTGATAGGCGAACTGGCTGTCAGCACTGGGATCTATGTGCCCCCCGGCGACGATTCCTTTGATACGCTTGCCGGCGCTTTCCTGACAGAGGATCGGATCGCGCAGTTTTCCAGCGAAGGCTTCCGCTATAATTCGGCCATCCGCATCGACGGAGGCAACCTGATCCATGAGACCGGACATAAGCTGAATGTAGGAAAGCCTGATTACAGTGAACAGCGGCAGACGCTGGGGACAAAAGCCTCCCACGGATGCGTCCGGGTAGACAACAGGCTCAGCCCTGAAACCTTAAGCGCATGGTGGCTATACACCAATTTGCCACGAAATACCAAGGTGCTGGTGCTGCCCGAAGAGCAGGTGAAAGAAGCTCCTGAAAAGCCAGTGATCCTGCCGTCAGCAAGCCCCGTGCCTTCTGCTGCTCCAACGGCCAAAGCAGGGCAGACAAGAATCGTGATGACTTTCGGCGGGGACTGTGTCCTGGGCAGCGAAGAAAAGAGCAGGGCGCTGCCGGAATCCTTTCATACGGCGGTTGAAAAGAACGGGTTTTCCTGGCCCTTTTCCGGTATATCGGATGTCTTTGCGGGGGATGACCTGAGTATGGTCAACCTGGAGAATGTGCTCAAGGACAATGGCGGGGACAAGGTGAGCCGCCAGCACAATTTCAGGGGACCGACAAGTTTCGCGGAGATCCTCAGGCAGGGCAGCGTAGAGCTTGTCAACCTAGCCAACAATCATTTCCCCGATTACGGGCAGGAGGGAAAGAACAGCACACGCGGAGCACTGGAGGAGGCCGGGATCGCCTACGCCGGGTACAGCAGCCTGCACATCTTTGAGAAAAACGGGATCCTCATCGGTTTTGCCGGCATCCGGGAAACCATCTGGCATCAGGACCATGCGCGCGTCGCCGATGAAATCGCGCAGCTGAAAAAGGCCGGCTGCCATTATATCGTCTACACCTGCCATTTCGGAAATGAATATGAGCCCAGTCACAATGCGCTCCAGGGGGAGATTGCGCGCGCCGCGGTAGACGCCGGCGCGGACCTGGTCATCGGGCACCACCCGCACATTGTCCAGGGCATCGAGGAGTATCAGGGCGGCTTGATCTTTTATTCCCTGGGCAACCTGGTCTTTGGCGGCAACCTGGACCTGACGGCTTTTGATGGGCTGCTGGTCCAGGTGACGCTGGATTTCAGCAATGAAACGCTGGACTTGACCCATGTCAGGCTGCTGCCTGTCCTCACCAGCGGCAACCGCCCTGCCAATGATTTCCGGCCGGTTTTAGCCCAGGGCGAGGATTTAGCGCGGATCCTGGAGGCAATCAGCCTAGACAGCCCAAAGGTCTATCCGGAAGCGTTTATATTGCAGCGGCTTCCCTGAACGCAAGTCATCAATGGCCGAAAAACAGGAGGTCAAGGCATGATATGCCGAAGAGATCAGGCGTTATAGCTTTCTGACAGGCTTTGAAGCTTCCCGAGGAAACTCTGCTCGCCCCAGGTGTTGATTTTGAAGAATACGGCCTGGGACCCGCCTGAGGTGATGGCGCTGAGGAAAAGGCTGTCTCCCTGACCAACCAGCGTAACGGCAAGACTGACCCTGTTGCTCCCAATCCAGCTGTAGCGCTCATATACGCGGACGCTGACCTTATTCTCCCCATTCTGCCAATCGCTGCCGTCCTCAAAGGAAGCGGAAATGGATCCGCCGATGATCCCCTGATGGATATAGTTCAGGAAATCATCAAAATTTCCCTTCAGGTCCATTTCATATTTCGCCATGTCTGTCTCCTTATATCGCCAGGTCTTTTTTGATGAAGCGGACAACGCCGATGACCAGGACGATACCCGCGGCGGCGAAGCCGATGCCAATGGCAGGCCATAGCAGGCCGGCGGCTTTGGTAATGCGCGCGATGTCCGTATAATAGAAGGGGGTGAAGTATTTCAGCGCTGCCGCCTCACGGTTGACGTTGATGAATAGATTCAGGAAATAAAACACCAGGATGATGCCAAGGCCAGGCACCGCGCTGTCGCGCTTTTTCAGGCAGGAGATGCCAAAGCAGATCACCGCAACCTGCAGGTTCATCAGGAACAGGGAGAGGTGGAAGTCAGCAAACACCTTCCCGGGAAAGGACTCGCCGATCATCTCCGCGCCAAACCTGGAGCCCAGTATGCACACCAGGTTCAAAACGGCGATCTGCAGGACCATCGCGGCGAATTTCTGCGCTAGCACGCTCAATCGTCCGATCGGGTGGGGAAAAAGGTATTCAGTTGTATGCCGGCCTTCTTCCCTGGCAACGATGCTGATCCCCGTGACGGCGGCAAACATCCCTCCGCCCAGGCCGATGAAATTGCCGACCTCCAGCCCGTAATAGTTCATAAACTCAAAAACATCCATATCATTCAGGCTGAAGACCTCGCTGAGGATGCCCAGCCGCCCGATGATGCTGTTGAACATATCAGAAAATTGGGCGACCTTGGGATAGAGCAGCATGGCGGCAACCGTGAAAGCAGAAAGGGATAAGGCCCAGATGACGGCGGACTTCCAGCCCCTCCTGATCTCAAAACGCAGAACTGTCATGCCGGGCTCCCCTCCTTTTCGTAAAAGTGCATGAAGATCTCCTCCATGTCCGGCTCAGTGATGCTCAGATCCTCAAATGAAACCCCTTGCAGGTCAGAAAGCAGCTTTTTATAGTCGCCCTGGAAGAGAAAACTGACGCTGTTGTCCAGCCGGGCAATGCCAATTGCCCCGGGAAATCCCTCCGGCAAATGCTTACAGCCGCGCAGCGTCACACGCTTGGCGGCTGAGCGGGAAAGCGAATCCACGCTGTCCTCCACGACTAGGCGCCCCTCGCGGATAATGGCAGCGCGGGTGCAATGCTGTTGTATTTCACTGAGCACGTGGCTTGAGAAGAAAACAGTGGCGCCTTGGTTGTGGCGTTCCGCCATCAGGTCCCAGAATGCCTTCTGCATCAGCGGATCCAATCCGCCGGTCGCCTCATCCAGGATCAGCAGGTCCGGCCTGTGCTGCAGCGCCAGGACAATCCCCAGCTTCTTCCTGTTGCCAAAGGACAGCTCCTCCACCCTGCGGCCCATGTCCAATCCCAGTATCCCGCAAAGCCGCCTGGCTTCCCGCGCGCAGTCCATCCTGCGCAGATCCGCGGACATTTGGATGGCTTCGCTGACGCGCATGTTGGGGTAATAACTGGCTTCAGAGGGGATGTATCCAATGCCCGAAAGAATCTCACGCCTGCGGCGCTTGATATCTTCCCCGAACACCTCAGCCTTGCCGCTGTTTGCCTTGATCAGCCCGAGCAAAACCCGGATGGTGGTAGACTTTCCAGCGCCGTTTGATCCGATAAAACCGTAGATGTCCCCTTTGTTGACTGTAATGCTCAGATCTATGATGCCCCGGGCGCGGTGATAGGATTTGGTGAGATTCTGGGTCCTGATGACCGTCTCCATGCTTTCCTCCTGATCTTAGATCCATTTATGATTATAGCAGGAATACCAATAAAAACCCATCATAGAATCCCGCGCGTTTACAAGCCGTGCCCGGTGGGGTATGATGTGGCATGCGGAGGGGAACTATGTATACAGAAACAGACATTCTTGACCTGACCAAGCAGCTGAACAAACGCTTGATGGGGTGGATGATTCCGGAAGCCCTGCTGCTGGCCGCGGTCATCTTCAGCTTTATCAGGCGGGTTGAGTGGCTGAACAGTTTGCTGTTCGCGCTGCTTTGCGCTGTGATCCTCTTTTCCCTGAATCTGACGATCCTGCCCGTGTCCCGATACAGGGCTTTTTTGCGCAACGCGCTCAATGGGCGCACTACCCGGAGCGTGGCCGTGTTTATTTCCTTTACGGATGAACCGGTGCTGCGCGAAGGCGTGCGTTTTTATCCGCTCATGATGCGGGTGGACAGCGCGAAGGAAGAGATGGATAAGCGGCAGTTTTACTGGGACGCCAACCTGCCAAAGCCGGAATGGCAGGCCGGGGACAGGATCGCGTCGCGTTCCTACGAACGGCAGATCGTCGCCTGGGAAAAGGCAAAGGATGATGAGCCGCTGGAAGGTTGATCTCTTCTCCGCGAAGAACAGGGATTGATCCTCCTGTCATCGATCTTCCCGGACAATGAAATGTTCATGGGAAGTTTTACTTTTATTTGCTCCCTGCCATGAAAGCTGCCCTCCCGGGGTTGCGCAGGGCGAAGGATTCCGTGATGTAACCGGCAAACTCGCTGCCCGGCTGTTCATCCCGGGACAGGATGGCATGGCAGGTGAAAAGACCTGTTCGCATCATGACGCATTCGGCAACGAGCGGACTAACGATGTCTGTTTCAGAGGCAAAACTGAGAATCAGGTATTTCTCAGGCCTTCCCCTGATGTTTCTGCGCGGAGGCAGCCATACCCAGGCGAAGGGCCTGGGCGCGCGGAATGATACCTGTGTCTTATTGACCCTTACTTCACAGTCCGGGTAAGCGCTGCGGATCAGTTTCCTCAACGCGAGGTACAGCGGCAAAAGAACAGGCTCATCCTGAAAGAAAGAGATCTCCATCGGGTTGATGCCGCTTTCCTGCGTCATTTCCTCACCTGCTTTCCAGGTTTTATCATACGGTCAGCCCATCATGAGGAGGTAAATATGAGCGATCACCTGCTGCACCTCTATACCGGGGATGGCAAGGGAAAGACCACTGCCGCCATGGGCATGGCGCTTCGCATGCTGGGGCATGAAAAGCCGGTGCTGATTGCCCAGTTCATGAAGGACGGCACTTCCGGCGAACTGAAGTCACTGGCCCGATTTGAGAACGCACACATTTTTGAAGGCGCGCGCATGAAGGGCTTTATCTGGCACATGACCCCGCCGCAGCTTGAGGAAGCGCGCCAGGCGTACAGGGAAGCCGCGGAAAGCCTGCTGGATACCATCCATAAGCTAAGCCCGGCGCTGACTGTGCTGGATGAGCTGTGCGTGGCGCTGGCCGCGCGCTTGCTGAGCCAGGAGGATGCCTTCAGGGTGATCGACGCGGCTCTGCTGTACGGCGACACGGTGGTGACCGGCCGCTACGCGCCGGATAAGCTGCAGGAACGCGCCGATTACGTCAGCAGAATAGAAGCGGTGAAGCACCCGTTCAATGAAGGCCAGCGCGCGCGGGAGGGTATTGAGTGGTAGGCTTTATCTCTCCCGCTGTCACTCCGGTGCCTTCAGCTGGATCAAATGGCTTGTCACGGCAGTGCGCTGACGGCCGGCCTGGACAATCACCTCAAGCCTGTACGTTCCTGGCGGCGCCAACTCCCCCGAGTCCGTTTTCCCGTTCCAGTAAATGGCCGTGCCCTCCTTTTTCAGGTGCAGCGGCCGGCTGATCGCCCCGTACAGAAGCGTGGCGACAGGCTGTCCCCTATCGTCCAGGACCCTCGCGGTCAATTCCACCGCCCCATTGTGCCTGAGGACAAAGGCCGCCTCCTCCCCGGCGGACGGATCAAAGCACGGTGCGCTCTGAAGAGTAAGGGCGAGATCCGCTTCTCCCGTCTGAACACTCAGCAGAACGCAGGCCTGCGGGACAGCGCGGTCTTCTTCGACTGTGATTACCATCATCAGCAGGTAGCCTGATAGCCCGGCCAGGCCGGGCTGAAGCATCAGGGATGCCTGCCTCCTGCCCGGGGGGAGCACGCCGTCTTCCATGATATTCTGAGGCGCCTGAAAGCGCCAGCTGCCTCCCTGCTCATAGACCAGAAGATAGGCAAGGCGGGCAGGCTGGTATAAGTTGTAAGTGAAATAGAACGCCTCCCCCTCATCCCGGATGACACGGGAATCAAAAGCCAGCCCGCCCACCGGGCGGACCAGGCCCGTGGCCTTTGAGGCGTCATATTCCAAGACAACAAAGTCGTCCATCTCAGGGTAGGTGTAAGGGGTGGAAGCGCCATAGGCGCGCAGCTGGTGGGCATGCAGCTCCCTCAGGGTCACCCGGCCATCCTGGTTTTCGTCCGCAGCAAACCTTCCGGACACGCTCAGCCCATCCACCAGCGCCTGGGCGAAATAACTGCCGCCGCGCACTACTCCCAACCCATCGGTCCATAAAAAACTGGGTTCCATCCCGCCGGCACTGGTCATCACCTTAAAATCCGGCCCGGAGAAAATCGAGGACGGCAGCGGTTCATCCATGCCCTTGTTGATAGCGGCGCCGCTGAAGCAGGCATCAAGGATGAGGAACTTCTTCCCTGGTATGTTTTTCAGCCCGGCGAAGATATCTCCGGAAGACAGATACGCTTCCCTCTCACCGTCGCTCATCAGCGCTGTAAACTCATCCCCGCTCTCCCCGCCTTTGAGACCATGGGTGCTCAGATAGACAAGGCTGATGTCCCCTTCACCGGCGCCTTCAAAAGCCTGGGCCGCCTGCGCCGAAAAGCCCGCGCCGTCAAGAGCCTGGTTCAGGCTGACCCTGACGCGCTGGTAGCCGCGGACATCCTGCAGCAGCGCGCGTCGCAGCGCCAAAGCGTTGTTGAAGGAGGATGGCGTTGTGTCCGGCTGGGAAACAAAATCATCACAGGCAATCAATAAAGCGCGCAGCGCGGGACTGCCCTGCGGCGTCTGGGATGCGGCAGGAAGGGCGGGAAAGAAGAAGGCCAGCATAAGAAGGAGAGCGAGGCCTTTTTTCAGGATGACTCTCACCTCCCTTTTTCATCAGGTTCATCCTATCAAACACAGGATAACGCGTCAAGGAAACCTGTTCCGGCATGACAGGGCGGCGATTGACAGCGGGCCCGTGTTTGCATACACTTCTTTCAGGTCAGTTGAGGAGGCGGATGATTGAAGCTTCTTGAAAACGCCGGGCGCCGCATGGTGTTCTGGGGCGCCCTTTCATTGATGGGGTGGGCCCTGTATGAGTTCGTCGTGATGTTCAACGCGATGTACGGACTGATCCTGTCGATTTTTGAGATTTCAGCCGACGCGGAATACCCTGTCAGCAAGGCAATCTCCATCATGATGAAGAACAGCGGGCAGCAGTTTGCCACCCTGCTGTTCCTCCTGTGCTGCGTCCTGCTGGGGCTGTATGCCCTGCTCACACGCAGGCATCCGGTCGCGCTGTTTCTCACCGTCCCGCTGTGCGTGCTTTTCAGTCTATACACCCTGGGCAGGACGCCGCTTGCCAGCGCGAACCTGCTGCAGAAGCTCAAGNNCCCCCGCCCGCCAGGCCCTACGACCCTTTCAGAATCAAAGGGGCTTAAGGTTTTTTCCGCCGCCGCGTCAAGATAATCAGGAGACAACATGGAATACCTCCTTTCCCATGACATGGGCACCAGCGGCGACAAGGCTGTCCTGTTTGACATTGAGGGCAGGGTCGTTGCCGAAACAACGGCCTGCTACCCCATCGGGTATCCCTTTGAGAAAGCCGTTGAACAGGACCCGCTGGACTGGTGGGCAGCCTTCTGCACGGCGTCTAAGGAGCTGCTGAGCAAAACAGGTGCCTCCCCCGCGGACATCCTCGCGGTCTCCTTCTCCGCGCAGATGAACAGCTGCCTGCCGGTGGACGCGCAGGGCAGGCCGCTTCGGAAAGCCATGATCTGGGCTGACCAGCGCGCCGGGGAGCAGGCAGAGAAGATCATCGGGAAACTGGGATTGGACCCTGTATATCATCTCACCGGGCAGCGGCTGAGCGCATCGCACGCCATCGCCAAGATGGCCTGGTTTAAGGAACATGAGGCGGGCCTGTACAAAAAGACCGCGATGTTCCTCCAACCCAAGGATTTCCTGGCTTTCATGCTCACCGGTCATATGGGGAGCGATTATTCCGACGCCTCGCACCTGGGCTGCCTTGACATGAAGCGCCTTGCCTGGTCAGAGGAGATGCTGGACACGGCAGGGATCAGCATGGACAGAATGCCGGAATTGCGTCTCTCAACCGCTATTGTGGGAAAGGTCACCCGGCAGGCCGCCCGGGAATGCGGGCTGCTTGAAGGCACGCTGGTGGTGGCGGGCGGCGGGGACGGCGCGTGCGCGACAGCGGGCGCCGGCGTCACTCAGGCGGGAGAGGCCTACTGCGCCATGGGAACCTCCGCCTGGATCGCGGCAATGAGCGAAAACCCCTATTTTGACCCGGAGATGCGCACCTTCAATCTCGTCTGTCTTGACGGGCGGCACTACATGCCCCTGGGCTCGGTGCAATCGGCGGGGCACTCCCTGAAATGGGCAGCGGACACGCTGTACTTGGACTGGGAACCGGACAGGTTTTTCTCCCGGCTTCCGGACATCATCATGAGTGTCCCCGCCGGCAGCAGGGGGCTGATCTTCCTGCCCTACCTGCTGGGTGAGCGCAGCCCCTGGTGGAACCCGGACGCAACCGGCTGCTTTATCGGGCTGACCGCCCGGCACACCCGGGCGGATATGCTCAGGTCGGTGCTGGAAGGTGTGGGGCTGAATCTGAAAATCGTGCTGGACAGCCTTACCGAAGGGATTGAGATCAGGGACTTTTCCGTCATTGGCGGCGCCGCCAGGAATCCTGCCTGGCTGCAGATCCTCGCTGATATCTGGCAGCGCCCCCTGAAGATGCCCGCCATGCTGGAATACGCGGCCAGCGCGGGCGCGGCGCTGTGCGCGGGCGTCGGCGCAGGGGTATACAGCAGCCTGGAAGCAGCCGCGAAGGTGAACCCGACCCGCTTGATGATTCTTCCCGCGGAAGGGAATGCGGCGGTTTACGCCGCGGCGCTCCAACGGTTCCTGCGGATCTTTAGGGCATTGGAACCCGCCGCGTTTTCAGGGAAATAAAAGGAAGCCTCCCTTGACGTACAGGGTCAGGCTGGGACTGAGCAGGTCAGCCCCAAAGAAAGGCGGCCATGGACAGCAATCAGTTGTTTTCACTGCTGAAGAGAAACGCGGTTGATATTTTCTCGCCTGAAGGGTTGCGGAAACGCCTTTCTTCCGGAAAGCCTCTGACCGTGAAGTTTGGCGCGGACCCCTCCCGGCCTGACCTGCATCTGGGCCACAGCGTCCCGCTGAGGATGCTGCGCGCGCTGCAGGACGCAGGGCACAGCATCGTGTTTGTCATCGGGGATTTCACCGGCATGGTCGGCGACCCCTCCGGGAAAAGCCGCGCCCGCGCGCCTTTGACTTTTGAGGAGACCCGCCGGAACGCGGAAAGCTATCTTCAGCAGGCGGCAAAGATCCTGGACCCGCGGAATGCGCGCATCGTCTACAATTCCCAGTGGCTGGCAAAGATGGATTTTCACGACGTACTTTCCCTCGCGGGAAAGTATACGCTTGCGCGCATGATGGAACGGGATGACTTTTCAAGCCGTTACGCAAGCAGGCAGCCCATTTCCCTGCATGAGCTGCTCTATCCGCTCATGCAGGGGTATGATTCTGTCGCGTTGGGCGCGGATATCGAGGTGGGCGGGACCGACCAGACGTTCAACCTGCTGGTTGGGCGCGAATTGCAGAGGGATTACGGGCAGGAACCGCAGGAAGTGATCACCTTCCCCTTGCTGCCCGGCCTTGACGGCGTTGAGAAGATGAGCAAATCCCTGGACAACTATATCGGCATTGATGAAGCGGCAGAAGTGATGTTTGAAAAGTGCATGAAGGTGCCGGACCAGGTGCTGCCGCTTTATTTCAGGCTCACCACCGATATCCCCGATGATGACAGCGCGGCGGCAGTCAAGCGGAATATCCGGGAAGCCCACTTCATGTACGCGCGTGAGATCGTCAGGATGTATCACGGGGCAATCGCTGTGCAGCACGCAGAAAAGCGATACCTGACCGTCGCCGCGGGCGGGGTGCCCGGGAACATCAGGCAGATACATATCGCGGAAAAGGAGATCCAGCTCATTGATTTGCTCATCCTGTCCGGTTTCGCTTCTTCCAAATCGGAAGGAAGGAGGCTGATTGAGGGAAAAGGGATCCGGCTGGACGGCGAAACCGTTGAAGATATCCAGGCTGTTGTTCGAAAAGACACAACTCTGAGCCGGGGAAAAAACAGGTTTGTCTTCGTCCGCTTTGGGCTGGAGGGTTGATCTTTCCCTCCCTGCTAAATGCGGCGTCCAAACGCCAGTCAATACCGGAAGCATCGTTTTTTCATTGACAATCCGCTTACTTTGCGGCTATAATACCGCCCGTACCTTGCCGGTGTGGTGGAATGGCAGACACAGCAGACTCAAAATCTGCCGCCCTCAAAAGCATGTCGGTTCAAGTCCGACCACCGGCACCACTATCTACGCTGTACCTGCAAGCAGGACATTTCTGTTTATCTATATATCTGCTTAGCATCAAAATTCGGCTATCAACACATTACTCACAACACTTATGACTCAGTTGTTGATGGGACTGATAACAACTATGGCCGGAAAATTCTGATGCCGATACAAAATCATATGATCAATATATTACATGATAGCCTGACCAAACATAATGAAAATAGACAAGTGGATGAATTCAACGATATTGAGAAAGCGCAGAATCGAATTTTTAATGGCTATGCAAATTCTGAAGTCAATATTTTAACAAGATTAAAGACCTTATCGTAGGGCTGACAAGGCTATAAGGAGGGCGTATGGTCGCAAAAAAATATAATCATTATGTCCCCCGCTTTTATCTTGCTAATTTTTCCGGCAATCCTTCATATATTGATAAGTGCATTAAGGGCACTGGAATGATTGTTCGCAAATCTCCGCTCAGGTCAACTGGCGGGATAGATTATTTATACGGGAAGAAAGGTGATATTGAAAATGCCTTATCAAACTTTGAAGCTGTATGGGCAACAGTTATTCGTACAGTAATTGGGAATGAGTGCCTGCCAACTGACACAAATTCACAAGAATTGCTGCGCCTTTTCTTTACTATTGGTGAAGGAAGGACGCAATACGCCGGCAAAAACGAAATCGAACAATTTGGTAATCTGTACAGAGTCATCGCGCGAATGTATAAAGAGCACAAAAGGATTGATTTGTCAGACGATATAATTGATACGATTAATGCAAAAGCAGAAATACCAAACATTTATCAATTACGCAATGCTATTAATATGATACCCGTGATTATGGATCTACAGCTCAGTTTGATTAAGAATAATAGCAATACTTCCTTTGTTACTACTGATAATCCTGTTTCAAAATATAATCAACTGTTTATATCTCGAAAATATTTGCGACCATATGGATACGGGCATATTGGCATTCAGTTTTTTATGCCAATCAGCCCAAAGCATTGCCTGGTGTTGTTTGATGCAGCCGCATACAAACTTAGTAGTTTCTATAATGGATTATTCGTAGTCAAAGACCCCCTAATCATCCGGGGTTTGAATAGGCTTTTTGTGGCCTATGCTGACGAGGAAATCTACTTTGGTGAGAGCGTTTCTGACAGGACGGTCCGGGCATTGGTTGACCACAGTTTACTCCATCCACTATCACCTTTAATCAGGAATTTTACAGCTAAGGATACCAATCTCCTCATGTATCAAAATCCAAGTTATTGGTATGGCATCGGCAGAAGCATATTTACTCCTAAAAAGGAGTACATGAATATGCCTTTCCCTTCACATGCAGGAGGACCTATTCGTACTATTTAATTCATCCCGTCTCTTAACCGAGCCATTGAATTATTACCGAGGCCTTTAGCTATTACAATTTTGATAGAGGATATAAGCAGAAAGCAAATGCATATGTCGAACAGCATGAAAGCCCAGCGAAATAGTGCTTACATTATTACTAGACTCAAGCGCGAGTGTCAAAAGATTACTGTTCTTAATCTAGCCTGATGTGTTTCTCGAACGACTAATTTTGATGAGGGAGGGAGACTATGACTATTCAATCAAACATAGCGGTTGGATTATTCCTAAATGGTAAAATCCCTTTTAGTAAACGCCAAAATGTTCTTGTTATTTCAGACAAGGAGTATCTTTTTACCAATATTACAGTAACAATTAGCTATAATGCAGCATACAAGCAGTTCGATATTGGAATTATATGGGAGGAGGATAACTCTAAACCAAAATATAAAACTCTAGGACTCCATGGGCTATATAATACAAATTTCCAGATAGTAGAATATATGAATGATAATCTTACTTTCATTGATGGAAATAATAAAATAATAATCTATGGTTAAGCTCCCACAAATAGATAGTTCAAGAAATGATTATAGAGTTTTTACTGCTACTAGATATCCCTTTGAAATTCCCGCAACAAATATGGGGAGAGAAGTAAATGAATAATGATGAGTATTTTACTGCCCTAAATCCAAAATTGAAAGAGTTGAAACACATACGGAGAACATCAAACGAACTGGCTAAGTGTATGATTGGGAACAGCCTTTATGAGGAAGATTTATTTTTTGCCAGTGTCTTGAACAGAAGCCTTTCTTTGCTGGATGGCTTCGTCGATATGCTTGAGAACAGGAACCTTGCATGTGCAGGCATATTGCTAAGATCACAACCGGACAATTGCATGAGACTATACGCAGCTTTCATCGCGCAAGACAAGAGAGCATTCATTAGGGGGTTTCTTGAAGGCAAAAGGATTAGTGATTTCAAAGATGATCGAGGAGTGAAGATGCGTGATTCTGTTCTTCGAAAGAGGCTAGAAACATACGACTCGAGAATTTGTGAAGTCTATGAGAGAACCTCTGGATATGTTCATCTTTCGGGAGTAGCCTTTCATTTAGGATATCAGTCAATTGATGATCATAATTTCGGTTTCTCAATAGGTGTCCCATTGAAAGAGGAGGCAAACAAGTACTTGCTTGAAGCAGCCGGTGCTTTTATTCACTACATGAAGCTTCTGTTTTTTCTTCTGGATGCAGTTGTCAAATCAAAAGAGAGAGCTGAAAATGGTGAACAACCAATGCACCCAACACCATAAGCTGGTGCATTGTATTGAAACTAAAGTCTTCTGCCACCCAGGGACCCAACAAATGATGGAAGACATTCTGTCAGAGGTTGAGTCCCTCATTTTTTCAGCGCTTCAAGATCCGTTGATAAATCAAGGGACTTAGGGCTTTTATCCTTCTGGTCATTGGCCCGTTTTTGCTTCGAACAGGATTTTCCCAACTCAAATCAACTATTTTTACAGCTAGATATAAAAACGTTCAAATCAAATAGTATAACACTGCCCCAGGGGGTGCATTATTACTGAAATAGTTTGGCATTGGCTATTTTGCTTATACACGCTTAGAGCCTGTTGATGGTGTACAATGAAGGCATATGGCTGCATCCCTTGTCGGCACGGTGGTTCGCCTTGTTGATTATTTCGCTAATGCGGTGACCTTAATCGTCAGAAGCGCACCCTCCACTGGCAGATTGGAAACCTCCACGCAAGCCCTTGCGGGATAAGGTTCGCTAAAAAACTTGGCGTATACCTCATTCATCTGCGAAAACATTGTGATGTCTGTCATGTATACGGTGACATCCACAACGTCGTTAAGCGTTAGTCCTGCATCCTTAAGCTCGGCGGCAAAGTTTGAAAGGATTTGATTTGTCTGCGCGGTAATATCCCCCTCAATCAGTTTGCCAGTGGCCGGGTCGAACGCGGCCTGCGCCGAGCAGAATACGAAACCGCCCGCGCGAATCATCTGTGAATAGGGGCCTACGCGCGGTACCTCATTCTCTACAGGGATGTATTCCTTCTCCGACAACACGATCGTCGTCGGCAGGGCCACCATAATACTCAACGCCAACAGGATGCTTATCACTCGTTTGCTCATCATCGTTTTGTCTCCTCTTCGTTTACACTCGGTTCCTTAAATCTCCGTCACGCTACAGGTTTCATCTGTCTGGTGGTGTTCGGTTCGTTGATCTGCCCCCAGTCTTTGTACCAGTTGGTAAGTTAGTAAAGACCGTTCATCGACAGAGGCATTCCTTCTTAGGCTTGGCCATATCGTAACACAGGCCAGCGAGGCGCTCAAGGGTGCGCGCAGCACGTTTATAGGATGCATTTTTCGGAATCCCAGGTATGTTAGTCTACTTAGCAACTTAGCCGCATTTCAAATTCACTTTAAAAGTGCATTGCGAATCGCCTTATTCTACAAGGAGAATTTGTCCATTTTATCATTTCTTGAGTGTACGTCTATACATCACACCCAGGGACTCAACAAATGATAGGAGGAATTCTATCAGCAGTTAGGTCTCTGTTTTATTTTAATGTTTCGAAATCTGTTGATATATCATAGGTTTTTCAGACTTTCAAACCTCCGATAATCGGCCCGTTTTATGCCCAAAATAGAGCTCTCGTTACTCAATCCAGCTGTCTTTCCATATTTAGCCAAAAACGTCTAGTTCAAATAGTATGACATTAGCGATTTTGTTAGTGTTCGCTTAGCGTTTCGGATTAGTAAACTGTCCGCCATAAAAGGACACATTCTCGTGAAACATCCTGTCGTCTATTTCACCTTTTCGATTGGTGTTCTTAGACCGGACTGTGGCTGATTCTATCATCTCCCGATATTTTGGAAGATCTCACGAAGGCTTTGGTCATAGGGGGCGCGCGCAATGCCATGTTCCGTAACGATTGCGGTAATCAGACGGTTGTCCGTTACGTCAAAAGCCGGGTTATACACTTTCACCCCTTCGGGCGCCATGCGTTGCTTGTACCACATCTCTGTGATCTCATGAGCCGGGCGTTCCTCTATGGGGATATCATCTCCATGAGCAATGGACATATCAATGGTCGAGGTCGGGGCGCAGACGTAGAACGGGATCCCATAGTGTTTTGCCAGAATTGCCACACCCGAGGTGCCGATTTTGTTGCACGCATCACCGTTGGAGGCCACACGGTCGCAGCCGACAAAAACAGCCTGCACCCATCCATTCTTCATGACCTGGGAGGCCATGTTATCACAGATCACCGTTGTATCCACCCCATTGCAGTGCAGTTCAAAGGCTGATAGGCGCACTCCCTGAAGCAAAGGCCGCGTTTCGTCGGTGAAAACATGAAACTTCATGCCTCTTTCCACTCCGAGATGGATGGGGGCCAGCGCTGTGCCGTATTTGGTGGTTGCCAGTTGGCCTGCGTTACAGTGGGTCAGTATACCGTCCCCGTTTTTAAGAAGTGTCAAGCCGTGTTCACCGATTGCGCGGCATACGCGGATATCCTCGTCGCGAATGTCCACCGCCTCCTGATGCAAGAGGCGTTTGATTTCCTCCGGCAAACGTTCTCGGTTTTCAAGCACGACATTTTCCATTCGGTTCAGCGCCCAGAATAAATTGACCGCAGTCGGTCGTGCTGAAGCCAGATAATCCTTGGCTTGCCTAAACTGCGTATAAAATGAGTCGTAACTATCGGCTTGGATACGCTTTGCGGCTAGATAGACGCCGATAGCCGCTGCCACGCCAATAGCTGGGGCACCGCGTACTTTGAGAAGATAAATGGCCTCCCAAATGTCCTTCTGTTCGGTAAGGTAGAGGATGTGCAATTCGCCAGGCAGTCTGGTCTGATCGATGATAATCAGTGCACTGTTCCCGTCATCCAGAGAAACTGTGTTCACATTCATGATGTTAATTTTATTATCGTCCGTTCTCATTGCTTCCTCCTCAGCCCGCCGCTTCCTTTTTATCCCGAACCCCGATGTTTTCATTGCCTGACAAATGACCCGTAGATTGGTGCAATTGTATCAAACAAGCATTTTCTTTTCGCGATTTTCCACTCACAACTCCTTAGATATCCTTCAGAAGCGGCACGACGGGAATAAGCAAATTCCCTAAACCGCACCGGTTTGTTTGCTGTTGATTTGTTCTGCTATCTCATTAAGGTACACCCAGCGGTTCATCTTCTCAGCAAGTGCTGATTCAAGCCGCTCTTTCTCCGCTATAACGGGCATCAGCTTTTCATAGTCGCTTGCGTTGTTCTGTATATCATCTTCAGCTCGGCGCAGCATTTCTTCCAAACCTGAAATATCTTCGTCTATGGACTGAAACTCGCGCTGCTGTGCAAAGGTGAGCTTAAGCTTTGGAGGCCTTGAGGGCGGGAGGGAAGGCCCGGCGGACGCTGGCTTGCTCCCTATGGCAGGAGGCGCGTATTCGACTGCCTCCGTCTTGCGCTTGGACAGATAGTCGGAAAAGTTGCCTGTGTAACTGCGGATCTCGCCGGCATCCCGGAACTCGAGGATCGTGTCCACAATCTTGTCAAGGAAGTAACGGTCGTGAGAGATGGTAACGACGGCGCCGCTAAAGCCCGCCAGATACTCTTCCAGTACCGTCAGGGTGTCTGTATCCAGATCGTTGGTGGGCTCATCCAACAAGAGCACATTGGGCGCGCTCATCAGGATGCGCATCATATACAGACGCCGCTTTTCGCCTCCGGAGAGTCTGTTGACAGGGGTCCACTGTACGTTGGAAGGGAACAGGAACCGCTCCAACATCTTGGAGGCCGTGAGGGTGCCCTCGTTGGTTACCACTTCGCCCGCGATCTCTTTGATGTAGTCGATCACGCGCATATCATCCTGCGGCGGATCCCATATCTGTGGCAGATAGCCGATTTTTACCGTTGCGCCGCGCTCCACGCTACCTGAATCCGGCGTGAGGATACCCGCGATCATCTTCATCAGGGTAGATTTTCCGCTGCCGTTTACGCCGATGATCCCCACCCGTTCATCCCGATGCAGCAGATATGAAAAGTCTTTGACCAGGCAACGCCCGCCGAAAGATATGCTGATGCGGTTGATTTGGATGACCTTTCTGCCAAGCCGGGAGGAAACGGATTCCATCGCCAGCGTTTTATCCTCTGCCGCTGTACCGTCCTGCAAGGCGCTGAAGCGTTCAATACGGGCCTTGCTTTTGGTGCTGCGCGCCCGTGCGCCACGCTGGATCCACTCCAGCTCGCGTCTGTAAAGACTGCGGTTTTTTCGCTGCGCAGCCTGCTCATCTGCCTCGCGCTGCGCCTTTCTTGCCAGAAACTGCGAATAGTTGCCGTCATAAGCAAATAGCGCGCCTGCGTCAATTTCCACAATGCGGTTTGTTACACGCTCCAAAAAGTAACGGTCATGAGTCACTATCACGATTGCACCTCGATAATGCTGCAAAAAGGTCTCCAGCCACTGCACCATGTCGCTGTCAAGGTGATTGGTGGGCTCATCCAGGATCATCAGTTCACAAGGGCTCATCAAAACCTGAGCAATCGCCACGCGCTTCCTCTCGCCCTCGGACATGGCGGAGGTGTCTTTATCAAAATCGAAAAAGCCAAGCTTTGTCAGGATCGTCTTTGCTTCATGGGCCAAGGTGTCGCGCGCATGCGGGTCTGTATTTTGCAGTACAATCGACAGCAAGGATAGGTTCTTGTCAAGTACTGGATTTTGATATAAATAAGCAATGCGGATGCCGGAGGACTTGCTGATCGTTCCCTCGTCTGGTTTTATCTGCCCGGCTATGATGTTGAGTAGCGTCGTCTTTCCCATGCCATTGATGCCAACGATTCCGACCTTATCGTTTTCGTTTATGAAAAGCGAAACCTTGTCAAGGAGTACCTTGTCGGGAAAGCTTTTACTGATTTTCTCCAGAGATAGCAGAATCAACTTACACCTCGTATTGTTTGGTCGCACACAGCATAACACAATTACCGGGACAACATGATCAAATGCTATTTTACTCTTGTCATATATATTCGGAATGGTATTGAATCCTCACATACTGTTGGTACTGTCAAATCCATCAATGGAGGATATCAAGTGTATCACGAGGTGTAAAGGACCCAGGAAAACCGCAGCACCAAAGAAAATCACTGTTGCCAAGAAGGTCAATACAGATGAGCAAAAAGGAAAGGCTCATCGCTGCGAAGAATAAGCCGGAGAAGGCAACTGCCCCGAAGCTCCACCTGAACAGTTGAAAGCCCAGCGCGTCGAAGCGTTGGCAAAAGCACGTTCTGCAAAGAAAGCCGAAAAGAAAGAAGTACAGCCAGCTTCTCGCAGCACCTAAAGAAAGCGGCAAGAGCATGGATGACCTGCTGAAAGAAGTAAAGGGATAAGTGAAACAGCTGTAATTTCACTGTCCGATTTATGTAATCAATTCAAGGAAATGTAGACGAAGATAAACGAGCCAATGAGACACCTGGATGCACTGGACGGCAGCGAACCGGCTGCCGGCTGACAGTCAAATCAATGGCCTCCTGAAATTTGCGCATAAATCTTGACAGTACCTTGAATTACTCCCCGGTACACAAAAAAGCGGCCCATCGACCGCTTTGATGCTGGTTGAAACCGCTGTTTACAGCATAGCCAGGATGTTTGCCTTGGGCACGGCGCCGA
The DNA here is from genome assembly GCA_002428405.1 of bacterium UBA6115. Next base: position 34,462 of record DIWD01000015.1, read on the forward strand.
CCGTCTTGTTGGCAACCTCGCCGTTCTTGAACAGGTACAGCGACGGGATGCTCATGATGCGGTATTTACGCGCCAGATCCTGCTGTTCGTCCACGTTGACCTTACCGACCTTGATCTCCGGATGTTCTTTCGCGATTTCCTCCACCACCGGGCTCACCATGCGGCAGGGGCCGCACCAGGAAGCCCAGAAATCGATCAGGACCGGCTTTTCAGACTTCAGGACCTCGTTCTCAAAATTCTCACTCGTAATGATAATCACTGACATGCTCACATTTCCACCTTTCATGCTTGCGGCCTCTCGGCACACTCTTACTATACCCTTCGGCCTCAGCTGATAAACACAGGATAGTCACCAGAATCCATGATGCGCCTTGTTTATGGCGGCCCAGACATGCGGATTGAAGGGCGCCTCATGCCAGACAAGCAGAAAACCATACAGGTGCGAGAATATAAGGGGTAAAAAACCGCAGATCAATCCATATGCAAATCGTTCGCGAATAAAATGTAAAGTCCTTCTTCCCCGCCATCCAGCATCTTCGGCAGCGGGTATAATCAACATACAAAGCATTCCTGGAGAAAACAGGAAGAAAAAACCCAAAGAGAAAGGCGGTTCGCAATATGAAAAGACGTTATTTTGCCTTGCTTCTGTCACTGGTGCTGGTGCTTGGCCTCATGGGTTCCGGCATGGCGGAGACGGTTCCAGGCAAGCTGGTGATCCTGCACACAAATGATATGCACGGCCGCGCCGTGGCCAACGCCGCGGACGGCATCCTCGGCTATGCGGCCATATCACAATTCAAGAAAGACCTTGAGGCGGCGGGCAATTCGGTCTTGCTGCTGGACGCGGGCGATGCCTCGCAGGGGACTCCCCTGGTCAACCTCGGCTTCGGCAGGAACGCGATTGAGTTCATGAACGCCGCGGGCTATGACGCGATGACGCCGGGCAACCATGAGTTCGACTGGGGCGTTGACAACCTCAGGCAACTGGCCGGCATGGCGGAGTTCCCTCTCCTGTCCGCCAATATCACCAACCATATCGGGGGGGAGGTCACATTCCAGGCCAACAAGCTGTTCGAGATGCCAAATGGCATGAAGGTGGGCGTATTCGGCCTGACTACCCCCGAAACCCTCACCAAGGCCCACCCGGATAAGGTCAGGGGCATTGACTTCCCGCAGGGAGACGCCCTGTACGCAGTGGCCCAGGCGCAGGCGGATGAGCTGAAGGCCGCGGGAGCGGATATCGTTGTTCTGCTGGGTCACCTGGGTGTGGACCCGGAGAGCGCGCCCAACCGTTCAACGGACCTTTTGGAAAAGGTGACGGGCATTGATCTGTTTATCGACGGGCACAGCCACACGGTCATTGAGAAAGGCCAAATGGTAGGCGAGACCCTGCTGGTCAGCACCGGCGAATACGGCAGGAACCTGGGCGTGGTCACCTATGACGGAGAAAAGTTCTCGGCCTCCCTGTTCAGCAGCCTGAAAAAAGGCGTGACGATCGAATATGACGGCGAGCTGTACAGTGCTGTGCTGACAGCTAAACTAGACAATGAAGTCAACGAACTGGTCAACAGTACGGATGCGGCCATTAAAAAGGAACTGTCCAAGGCGTTTGCCAGGACGGAAGTGCTCCTCAACGGCGAACGTGACCCGGGCAACCGCACGGAGGAGACCAACCTGGGCGACTTTGCGGCTGACGCCATCCTGTGGGCCGCGCAGCAGGCGCTGGGCGGGCAGGTCGTCGCGGCTGTCACCAACGGTGGCGGCATCAGGGCCAGCATCGCCATCGGCGACATCACCATGAACGATATGAAGACCGTTTTCCCGTTTGGGAACGAAGTGGCCGTGCTGGACGTCACCGGCGCTGAACTGCTGGAGGCACTGGAAGCGGCTACCTCCAGCACACCTAAGGCCATCGGCGCTTTCCCTCAGGTGGCCGGCATCGTGTTTACCATCAATACCGCTGTACCATTTGAAGGCGTTGAGAAATACCCCGACTCCACCTACTTCAAACCGGCCAAGCCTGGCAGCCGCGTCACCATTGAGTCCATCGGCGGCAAGCCCTTTGACCCTGAGGCCATCTACACCATCGCCACCAACGACTTTACGGCCGCGGGCGGCGACACCTACTACGCCTTCCGTTACCCCAACGCCACCAGCGGGTACAAAACCGGCGTCGCGCTGGAAGATGCCCTGGTGAACTATATCGCCACCGTTCTGGGCGGCGTGGTCGGCCAGCAATATGCGTTTCCCCAGGGGCGCATCACTGTCATCAAGTAAAAATCAATCTCAATCATCAGTAAAGAATAGGCGCGGTCAGGCATGAATCGCGCCTGTTTTGATCATTGAGGATGAAACCCTGTTTATGTCCCTGCCTGATCGAACCGTTTATCTTTGAGGGATGTGAAGTTAGCGCCTTCGATGAAGGCTGGCCCTCTCCCTCAGCGCAGCACCAGGTTGAGCAGGCGGTCCGGCACATAGACGCATTTGAGGATCTCCCGCCCGGCAATGAGGTCGGCCACCTCGGGCCGCAGGGTCAGCTCCGCCCTGCCGGTTTCCTGGTCCAACCCGGAGGGCACCATCAGCCTTAAGCGCACCTTGCCGTTGACCTGCACCGCGATCTCCACCTCGTCTGCCGTCAGGAACGCGGCGTCAAACCCGGGCCAGGGCTTGCTGTGGATATAGCCGCCATACCCCTGGTTCTGCCAGATCTCCTCGCAGATGTGCGGGGCGACCGGGGACAGCAGCAGCAGCAATGCCTTGAAATCCCCGGCGGTGATGCGGCCCTGGTCGTAAAACTCATTGACCAGGGTCATCATCTGGGCAATGGCGGTGTTGTACTTCATCCGCTCGTAGTCATCCCCCACTTTTTTGATGCTCTGGTTCACCAGGACCCGCAGCGAGGGGCTCAATCCCATTGCTTTATTATCCACCTTCTCCTGCAGGCGCCAGACACGGTCCAGGAACCGCCTGCAGCCGCGCGCGCCGGCCATGCTCCAGGGGATCTCCTGGTCAAAGGCACCCAGGAACATCTCATAAAGCCTGAAGGCGTCCGCGCCGATCTCATCCACCAGATCGTCCGGGTTGATGACGTTCCCGCGGGACTTGGACATCCGCTCCCCGTTCTCCCCCAGGATGTTGCCGTGGCTGGTGCGCTTGCGGTAGGGTTCCGGCGCGTCCACCAGGCCGATGTCGTGCAGGAAGAGGTGCCAGAAACGGCTGTACAACAGGTGCAGCGTGGTGTGCTCCATGCCGCCGTTGTACCAGTCCACCGGCATCCAGTAGTCCAGCGCTTTTTTGGACGCGAAGACCTCCTGGTTGTGCGGGTCGCAGTACCTCAGGAAGTACCAGCTGGAACCGGCCCAGTTGGGCATGGTATCCGTCTCGCGCAAGGCAGGCCCCCCGCATTTGGGGCAGGTTGTGTTCACCCAGTCGGTGATGGCGGCCAGGGGGCTCTCTCCTGAATCGGTCGGCTCGTAACGCTCAACCACCGGCAGCAGCAGGGGCAGCTCGCTCTCCGGCAGCGGAACGA
>DIWD01000038.1:0-16355 GCA_002428405.1 bacterium UBA6115
GCCTGTTAACGGCTCAATCAGAAGCATGACCGCCTGGTGATTGTTGATCATGGACCGGGTATTCCTTAATAGTCTTTCTGTTTCCTCTTCCTTTTCCTTTTTCCTAGCTGCGATCCAGACTCCGCTCATCAGGAGTGTGATGGTTTGAACATCATTGTNNCAAAACCTATGACAGCAACGATCTTATCGTTTTCAAATATTGGTATTGACATAAAATTACGGATGCTGACATGGCCTTCAGGATACCCTTTCTTCAGTGGATTTGGCGCATTAAAATCGTTGACAATGACAGGACGCCTCTGGCGAACCGCCTCGCCCCATAACCCTGTCTTGTCCAATTGATATTTGGTTTGTTTTTCTATAACGCTGCAATCAGGCATCACTCCGTTTGTCCATGAATTTAACGTAAGTTCCTCTGTGCTTTCATCAAACAGATAGATATATCCATACTGGCTTTCCGATAAACTGAGCGCTTCATGGAGGGCATAATCAAGTTGCTGCTGTACATTCTCAAAAGGTTTCGTCATGCACTGCGCGATGATCCGGTTCGTCTCGGATACCTGGTTAATGATTTCCCGCTGTCTGTATTCGGTTGTGTTGTCTCTGATAATCGCACCAACGCCTGACTTGTCCCGGTCAATTGCCACGGGAAACTTGCGTGCTTCGAAAATTCTGTCATTGACTGTTTCAGCAAAGCTTAACGTTACGTTTTCATTTATTGCTGCCTGATCTGAAGTACGGCAAGCGTCCGCATTCTCCGCACTCATCAGTTCATAATCGGTTTTTCCAATCAGTTCACCGGTATCTTTCCCGTAAAAATCTGCCAATGCCCTGTTGGCTATGAGGTGCCGGAAATGCTCATCTTTAAGGAAGATTAGGTCCTGGCTTGAATTGATGAACATCTCAAACTGCTTCTTTTCTTTTTCCAGCTGAAGGACCATTGCCTTTCTCTCGGAAATATCCCGGCTGACACCTATCAGTCCAAAGAGATGGTCATTGCTGACGTAAAATGGGGATTTGCTTGTTTCCAGCCATACGGTATGCCCGTCGGGATAGCTTACCTGTTCCTCGTTTTTTATTGATCTGCCTGATCTGACTATTTCCTGGTCCCTGTCCCGGAATAAATCCGCTGTCTCCCCTTCAAACAAATCATAATCCGTTTTCCCGACGATTTCAGCTTCGGCGCTTCCGACAAATTCCTCGAAAGCCTTGTTGCATCCAATATAACGGTATGCTGAGTCTTTGTAGAACACCAGATCCGGGGTCGCGTTCGTCAGCGCCTTCAAGAGAAAATGCTGTTCTTCTATCTGTTTCTTGTCCCGCACTTCATTCGTGTTTTTTTGGAGTATCTGCTTGATATTGGTGAAGGAAAGATAAAGGATGAGAAGCGCAGAAAACAGGACATAGGTCAAACCCTTTATGATTGCAAAATACACTACATCCTGCACGTCGCTGAACAGTTTGGCAGAGAGAAAGTCGGTTACCAAAATCCAGGCAACCCCAAACAAAAGAAACAACAGCGCTATCTTGCCGGATTTTTTCCAGCTGTTGCGTATGATCCAAGCCCTGTCCTGATTTCCATCTGCAGCCATGTCTGATTCCCTTACCTCATTTTCCTGTTCGAAAATGAGTACTGTGATCGTTTTTCGTTGATTGGTTTGAGTTTTGAGATACTCGGATATAGGATGCAAGAATTGAAGGGAGGATTGGAACTGCTATATTCACTAATAATGGGGAGAACTAATTTTATCACGCGCAGGTGTAATTTACAATTGCGGGTTTCCCAAGGTCCTTCACCAAGGGTCCCGAACTTAACTGTAACGGATTTCCCAAGGCAACACTATGCAATTATTCTCTTATTGATTCTTATTGATAAAACATTATCCTCTGCTTCCGAAGTACTCGTTATCAGCAATAGGATGACAAACCAATCCCCTCCGCGTCTGGCGATGCTATCATTAGTTCGACACTCACTTTTAATCACTTCTGCAGCTTTCTTTAAAAGCTCGCCCCCCATTGCGTAATAAAATGAGAGGTGCTGGGACAGCGTGATTTACAATCATTTCGCGTTTGCACCTCTGACAGTGTCCTAACACGGGGACATACCAAACGATCAGTTCACTGTCGCCTTGATTCCAGAGAAAAAGTCTTTGAGTATCCCTATAGATTGAATAGGATAGCTTTTATTTAGTCCACAAATAAGCTCTTAAATCGCGGGATTTGAAGCACTATGTTATAGTCACATCTCCAATGCCAGAACAAAGTATTCATACCATCTTCAGTGCCTAATAGCCCAGATGCTCCGATTCCCTCTGAAAATACATCGATCTTCCTGTCAGAGCCAATTCCCCGAATCCGCGATTTTCCTTTATTTATCAATGCATTCCAGCTTTTTGCACCCCTCTCTTTAATAGTTTGACAGTTGGGAGGGGGTGCATTTTATCATTTCATGGCAGATAACGCACATCCGTACTCAGTGGATCATGCAATGCCGCTGAGTACCTTATATTTTGCCTATCGAAAACATGAGCAGGAAAGCGAAAAAGCAGGACAGGGGAGATGAAGATGCCCGTCCTGTCCCGCTTTTTCGTTGTTCGGTTTTGGTGAGTTCGATGCTGTTCCGGAGGATGCCTTCACCCCCTGTGTGGTTTCAGAAACAGAATTTCAGAGTATCGGCAAAATTGAAAGGTTCAGAATCGGCAGGCTGCTCTACACAGTTTTGTATGATGTAGAGGCTAATTAGGTTACGCATGTTTAAAGCGTATACGACGCAGTGTTGATCACTTCCGTCTGGAGGTCCGACTCGTCATCTTGTTTCTCCCCGTCTGGCGTATCCCCATTTTTGTCCAGGATCATCCCTACATCGCTGGACACCTTTTCCACTGCATTCCTTTGCGCGGGGGAGCAATAGATCATGCCGCAGTCCTCAAAGTGCAGATACTGTTCAATGGTTTCAGGCGTAATCTGAGCGTCAAGCTTCACAATAGCGCAATCTTCCAGCGTCACGCCATCGGGGTACTGATCCATCATCTCAGGGGTGATCCTAACCCCGTTCCTGTCCCTGAGCACAGTACCCTTATAGCTTGATAACTCTTTGTAAACAGGTGCAAGAGCCAGGAAGCGATCCAGCAGGCCTTCTGAAATCTTCACCTCTCCTGACACGGCACAGCGCTCCAATTTTTCAAGCGCCTGGGCAGCCTCGGCAGGGATGTGCAGATCACCGTCGATATAGAGTCTGGTGCTGTGCATCCGGATCAGATCTTCCTTCAGCTCCTGGCTGCCTTTGACATAGGACAGTCCCTCCGGGATGATCACGATCTCCGTCTCATCCTCAAACAAAGGCAGGGCTTCTTCCAGCAGAGCTTCAGCGATCACTGCTTTTTTCGTCAGGAAGCGTGCGCCTTTCTCGCGCAAGGCCTTGATATCCAGATCCTTATTCGGCAAAACGACGCTGCGCTGGGCAAAGTAAAGGCTGTCTTTGGCCCGCAGGATGAACACCTTGTCAATGACAACGCTGCTGCCCAACAGGATGGCTTCATCAGGATACGAAAGGGATGACCCGTTGACATTCATCTGGCCCAAGTGTCCGGCCATACTCCTTGGATATAGGGCTTGGCCGTTGACCAGGATCACCAGGTAGTCCCTGAGCGCTTCCTGCGCGCCTTTCTCAATTGTCAGCTTGCCGTTTACAACCAGGATGGCCGGCTTCTGCAGTTTCTGACCCGCCTTGATCTCAAAAATGCCGTTTTGAACACTGAGCGTCGCGTCTTCAACGGATTCCAGGGTGCTGGCGGCGTTGATCTTAACCTGAAGCCCGGCCAGCTTCTCCCGTGCCTGAGGGGATGAAATAAGCACCGCCGCGTTGATTTCCAGGCGATCATAGGGCTGCAGTGTTTGTTCGCTCACATGGCTGACATCGCACATGGCGGCATTGATCACCAGTTTCTTCTTCATTATCGTTGTTCCTTTCCTTGTATCCGCGGATACCCATCCGCACTGTTTTAGAATCCGCGCCTATGGCTGATTTCGCGCATCGCGGCATTGTACCAGATGCCTGTGGACGATGAGTGGGAAATGCTCAAACCATTCTTCTCTTTCCGGGGCTGGGCATCCTTCCGGCCGATGCAGGCGCTCAGCCAGCGGACGATGCGGCGCTTTTGAGCATACAGGCCGTCCAAAATCTGCCAGACAAATTGACCCAAGCAGCGCAGGGTGGCATTGGTTTCCAGCTTTTCCATCAACCTTGATCATCCTTTCCATTCTCTGTCAGGTATTGCCTGCGAATGATTTTGCGCGCCTTGGCCAGCTTGGTACGCACCGTAGCAGGTGGCAGGTCAAACATCTCCCCCAGCTGGGTGGCATTGTAGCCGTCCATGTAGCGCATCCGGAACATGGCCTGTTCAGGCTCGGGCAGCATGGCGATGGCTTCATTCACCATCACCTGGCTCAGGTCATCCTCATACGTTGGCAGTTCAGCGGATGCCTCAAGCTCCTTTTTCCGCCTGCGCATCCTGTCGATGAACAGGTTCCGGGCTGTTTTATACAGCCAGGCGCGGCAGGCCGGTGTTTCCATGTCCTGAAAGATATCCGCACACCTCATCGCGCGCATGAAAGTGTCCTGCGTGATATCTTCAGACAGTTGCAGATCCTTTGAAAGGGAGAGCGCGAAGCGCAGCACTTCCTGGTAAAACAAGCCGTACAGCATCGCGATCATGTCTTCACTCCTTTCATCGGTCTGCATAATAGAAACGGATGAAACGTCCAAAGTGTTTTAGCAAAGTCACCGATGCCCGTAAAACGAAGAAGAACCATGTACTTGATCTGCATCAATTATAGCAGAGATGGACTATTTGACTTGATGGTTGAAGATATTGAGAAAACAACCGCCTTCTCCGCAGGTATCCTGTTCGGTATAATAACGTCGATGGTCGCTATCAGTCATTAAATACAGACACGCCACTTCCTCAAGAATGGCTAGATGAGCATCATGACCGGGTTGAAATCCTGGCATATCTTTGGGGCAGGTGCTTGGATAATCTGCAGTATACGCTCAGATGGTAAACCTTTTAATTTTGCCTGCCAACTGAGGTGCAAGGGGGTGAGAAGCCTGCTTGAATTTCCTGACAGGATTCTGGACATTTTGAATACTACACCGATTATGTAGATTCTACTATACTTTTCGCGGATTGCTGATCATGAGGATTTAGCTCCCTCATCAGCCTATACTAATCACAACCGCACTCAGTGGATCACACAATGCCACTGAGTGCCTTTTATTTGGCCTTGTGATAACATGAGCAGCACAGGGGAAAATCGGGACAGGGGGTGTGCCTCAGGGATTTCCCTGTGAATTGTTTTTATTTATCCCCAGGTCGTGCTAAGATGGAATTGGTTGATGACGATATGCTGGAACGCTTGCCTGATTGCCAATCCGCAGTTTCATGCAAACCCTTCATCTTATCGCACATTATCAACAGCGCGCCTATGCCTGAGTATCATACAGGCACTTGCCGGCACGCATCTGGCTCAGAATATATTCCGCCGGCACACAAAACACCTCACAGGAGGACCCATTGGATTCTTCAATAATCAGCAGCGCCACCATGATGATTATAATCGTGATCGGGCAGTTTTTCTCCGGTATTCTCATCCTGGCGTACACCTCGCGGCACGAAAGAAGCAAGGCCCTCAATACCTTCCTGATTTCAAAGCTGCTGCAGACATTCGCCTGGATTCTCATCAGCCACAGAACCAATATGCCTGGAATGATTGTCAATGCTGCCTCCAATCTCCTGCTCTTTACTGGAGTTACCCTGGAGCTGATTGCCTTTTTGATACTCAAGGAAAGCTTCACCAAAAAAAACAAAAAAGTCTATTTGTCCCTGCTGGCAGGAGGCTTCCTTGTATACAGCGCTGCGGTTGCCTTTGGGATATCCGAGAACATCAAGATCACCATCGCGTCTTCTTTCCTCGCGCTCCTGATGGCCTTCCCGGCCTACCGCCTGTTCACTGACAAACAGGCATCCCTTTTACAGAGATTGATTGCGGCATCCTTCAGCATCACCGTTCTGATGCTGCTTTTCAGAGGTGTCACATCCATCTCTTCCGGCCTGAACCTGAGCCTGTCTTCCTCCAACTCATTCAATTCCTGGCTGTATGTGGTGCTCTACCTGTATATGGTGACCGGAAGTATGGGGTTCATCCTGCTGGATAAGGAAAGGCTGGACGTGGAACTGGTCAAAGCGGCAACCTTTGACGGATTGACGAACGCACTCAACCGCCAGACCTTTGAAAAACGCTCGGCTGAAAGGATATCCCTGTTTGCCAGCAGGCAGGAACCTGTGTCTTGCCTGCTCCTGGACATTGATAGTTTTAAACAGGTGAATGATTTGTATGGGCATTCAATGGGGGATGCCATCCTGCGCGGTTTTGCTTCCACCATCAAAGTTATGCTGAGTGATCATGACCTTTTCGGCCGGTATGGAGGGGAGGAGTTTTCCATCTTGCTGCCGGGGGCTGATAAAAATCAGGCCATTGCGATCGCGGAACGCCTGCGGGCGGCCGTGGAAGCGCAGAATATGGAAGCCCATCCGGAAATCAGGTATACTGTCAGCATCGGCGTCTCCACCTTGATACCGGACAGGGAGACCACCACAGATCAGTTATACCGGCTCAGCGACAAGGCACTTTATCTTGCTAAAAACCAGGGAAAGAACCAGGTGCGGGCGGTCTGATCATCAAAAAGATCCGCAGATATAAACGCTACAATAAAAGTGAGCCATCCGATTCGTAAGCGCAGGCACGGTCTGCGCGCAGGCGGACGTTAATTCCTGCATCGTTGGCGGCGTATTGCGCAAGTTCAGAGGCTTCGCACAAGGCCCATTCTTCATGCGCAGGCATGTTTTTCTACACGGCGGCCCAGAGCGCCGAGTGCGTATTCAAAGCACAGGCCGCGGTGAATCCGGCGTCTTCAGCAGCAGCTTGGACGGCAAGCACTCAGTCAGCCATGGCACCCTGTCAAGGACGATGTCAGGGAGCATGATCTCACCCCGCCAAATCCCCGCGGATACCGTCAGCGGCATGAAGCTGGCCATAGGCGCAGTTGGGACAGGACATCTTCAAAGGGCGTCTATCATCTCTCTTCAGATAAAAACCACAGCCATCGGGCAGGCGTACATCATTGACTTCAATATCAATACCGCCAAGATAGCGAATGCTGCAGTAACAATGCCAAGATTGCAATAACGAATATCACTTGCGCATATATCCGATGCCGCGATAGAAAGCGCGCACATCGGCGTTGGCGTGGCCGGCACCGAGCAGGCAGCAGAAAGCTAAATCACAGACGCCAAAGATTGCGGCATATTGCCGGGTCTCATATGAAAAGGATAAGCAGCTGCACAGCCTCGCCGCGCAGACGGCTTTTTATACAGAATCCCTCACTGGGGAATAGAACAGCGAGTTTGCAAGCCTCTATGATGACGAAGGCATTCCGGATCAATGGCTGCGAATAGACCCCGGTTCCGGAATCTGATTGAGGATTGCGGGAACGGGTTGGTGGATGGAACGGAGTGCACGCATATTTCTACAGTGTCTCGGGAAATCCTCCTAGGTCAGTTACTTCTTCATGAAAATGCTGGCATCGGACCAAGACTCGAAAGAAAACGGCTTTATATAGCGGTATTTCAAAGGCATCACTCCCTGGCGCTTTTTCACCCCCTTTTCAAAAAGCGCGGAGGCAAATACTAATATATTATCAAGAACGTTGCTTCGCACATCCGTATTCAATGGGTCAGACAATGCCACTGAGTACTTATTAATTTTGCCTTCCCTGACAATCCCGTCGTTCACAGGCTATATCATTCAATTGCTGTAAGCCTGAAAGATTATTTCCCGGCATGTTGACATAATCGAAAATTAGGTATAACATATAAGTTGAACATAAAAGTATTACAAATCAGTATGACAAATGCCTCTGCAGCATCCGCCATTGAAGGGACAAATACCTGCTTGACAGATGAGAACTTTCCGCTTGACGATGCAATGGAACAGAGATCCGCAGGTTCAAGGCCGTGCAACTCCTGCCCCGCGAACAGACCGACAGCTTGTATGTGGAAAGGAGAATGAAAGGAAGATTAATGCAGAGGCAAGCACTCTATCGGGAACTTTAATTAAAAGAAAATGGAGGAATTACACATGAGTTGGTTAGCCTGGATCGTTTTAGGGGGATTTGCCGGCTGGATTGCCAGCATCATAACAAAACACAACGCAAAGATGGGTATCTTCTGGAACGTCATCGTCGGAGTAATCGGCGCGCTGGCCGGATCGTGGATCCTGGGTTCGCTTGGCGTATCAAATCCGCTCACGTTCAGTCTCACGACCTTCCTGATAGCTATCGGCGGAGCGGTGCTGCTGCTGTTCCTATATAACTTGACGCGCCGCGGTTCAAACAGAACATAAGGAATGCCTAAGAAAACCCCCGGGTCTGCTGATCAGCAGACCCGGAAATGAAAGGGGTATGAAAATGAAAGGCAACAAGGAATTGATCGCCGTTCTCAACGAGCTCCTCGCCAGCGAGCTCAGCGCGGTCAACCAGTACATGGTCCATTCCGAGATGAGCGCGAACTGGGGCTATGACAAGCTGCACGGGTACTTCGAAAAACGCGCCATCGACGAGATGAAGCACGCAGAGAAGCTCGTCGGGAGGATCCTGTTTCTGGAGGGGCTCCCTATCGTCAGCAAGTTCAACGACATCCATATCGGCAGCGATGCCTCCAAGCAGTTGGACTCTGACCATCAGGCGGAAGAAACCGCCATCGCCGACTACAACGCGGCGATCAGGCTGGCGGGCGACAAGAAGGACTTCGCCACCCGCGAGATCCTCGAAGGCATATTGAATGACGAAGACCGCCACATCGACGGCATCGAAGAGCTTCAGGATCAGATCTCCCACATGACCTTGCCTCTCTTCCTGACAACCCAGGTAGGATAAGGAGATAATAAGATGACAAAATTGAATCAGGTCTACAAATGCGAAATCTGCGGGAATATCGTCGAGATGCTGCATCCCGGGGACGGCGAGCTGGTCTGCTGCGGACAAAACATGGTTCTGCAGGAAGAAAACACGGTTGACGCGGCAAAAGAAAAACATGTGCCAGTGATTGAAAAGATCAATGGCGGCGTGCTTGTGAAGGTTGGCTCCGTGGAGCATCCGATGATCGATGCCCACTATATCGAATGGATTGAAGTCCTCACGGACAAAAAAGTGTACCGGAAATACCTGAAACCGGGTGACAAGCCACAAGCGGAGTTTATGCTGGCTGATGAGGTGCTGTACGCCAGGGAGTACTGCAATCTCCATCATTTATGGCGCAGCTGAATCAAGTCACGTGATAACGGCATGGCAGCGCACTTATTTAAAAGCTAAAACTTGGTAAATGCAGTGATTCGTACTGGATCATTAAGTTTGAGCACTTCAAAGTTAATCTTCATGAGTTAATGTGGCGTGCAGGCTGATATAGTATTCATGTACCACAGCCATAACCGTACTCAGCGGATCGTTCAATACCGCTGAGTACCTTCAATTTTACTTGATGAAAGCATGAGCAGCACAGAGAAAAAGCGGGACAGATAGGCGTAAACGCCATCCTGTCCCGCTTTTTCGATATTCGATTTTGGCTCCAGCGGGAGTACTCAAACAAAGAGCTTCACTCTTTTCGACGAGAATTCCGTGCTTTACTGGATCATCTTTCCATCCTGCAAACCGCAATATTGTTACGTTTTATATCAGGAGCAGAAAATAACGGCACAACAGCATGGTTTTTCTCAGATTCCATACACTGAGTTTCTATTGAATTTTGCCATGTAAAGATTCTTGTCTGCCCTTTGAATCAAGCCATTGGAATCTTCTTCTGAATCATAGGTATGACAGGCGACACCAGCACTGATCGTGGTAAAAACAGGATCTTCCTTGCAGGATAGGTTGGTGTTCTCGATGTGCTTCCGCAGCCTTTCGGCAACGATGGCGGCATTCTCCAACGATGTATTGGGCAGACAGGCAATAAACTCGTCACCGACAAATCTGCCGAATATGTCATGTGGACGAAGGTTGTCGGTCAGGCATCTGACTGCCTTCTTTAAAATCTCATCCCCAGAAATGTGCCCGTGCAGATCGTTGATGTTTTTAAAATGATCAAAGTCCAGGAGAATGATACTCAAAGATTTGCCCTCACGTTTTGAGCGGTTCAGTTCCTGCTCGAGCCGGTCCATGAATACGCGGCGGTTCAGCGCGCCCGTGAGATAATCATAAGCGGCATATTTCTCCGTTTCCTCGTGCGCTTTTCGTAGGAGTTCCTCCGTTGTTTTGATCAAAGACATATCCCGGACAATAATGACCGACCACGTTTCGCTTTTCTCGTCTTTGAAGATTGTGGAAGTGCACTCAGTAGGAAAAACTGTGCCGTCCACACGCTTGAAATTCAGTTCTGTTCTGATCTTTCCATTCTTCAAACGCTCATCCANNCGCGTCAACAACACTGTAGCGGCCCAGCTGACAGATCTCTTGCTCCGATCTTTGAAACATTTCGCAGGCGGCCGGATTTGCCCGATACACCTGGCCATTCGGATGAGTTAACAATATGGCGTCGAAACTGTTCTCAAAAAGAAACCGGTATACTTCATTCGTGATCAGCCGTTCCATTCTTACCTCCAATAACCATCCAAAATCCCATGCAGACTTCGGGTTTTGACAGGATTGCAATATTCCATGATATCTTCCTTACTGTTTTTTTCGATATTGAATCGTATTGTTCCATAGCAGATAAACCGCCGGCAGAAGGGTGAGGATGAATTCAGTGCTGAATCCCACCAGCAGCCATTTCTGAAGGGAAGAAGGCCAGGGAACCACGAGGGTGATGATGATTCTGCAAAACCATGTAAACACCAGGAATACATAGAAAATAAAGACCTCAAGAGAACCGGAAAAAATCTTCCTTTTCATGAATATCAGAATCGCGCTGAGTCCAAAGAGGAGCAAAGATATGAAAAAGTTCACATAGTCGATGGCCGCGATGATTTCTTTGGGGGCATCCGGGATATAGCTATACCAGCTGAATGCGTATGGAGCAAAAAAGTGCAGGAACCCAATGAGCGCGCTGATGACTGACCCTGTATAGAATAGGATGCTGACCAGTTTTTTCATATGTAATCCTCCTGTGATCGCGATAATCAGGCGTATGCTATGCCGCAGCTGTCAACATTGTCAGGTTCACCCTGCTTTCTGAATACTGATGGCGGCGCCTGAAATGAGGCGCCGCATGCACAGTTGCGAATTGGTCCTTTCTTTCTAGTTCACAGCTACGGGCTGCAGGGCGATTGCTTTGGGCCCCCTGATGCCCCTGACTAACAGCCAGAAGGTAAAGGAGAACTCAGCGAGCGCGCCCAGCCACAGGAGGTTCGTTTCCAGGCTTCCGCCCGGAAAAAGGAAATGGATGATGATCGACAGCAAGCCGGCAGCAGTTTCGGCAATGAACAGGATGCCAAAGACCCTGGGGAGGAACCCTGAGCGGTAAACCAGCACGCCAAGCGGAAGCACCCACAGGGCAAAGAAGATGTGGGCGATCATGTACCCTTGGTCGTTCAGGTCCAGCAGCAGCATCGCCTGCGCCTGCAGCTGATTTGTACTGAGCACGCTGAGATAAGGCGCGCCGCTGAGCATTTGCAGCGCCGCGTACTCGCACAGCAGGCTCAGCATGCCGATGGCGGTGCCCACCAAGGCAAAGATGATCACCAGGGCGGACAGGCTTTTATTGACAGAGGAAAACAGTTTGTAGAACACCAGGGGCGTCAGCAGATAGCACACCATCATGGCCAAATCACTGACAAAGCCCAGACGGAACAGGAAGGTGTTTGCTGTGATGTTCGCGGCTGTTGCCGCCGCGTTGCCGGGCACGATGAGGGCCTCCCTGACGCCAATCTGGGCAAAGAGCCCGAGCGCGATCATCAGGAACCAGAGAAGGCCAGCCAGCCTGGCGGTTTTTTTGTTGGGACCCATTCTTTTTCCCTTTCATTGACGCGCGGCGTATAGCCTGCGCGGTTTTCCATAGTTAGGCGCACCGCAGAAATTCTCCAATACGATTCAGCAGTCTATTCGGCTGAGATGAGCACGCTCCCTTGTTTATGCCCTTGCCCAACATACCGGAGGGCTTCGGAAATCTGCTCGAGAGCGTAATGCCTGTCAACGACCGGTGTCAGTTTCTCTGCCTGTATCAGCTCCAGGATCAGGCCCAGCTCCTGGACCTTCACTTCGCGCTTTGCCAGACCCGCGGCCGCGAACAGAGCCCTTTTGCCGCCGCCCAGGCGGGTCAGCAGCATGGCCAGCAGGATGCCGGGCGAGGGGACGGTGGTAAGATAGACGCCGCCCGGCTTGAGGATCCTTTTACACTTCCGGAAACTGCTCTTGGCGGCGGCATCAAAGACGATGTCGTAAGTCTGCCCGTTCTTCGTAAAATCCTCCTTGTTGTAGTCAATGACCTTATCCGCGCCCAGGGACCTGACAAGCCTTGCATGGCTGGCGCTGCAGACACCTGTCACGCTGCACTGAAGGTATTTCGCCAGCTGCACCGCAAAGGTGCCTACCGAGCCGGAAGCGCCGTTTATCAGGATGCTTTGCCCCTTCTCCGCTTTCGCCTTGTTCATCAGAAAATACAATGCCGTCAGCGCCCCGTCGCAGACGCCTGCAGCCTGGTCAAAGGTCATATTGGACGGAATCTGTGCCAGCACGCTGTTTTCCTGTAAGCATATGTACTCCGCCCACGCGCCAAACCTTGTGCCGGCCGATCCGAAGACCCGGTCGCCTGCCCGGAAATTTCTGACATGTTTGCCTGTCGCCTCAACAACACCGGCAAACTCAACGCCTGGGATCAAATCAGGCTGCGCTGAAAATCTGCGGAGCGGCCTTGAAAGGCGAATGAGCCCCATCCCCCCGACATCAGACGCTGTGACCGTGGCCGCGTGCACCCTGACCAGCACCTCATGATCGCCTGCCTCAGGCTTTCTCACTTGCTTGAGCGTCAGCCCATCCGGGTTCCCCCTGCCCATGTATACGATTGCTTTCATAGTCATCCCCTCCTTTCGTTACGTATTATGTCTCTTCCGCATTTGGTCCATCCTGCTCCGGGATGCCATTGACCGAGATCAGTTCCATGCCCAGGTCACTAATTCTGCGGAGGACACCCTGCAGCGCCGACTGGTCAATGAGGTTGCCCCGCAGCGTGGTCATGGCATCTGCCTGCCACGTGACCTTCAGCCCTTCGAACCAGGCGTTACCGATGTATCCACGGATTACAAACTCGTACAGCACGCGTCATCACCGCTTCCATCTGGCTGCCAACACAAGGATCATGCCGTTGCCAATAATCTCCAAGGCTGAGAACAAGATGTAGTGCAGGGTGCTGTCCGACCCGACAAAGAAGGATGCGGCCTGATACAGGATCATCAGGATCGCTGCCCCCATGTTGAGCGGACGGTTTATCCTGTAGGGCAGGATCGCGGACAATACCACCATCAGAAAAGGGATCACCAGTGAGATGCCCGCCAGCAGCAGAAAACCTTCAGTCATGGGAATGCCCGCGATATTGCCTTCCATCAGGCTCCTGACGGTCGCCATCTCCATATTGCTCAGGACATCGCAGTAGATGTAGCACAGGGACAGAAACACCCACAGTTTGGACAGGATCATGGGCAGCTGTTCACCGGGTTTTGTTCTGGGTACCTGGATCTGGGTTGTCATAAAAAATCCTCCTCGCTTTCGTTACCTGTTTGTCACAAGCATACGCAGGGCGGGGAGGTCCGTGTACCGACTATAGTAGGGTGTTGCGTGTTAAAAAGTAGGGTATTGGGATCGACGGAAGCAGGGTCGCCCGCAGCTATGCCAGGCCAAGCTCCTTTGCCTTCAGGACGGCCTGTGTGCGGCGGCTGACTTCCAGCTTTTCAAAGATATTTTGATTGTAGCCTTTGACAGTGCTCAAGGCCAGATAGAGCCTGCCGCAGATTTCCCGGTTGGACAGCCCAGAGACGATCAGTGACAGCACTTCAAGCTCCCTTTTCGTCAGGGGTTCCGGCAGCCCTTGATTGGCATGCTCCCGGATAAACGCGGGGTTCTTTTCGTCTTTCGAGTCATCAGTCAAACTGGGCTGAGTACTTGCAGCGGCAATCTCTATCTGCTTTTCCACATCGGCTATCGTTACGTCTTCAGGTATCGGGTTGAAATGGAAATGTTCCTTGCTCTCACTGATGCAGTCGCGCGCCAAATCGAACAGGCCTTCCGCGCAGTAGATCCTGGCCAGCAGCAGGGAGTACTTGTACTTCCAATCCATCAATGCATACACCTGTCCCTGCGCCTTGCCCTGTTCAAGCAGGGTGAAGGCCTTCCCCGGGTCGCCTTGCATGAAGGCTGCCTTGGCCAAACCCAGGCAGAGGCTGGGCAGCGTGATAGCGGCGGGTCCCCCGGCGCTCAGCCTTGAGATCGTCTGCTCAAACGTTGCTTTGGCTTTGTGGAGGTCACCTTGCTGAATATACAGCTCCCCGAGCACCATGTGAAAGGAGAATTCCATGATCGGGTTAGAGGTTCTCCTGACATTCGAAAACGAACGCAGGATCACGGCTTCCGCTTCGTGCAGGTCACCGCTCTTCCAGTGGGCCAGGGCAAGCAGCATCTCCAACATGCTTCGTTTGGTGTACTGGTCCTCAGGCGTATGGTCCAACGCGTAACGGGCGTGTGTGAAAGTGCCATCAACATCTCCTGTCGCCGCCGCGATATAGGCATAGGCTGAAGCAATCGTAGCCGGCAGCAGGGCAAACTGGATTTCATCATGGATGATCACGTCCTGAGGCCGCACTTCTGCCTGACAAAGGCTGTACAGCTTCAGCGCCTTGTCAAACCACCTCTTACAGGTTTCTATATCACCCTTGTCAAGCAGTGACCAGCCATATCCCATGGCCAGAACCGGACTCCTTTCCAGAATATCGGAGGGCAGCCGCCTGGCCATGTCAAGCCAGGATGATGACTGCAGCTGCATGTCCATCTCATTCCAGCTGCGTTCAATGAGTGCGGCTGCTTCCGCCGCGGCGTCTGCCTGCAGCAGGTGGTAAATGGCCTCCTGGGAACGTCCCCTGTCCCTGAACCATCGACCGGCCCTGTGATGGAGTTCCTCAGGCGCATAGGCTGACTGATGTGCCAGACGCTGCCTGAGCAAGTCTCTGAACAGGTGATGGTAGCGATACCATTCGCCAAAGGCGTCCATCTGGATGATGAAGCTGTTCGTCCTGACGAGCTTCTCAATGATGTCGCCGCAACTGCCCGCTTTTAGGCAGAGCATGCTGTCGCAAAGTTCTCCCGAAAAAGAATCCGGCAGGGAAGACTGGAGCAAAAAATCCTTGACCTCCGGCGGATGGCGCTGCAGCACTTCTTCCATCAGATAGTCCATCACATAATGCTGGCTGCCTGAAAACGCGTCGATAAAGCTGTCGACATTTTCAAGCCCCTGCATAGCCAACGCGGCCATCTGGATCCCCGCGATCCATCCCTCCGTCCGCCTGATGATCTGCCGCAGCTGCGCCTCCGTCAGCGTGAAAGAGAGATGGCTGGCGAAATAGGCGCTTATCTCCTCATCCGTGAACCTCAACTGCGAGATCCTGACCTCCAGCAGCCTCTTGCCTGCCCGCAGCCTGGCCAGCGGCAGGGGCGGGTCTTCCCTGGTGATGACGACCAGCTGCATCTGCGGCGGGAAATGTTCAAGCATTGTCCTGAGCACCTGATGGACCTGTTCATTGCATATCGCGTGATAATCGTCCAGCACCAGGATGAAAGGGTTTTGGATCGAATGAAGCTGATGGATCAGCGCTCGTAAAAATGCCTCAAAGCCAAGTGACTGGTAGGCGTCAAGCAGCTGCTTTAGTGCTTGCGACACCAGTTCGTCAACCGTCTTGAACCCTTCAGCCAGACAGGTGAAAAACTGCAAGAGGTCGTTGTCCCAGCTGTCAAGGGAATACCAGCAGAATGGCCTGCCCTGGTCTGATAGCCAAGCGGATATGATCGTCGACTTCCCCGAGCCGGCTTGAGCGGACACCAGGATCACATCAGCGTCTTGGCTGCCTTTCAGCAGATCCCCTCTTGGGATCATATGCTCAGGTGGAGGCGGCGGCTGCAGTTTTGCCAGCAATACCGGCATGCCCATGAGATGCTCCTGTCATTTTCCGCAGAAGGGGGATTGTTTGCACGGATTGGGAGGGTGCAGGTGTGTCCAGTTAAGTGGTTTGTGGTGGTCTGCCCCCAGTCTTTGTACCAGTTGGTAAGT
>DIWD01000038.1:16475-40235 GCA_002428405.1 bacterium UBA6115
AAAACGATTCTGGAAAATGCAACCCTTCCCTTGTCGCGTACGGGAGTACTGGGTCTGCCATGCAGGAGTATCGATTTATAAACAGACAGTCCGTGATCCAGGGTACACATCATAAAAGACCGGGGCAGATCATGGAAGCGCCTCATGATTCGTATTCCAGCGGACTCAGCTGCGATGACGCTGACAGATATCGCCAGGCGTATCAAGCGCTTCATGTGTGTCTGCCGGTCGGGGTACCGTGCCGGCGAGGGGAAATAAATCCACCGTATTGCTTCAGAGTGCTATAATTGGCCCGGATGGATATGACAGCAGCGCCGACTTGATAAGGAGGGTGCTTTCCTGTGAAATATCGCTTGCTGGGCATAGTCATGGCTGCTTTACTGCTTTGCGGCGTCAGAGGCTTGATGAGCTGCCCGGCACAGGCCGCAAGCGGTCCGCAAACGGTGTCCGCGCCCGCCGGACCTGTCGTCACGCAGCCGCCCGCGCAAACCGAAGCGCCTCGCGTCACATCCGGTCTGGGCCTTATCGGCGTGGTATTGCCCACACTGGATACTGAGTATTACGCCGCCCTGCTTGACAGCATCAGGAGCAATGCCCAACAGAACCGCTTTGAAATACTTGCCTGCGCGGCCGACCAAATGGGCGGTATGCAAAAAGCGCTGGAGACCGTCCTGGACGGCGGCGTCCGCTCCGTCATCATTGATTCACCTGATCTGGGCGATGAGGGAGTTTCCGCTTTGGCGGCGCGCTGTCTTGCCCGCGGGATCCCCTGTGTTATGATCCTGGACAACGAAGAAAGCGACAAGACGGACACCTTCAATGGCAGCGTGGCAGTAATACCGCTGTCTTCCAAAATCGTGGGCTTTTATATGATGAACTCAATACCCAGTATACTTGGCCACACGCTGGACATCATGGACGGGAAACTGCTGATTGTCGCGGGCGACCCCGACAGCCCTGTGACAAAGGCGAATGTGGCGGGACTGCGTTTCGATGCCGATGGGACGATCCTGAAACGAAAGCATATCAGGATACTGAAGACGCTTTTCGTGACGAGCAAGAAGCCGCTTGACCAGCTGGTAGCTTCCGCGCTGAAGAAGGATCGCGACATCGATACTGTTATCTGCATCGAGCGCAGCTTTTCCTTTGAGCTTTTAGGCCTCCTGCAGTCTTTGGGATTCCGGGGCAATCTGCTATGCTGGGTGGACGAAACCGCTATCGGCCAAATGGAGGCCGCAATCGACGATCTACGCCTTGTGTATGTCTACTGGCCCATCACCAGAATAGCCAAGGAGAGCTTTACGGCAGCCATGACGCAGGCTTTATTTGGGCAAAGCTTCAATGGCAATTGCTATCTGAACTGCAGCTTTTCCAAAACAGCGGAGTAAGCGGCGAATGGTTGCCATGGAGATCAATCTGTTTGCCGGACAAAGCAGCGGGTTTCGTGAATGATTGCAGCTTTATCGATGGAATCGCCTATGCTTTGACCGCCCAGCGCAGTTTGGCGGAACGCGCGCGGCTGTTGGCATGGCATTCTTCCGACGACGGTCGGATGGGATCGGGCGCTATCTCACGATAAATACCTTCACGAAAGAAGCGCCTGAACGATTTTTTGACAAGCCGATCCTCTCCTGAATGAAACGAAAGGATGGCAGCACGGCCCCCGGGGGCAAGCGCGCCAGGCAGTTTTTCCAGGAACTCCTCCAGAGCCTCAAGCTCGCGGTTGACATCGATCCGCAAAGCCTGGAAGCATCGCTGACAGGATTTTTTAATGTCATCCTCGCTCACCTTCGGAATGGATTTCAGTGTGTTCCTGATGATATTCTGGAGTTGTACGGTTGTTGACAGTTCGTTTCCCTTTTTGATGCTGGAAACAATGCCGCGGGCGATCGGTCCGGCATAGGGCTCGTCCGCGTTTGTGGCGAGCATACCCTGCAATTCATCCAGAGAAATGGTCCTCAAGCGCTCGGCTGCCGAAAAGCCGGTTCCGGGATTCAGGCGCAGGTCCAATGGGCCCTCGGACTTGAATGAAAAGCCCCTTTCCGGATTGTCGATCTCCATGGAAGAAACACCCAAATCCGCCAGAATGAAATGAAACAGACCGGATTCGGAAGTGATTTGATCGATCTGTGAAAAGTTCATTTGCCTGATTTTCAGTATCTCAGAGCCATACCCCAACCGTTCCAGGCGGTCTTTCGTGCGCGGCAATTCAAGCGTGTCCACGTCAATGGCATACAGGCATCCCCTTGAGTGCAAACACTTCAGCATCTCCACAGCGTGGCCGCCATAGCCCAGCGTTGCGTCCAGCCCGGTCTGCCCCGGCGCGATTTGCAGAAACTCCAGTATTTCCTTCACGCATATCGGACGATGCATGCCGGCGGGGGTGCGGCCCCTGCGAATAACCTGCGCAACATCCTCAGCATACCGCTCCGGCTGCAGTTCCTTATATTTTTCTGTGAACATTTTGGGATGGGTGCCTTGATAGCGGATACGCCGATGATGTTGGGGCTCTTTCCCGTCCTTTATATCATGATCCATGATATCCTCCTGACCGCTGAGGCATTCGCGGCACTGCTCTTTGATGATGTTACCGCGCCTGTCTGGATTGTCAACACCAGGCCGGACAGAATGTCAGGCAATACGTCTGACTGGATGCTGATGTTATCAGGGATCCCCGCGTGCCGTGAAGCCGGAAAACGGCCCTTCCTGCTCAAACAACGGCTGATCCTGAGGCGCAGGCGCTTGTTATCTTCAAGGCTGAATGATATGATTATACTATGCCGTTGAAAAAATAATACAAAATGCAACGGCAGCATTGGGAGCGGTTTGCAGTGATAAAATCATTGGCATCTTTTCTGGCTGTAATTATTCTGGCTTTCCCGACATTGGGTTTTGCGGAAATATCCGTTCATGACGCTATGGTGACTGACAACCCTCTGATCAATGTCGAAGCTGGCCGTACGGCGGACTACCTGGATATTCCTGAGGGGACCATCAACTTCCTGCTGATGGGGTTAGACAGCGAAGAGAAGGACTATGACTATCATGTGGAGGAAATCCACACAGACGCGATGATCGTCTTGGCGGTCAATCCAAAAGCCAACAAGGTTGACATGATTTCCATTCCCCGGGACACCATGGCCTATGTGCCCGGCACCCGGGGGGTCTACAAGCTCAATGGCGCGATCAACGTGGGCGGCACCAGGGCAGGCAGGCAAGCAAAGTCGCCCGAGGGTTTTGAAGCCGTACGCGAAACCGTCAGCTGGGTGCTGGGCGGCATCCGGATAGATCACTATCTGGCGGTGGATATGGAGGCCATGGCGGCCATAGGCGACGCGATGGGCGGCGTTGATTTTGATGTGGAAATGAGTTACGCCGGCAAGGATAAAAAGGTCTATCAGGCGGGACTGCAGCACCTGGACGGCCAGGGTATCGTGGATTACTTCCAGGCCAGAAGGAATGCCACAGTCGATCCGGGCAGTGACCTGGCCCGGACCGGCCGCCAGCGCGCGCTGCTGTCGGCAATCATCAGGAAACTGATAGCCAATCCGGCACTGCTGCTTTCGCTGATCCAAGGTTCAAACAGCAGCGAAACCATCCGTGAGGGCTTCTTCACAGACATGAACCTGCTGGATCTCCCGGCGCTGATACAGTTTTCACTCAAGCTGACAGGGTATCTCAACTCCAGTGACACGGACGGGAGTTTCCAGTCGCATGTGCTCTCCGGCGCTTACCGTGTTGCATTTGGCAATTGGAAGTTTACCTTTACCAACCAGGATCACCGCAGGGCCGTCATCCGGCAAGTGTACGGGGTGGATGTGCCGGAGCTCAAATATGTCAGCTACTCTTACGCGAAGTGGCTCTATACGTCCGGATTCAGGGCAATCAGGCATCTGTCTGCAGCCGATGGCATCAGGAGTTATCTGGATGCCAATCCAGACAAGCTGACGGGTGACAAAGCGCTGGCAGAAGCATTGGACAGTTTCAACCTTTACTACTCAAAGACGCAGGACGCGTTCATCCTCGCAGCTGAGACCATGAATGGCAAGGACACGCGCTTTATGACGATCCTCGCGAATAAGCTGAAGGATGCCGGGAACACTCTCGCCAGGCTGATCGCCTATCCAAAAAAAGACGGGGAAGTTGTCTGGAGAATGGCAAGGTACCATGATGAGGACAGACTGATCAACGAGGTGTATGTCAATTTCAGGTGATTTTCACGAACCTCTCCCTGTCATTCAAATATATCAGCCTCTCTGAGGAATTTGTCAGAGGGGCTGATGAACTGTCGCCATCAATGAAAAACATATTCTGATATATAACTCTCAGTCCTCCTGCCGGACTGGACAGTCAGACCGCTCCCCCCATCTTCCGGTAACGGAAACACCCGGGCATGCACACATCGATCCGGGAGATAAGCCCCGCTTCATTATAGCTGGGCACAATCAGGCACAGCATGTCTTCCCCGTTGAACTCCTGCGCCGTGAGCACGCAGAGTTTCCCTTCCAAAAAGCAGGACAGGTCCGAACTCCCAGGCTTTATCGCGGCGATCTCCAGCAACTCCATGATATCGCTGCGCACACTGCTGCCGGATTCGCGCAATGTCTTGCCCTTGTTCTGGTAATAGTCGATGACAGCCTTCCTGCCTGTTACCCGGTCAAAGCGCCATTGGGACTGCCAGATACAGTCCTCTGAAAGCAGGCCGTACAATGGCCTGAAATCCCCCGTCTCATATCCATTGGCAAGGATTATGACGGCCTTGAGCTCCTCATCATTCCGCCGCATAAAACGCCTCTTTCTTCTGCCGCAAAGACACCGTTTCCCGCCGCAGCCCCGGTTCCGGCACATAGCGATTTCCTCAAATCATATTGATTATAACACAATCCGGGAGCCTGTTGCGAAGCGGCTGAACGAGATGCTTCACGTTTTTCCTGATCATGTTCTGTATGCTCCTGTCAGAAAAGCGGCGGATCAAACCGCCGCTTAAAACAATCAGAACAGCTATCGGATTACTTCGCCGCTTCCTGTCCATAATAGGCGTTCTCACCGTGCTTGCGCTGAAAATGCTTATCCCGGATGGCGTCCGCGGCAGGCTGTACACCAGGATGAATGAGGCGTGTTTTCAACGCGATCCTCGCCACTTCTTCCAGTACGCCGGCATTCATGACAGCCAATGCAGCGTCCTTGCCCCAGGCAAAAACGCCGTGGGAGAAACAGAGCATGGCGGGAATATGCAGTACGTTGATATTACGCTCACGGATTGTCTCAATCATCACAAGCCCTGTGTTCAGCTCATAATCCCCGGCAATTTCATCGTCCGTAAGCTTCCTGGCGCAGGGCACCGGGCCGGAGAAATGGTCGGCATGGGTCGTCCCGTACAGCGGGATGTCCATCCCGGCCTGGGCCCAGGCNNTATACAGGACCAGGTGGGTGGGGGTGTCAGACGAAGGGCGCCAGCGCCCTTCCATCACCTTGCCTGACAGGTCGCACACCACCATATCCTCCGGCCGCATCGCCTCATAGGCAATCCCGCTGGGCTTGATAACCACCAGGCCTGTCCCCTCGTCCCTGGCGCTGACATTGCCCCAGGTATACTTGACCAGACCTTGCCGGGGAAGCTCAAGGTTCGCCTGGAGGACGGCTTCCTTCAATGCTGTCAGCATGTTTGCCTCCTTTTCGCCGGGTTTAGAGATGTTCGGCTGCCGCGCGCTCCACCATGAGGCCCGCTTTGTAGCGCGTCATGTAGGTTTCAAAGCCTTCCGTGTCTTCTGGATCAGGCGCAAGGTGCGAACCGCTCATTTGGCGGAAGACGCGCTGGTCCAGGTAATTCCTCAGGGTTTCCCCGTTCTTTTTGTCAGCCATGTAGGCTGCCAGCAGACCGATGCCCCACGCGCCGCCCTCGCTCGCGGTATCCATGACTGTGACCGGGGTGCGAAGCGCCGCGGCGGTGAAGCGCTGGCCCGCATCCCCTTCCTTATACAGCCCGCCATGCCCCAGGATGCGGTCAATGCGGACCTTTTCTTCCTCCAGCGTTTCCATGCCGATCTTCAGCGTTGCCAAAGCGGAGAAAAGAATACATCGCGCCAAATTGGCGAAGTTGAACCTGCTTTCCGGCGGGTGGACCAGCAGCGGGCGCCCTTCCTCAAAGCCGGTGATGTGCTCGCCGGAATGGTAGCCGCAGCTGGTCAGCCCGCCGGCATCCTTTTCACCCTTGAGCGCTGCGTCAAAGAACACCTGGTACATCTTCTCGCGGTCCGTTTCCAGACCGGCTTCCCTGGTAAAATCCAGGAACAGGTCGACCCAGGCATTCAGGTCAGTGGTGCAGTTGTTGCAGTGCACCATGGCGACCGGGCTGCCTTCGGGCGTGGTGACGATGTCGATTTCCGGATGGATCCTGGATAACCTTCTTTCCAGCACGATCATCGCAAAGATGGAAGTACCGGCGGACACATTGCCGGTGCGGGGCGCGACCGCGTTGGTGGCGACCATCCCCGTGCCGGCGTCGCCCTCCGGCGGGCATAGCGGGATGCCTGCCTGGAGCAGGCCGCTGGCGTCAAGCAGTTTCGCGCCTTGCCGGCTCAGCCGGCCGGCCTCATCGCCTGCGTACTTGATTGCGGGCAGGATTTCCTTGAGGGTCCAGGGCAGCTGTTCATCCTGAATCAGCCGCTCGAATTTCTTAAGCATGATTTCATCATAGCTACCCTTTTCACCGATGGGGAACACACCGGAGGCATCACCGATGCCCAGCACCTTTTCCCCAGTAAGCTGCCAATGCACATAGCCGGCCAGCGTTGTCAGCAGGCGGATAGCAGGAACATGGCTTTCCCTGTTGAGGATTGCCTGATAAAGGTGCGCGATGCTCCAGCGCTGGGGGATGCTGAAACTGAACAGCTCGCTCAGCCGCCCTGCCGCCGAAGAAGTGATGGTGTTGCGCCAGGTGCGGAAAGGCGTCAGCAGTCTGTTCTCCTTATCCAAAGGGAGGTAGCCGTGCATCATCGCGCTGATACCAATGCCTGAGAGCATGGTAATCTGCACGCCGTGTTTTTGTTGAGCGTCCGCGGCCATCGCGGCATACGCCTTTTGCACGCCCTCCATGGCATCCTGAAGGTCATAGGTCCAGATATTGTCAGCGAATTGGTTTTCCCAGCGGTAACTGCCCACAGCCAACGGAATCCAATCCGGCCCTGTCAGCACCGCTTTGATGCGGGTGGAGCCCAGCTCGATGCCAAGAATGGCTTTCCCTTCCTGGATTGCCCTCCGGGCTGACTCACTTCTGTTCATTCAGCGATCCTTTCCATCTGCCATCCGCTCATCAGCGGTAGAATGCCTGGCCCAGCATCATTTCCTGTTTGAAGCCCCGCAGGGTGGTGTCCTTACCGATGACCAGCGCTTCAACCCCCATGTGCTCTGACCAGTCGCTCATCTGCTGGCTTGTCAGGTCATAGGAAAAAGCGGTATGGTGCGCGCCGCCGGCCAGGATCCAGGCCTCCACCCCAGTGGTGAAATCCGGCCGCGGGGTCCAGAAGACAGTCGCGACAGGCAGCCGGGGCATGGGTTTCTCATTGGCCTTGCAGTCCACCTCGGCAATGATCATGCGGAACCGGGTGCCAAGGTCAATCAGCGACACCGCAACGCCCGGCCCTGTCCTGGAAGTGAACACAAGGCGCGCCGGGTCTTCCCTGCGGCCCATGCTCAGGGGCTGGCAGCGGATGGCGGGCTTTCCGGAGGCAAGGCTCGGGCAGATTTCAAGCATATGCGCCTGCAGGATGCCTTCCTTGCCGGGCACGAGGTTGTACGTATAGTCCTCCAGCATCGATGTACCCTTGGCATTGGGGATGTCCGCGGTCATCAGCTTCATCAGGCGGACCATCGCCGCTGTTTTCCAATCGCCCTCAGCGCCAAAGCCGTATCCCTTCTCCATCAGCCGCTGGATGGCCAGGCCCGGCAGCTGCTTCAGCGCGCCCAGGTCGTCAAAATGGGTGACGATGGCATGATAATTCTTCTCTTTGAGGAAACGCTCAAAGCCCAGTTCGATCTGCGCCTGCACGGCGACATGCTCCCTGAACTCCTTTGGGTCCCGCCCGTCCAGAATGATCTCATAGCGGCTGTAATACTCATCCACCAGCGCGTGGGTGTCCGCCCCGGATACCGCAGCGACCGCGTCAGCCAGCTCGGTCACCGGCCAGGCATCCACCTGCCAGCCGAATTGCAGCTGGGCTTCCACCTTGTCGCCCTCCGTGACAGCCACGTTGCGCATGTTGTCAGCAACGCGCATCACGCGGATGTTCCGGCTCTCCACGATCCCAACCGCTGTTCGCATCCAGGAGGCAATGCGCTCCCTCACATCATGATGGGTCCAGTGTCCAGCCACCACCTTGCGGAAAAGGCCCATGCGGGTCACGATGTGGCCGAACTCCCGCCCGCCGTGGGCGGACTGGTTCTCGTTCATGAAGTCCATGTCGATTTTATCGTAGGGGATCTCTTCATTGAACTGGGTATGCAGGTGCAACAGCGGCTTGGTATTGGCCTTCAGCCCCGCGATCCATGATTTGGCGGGGGAAAAGGTATGCATCCAGGCAATGACGCCGGCGCAGTCCGGGTCGGCATTGGCCTGGACAAAAGTCTGATGGATCATATCCGCGCTGATGAGCACGGGCTTGAATACCAAGGAGTAGGGGAGAGACTTTGAATCGTTCAGTTCCCTGACCATGATCTGCGCATGATCCGCAACATTGCGCAGGCATTCCTCCCCGTACAGGTCCTGGGAGCCGACGCAAAACCAAAAGGTGTATGCCCTGCTGTTGAGTTTCATTTCTGTCACCTCATCTTTTTCATCTCAGTGGTTTTATTCTGGATTATCCATGAAAACAACCGTCCTGCCTATTGTAACACATCAGAAAGCAACCGTGTCCCTATGATATCACAGCCACCCCCGGCATTCCGTGCAGGATGACTTCATAGGGCTTTGGGGAGTCCGTCCTGACGCTCAAGCAAGAATCCCTGCGGCAGAAGCTGAATCGCGCCGCCGGTTTTCCCTGCAGGTCAGGAATCGTCACTTCCGCCTTTTCCCCCTCCTTCAGGGAGAAAACGTGCAGCGTGAGGCCGTCCAGGTAGTCGTAATCAGGCCGGCTGTCGCAGCCCCCAAGCGGAATGACGCTGCCGGGGCGAACCAAAAGCGGCAGGCTCATGAAGCTGTGCGTCTCCCGCCGCCAGGCGCCGCCCTTTACTTCCTGATCGTCCCAGAAACCTGTCCACTCCCCCGCAGGCAGGTAGTATTCCACTTCTCCGGACTGGGTGAACACCGGCGCGACCAGCAGGCTGTCGCCCAGCATATACTGCCGGTCCAGCATCTGAGCGGTCAAGTCATTAGGAAATTCAAGCATCATCGGCCGCATCACCGGGATCCCCTTCTCATGCGCCTGAACCGCCAGGGCGTACAGGTAGGGCATCAGGCGGCACTTCAACTTTGTGAAGTGCCTCAGCACGGTGACGGATTCCTCATCAAACAGCCAGGGCACCCGGTAGGACCCGGAACCGTGCAGACGGCTGTGCGTCCCCAGCAGCCCGAAGGCCGCCCATCGTTTGTACACATATGCGGGGGCAGTCTGCTCAAAGCCGGAAATGTCATGGCTCCAGAACCCAAATCCGCAGTGCGCCAAGGAAAGCCCGCCGCGCAGGGTCTCCGCCATGGAAACAAATGTCGCGCTGCAGTCGCCCCCCCAGTGCGCGGGGAAACGCTGGCCCCCCACAGTCGCGCTGCGCGCGAAGACCACTGCCTCCCCGCGGCCGCGCACCCGCTGGATGGTTTCAAACACCATCTGGTTGTACAGGAAGGAGTAGTAGTTGTGCATCCTCAGCGGATCGCTGCCGTCAGCGTATTGCACGCCGTTGACTGGGATGCGCTCGCCAAAGTCAGTCTTGAAGCAGTCGATCCCCATCTCAAGGAGCCTTTTAAGGTGTCCGCAGTACCATTCCCTGGCTAGCGGGTTGGTCACATCAATTACAGCCATCCCGGCCTGCCAGAGGTCGCTCTGCCATACGCTGCCGTCCAGCTTTTTGATGAAAAAGCCCTTTTCCGTTCCCTCGTCAAACAGGCTGCCATTCTGGGCGATGTAGGGGTTGATCCACACGCAGATCTTCAGTCCCCTGTCATGATACCGCCGGATCATCCCCTCCGGGTCCGGAAAGGTGTCAGGGTCCCAAACAAAATCCGTCCAGGTCAGCCCGCGCATCCAGTAGCAGTCAAAATGGAACACGGACAGGGGGATGTCCCGCGCCGCCATGACATCGATGAAGTGCGTGACGGTTTTCTCATCATAATCGGTGGTGAAGCTGGTGGACAGCCAAAGCCCGAAGGACCAGGCCGGGGGCAAAGCGGGCCGCCCGGTGAGCGCGGTGTAGCGCTCCAGGATCTCCTTGGGCCCCGGGCCATAGATAAGGTAGTACCGCAGTCGCTCCCCGGGGACGGAGAACTGGACGCGCTCCACTTTTTCGCTTCCCACCTCAAAGGAAACATCCGCCGCGTCGTCGACCAGCACCCCATAGCCCCGGTTGGTCATATAGAAAGGAATGTTCTTATAGGCCAGCTCGCTGGCTGTCCCGCCGTCCTCATTCCAGATGTCCACCGTCTGGCCGTTCTTCAGATAGGGCGTGAAGCGTTCGCCAAGCCCGTACACCCACTCCCCCACGTCCAGCATAAGCGAGTCGGACATATAGGCCTTTCCGGTTTCCTTATTATACGCGTGGGCCATCCCGTGCCAGCCGCTGGAAGTCAGGAGGCGGCCATCGCCCAGGAAGTCCACAGCCCAGCCCTGCTCCTGCACGACGGCCTCCAGGCCGCCGGCACGGACACGGTAACCTTTCGTATCATGTGTGACGCTGGCCTGGTTTTCCTCCCGCCGGATGTAAAAGCGCGGGCCCCTTTCAAGCGCTCCCCTGAAGTGGGTGATCTCCACACACAGTACGTTTTCCGCCGGCGAGGACAGGCGGATGTTCAGCGCCGGCATGTTCAGGTTCGCTCCCCGGTTGCCCCTGACCTGCCTGGTAGCCGCCAGAATATCCAGGGAGTCTTCCCCGCGGTCCACACGGAAAACCTCTGTGGCGTAACTCATCTCATATTCAGGCCGCGTCATCCAGTAACCGTTGGTGAACTTCATCTCTCCATCCAGCCTTTCTCAGGGTTTTGGGCAAAGACCTCATCTTCCTGTGCCTGCAGCTGCTGGCCATACGGGCAGCGGAAAAGGGCAGAGTCAACGCAGAATGCAAACGCATGATATGCTCATCAGGAATGATGCGGCTTGTTTGATTATACCTATTCCGGCACGAAATGAAAATGCCTCCCTGTCCGGGAAGCGGCGGCGCCATGAACATCCCGTCAGGGCAGCCGGAAAACCTCCGCGCCAAGCATTAGCGCCTCCGCTGGATTGTGGGTGACCAGAACGACGGTTTTCCCTGCCTCACGGCAGAGGATGATCTCCGCGGTGCGTGCCTTCAGTTCTTCATCCAAACCCTTAAAGGGTTCGTCCAGCAGCAGGATGTCGTGTTCCATGATCAATGCCCTTGCGATCGCGACCCGGCGCTTCATTCCCCCGCTGAAGGTTTTGACTGGCTTATCAACCGCATCCCCAAGTTCAAGCTCATCAAGGATCCCATTGATTGCCTCCTGTTTTCCTCGGCCCAGGACGAAACGCAGGTTGCCCGGCGCTGTAAGCGATTCCAGCAGCCGGTTCTCCTGAAACACAGCGCTGACCAAGCCTTCGCACAGCGCTCTTCCGGCATCGGGGGCTTCCAGCCCCATCAGGAGACGAAGAAGCGTGGTTTTCCCGCAGCCGGAAGGCCCCATGACACAGCTTGCGCGGCCTGAAGTGAAAGCCATGCTCAAATTATGGAATACCGTCTGCGCTCCAAAACGCTTGCTGACCCCAAACAGTCCGATTGAGATGCTCACAGCGTTTTCAGCCTCCTGTCAAGGCACTCCAGTCCGCGGCGCAATAGCGCCGCGCACATCAGGCTGAGCAGCACAATGATGACCGTCCACGCGAACAGGTCCGCTGTCAGGTAATTCACCTTCACGCCATAGAGCTGCTCGCCGATGGTGCCGCGCGGGATGCCGATGACTTCCGCGGCCACCCCGCTCTTCCAGCACATGCCCATCGCCACGGATGCGGAAACACGCAGATGGGGCATCAGTTGCGGCAGAGTCAGGTACAGCAGCCTCCTGTTGGCCGGAACACGGAACACACCCGCCATCTCGCGCAGGGAGGGGTCCTGTGTCCTCATCCCTTCCAGCGCCCCGGCGTACAGCACCGGAAAGCCGATGAGGAAGGCGATGAGCGTGGACAGCCAGGCGCTTGACACGAGGATAATGGCCAGGATGGTGATGCTGGCAACCGGCACCGCACGCGAGGCGGATACCAGCGGCGAAGCCAGTTGAAAGGCAAGGCTGAAACGGAAAGAGAGCGCGGCAAGTGCGATGCCGAACACCGCGCCTGCAAAGAAGCCGAGCATGATTCTTGCTGTGGAGCGCAAGGCGATAGAATAGGTGTCCGGATTCTGCAGCAGCCCTAAAAGGCTGTGCAGGACACGCAGCGGCGAGGCCAGAAGGAACTCCTGCCCCACGGCCAGTGCTGCCAGCTGCCAGACACCGATCCAGAACAGCACTCCCAGCAGCCTGTAAGCCCTGGTTTTTTCTTTAAGGAGCATAATAAAATCTGTCATCAGGCACCGCCCCGCCGGTGGAAGCCGGATTCTGCCGGAATAAGACCTGATAGAATGGGTCAAGCAGCCCCTTCATTTCCTGACCCATGATAAAGGTAATGGCGCAGTTCGGCAAGGCTTTTTCAGCCGTCTTTGCGTTGAGGATGCCATACTCTTCAATCAGGCCTGCCGCCTGGACTATGTTTTCATTGACATATGCAGTGGAAGTCTGATAATCCGACAGAAACCGGTTCAATCCGGCTTGATCCCCCTCAAGCAGTTCTTTCCGGGCCACAGTCACCCCGGTAATCAAGCTGTCCCCGCTCAGGTTCTCCCATTCACGGTTCAGATCCAGTGCGATACGGATGTCCGGGTCATTTTCCATCGCCAATGCGGCGAAGGGCTGCGGCAGCATCGACAGCCCCGCAGGGTCGTTCATCAGGGCAGCCAGGGTCTCTGCGTGCTCGCCCTTCCATTCTATTTCCACATTCTCAACCCCGGCCAGGGCAAGCAGATGGTTCAGTGCATATTCCGGCGTGGAAGCCTTGCCGCTGGCATAGATTTTCCGGCCGGCCAGATCAGAGAGCTGACAGACCCCTTCCCCGCGCTGAAGGATGAAGAGCACGCCCAGGGTGTTGATGCTGACCACCCGGACTGCTCCCCCTGTGTTTGCATACAGGATGGCCGCTAGGTTGACCGGGATGCAGGCCAGGTCAATCTCTCCCCGCAGGAGACCTGGCAGCACAGCGTCCGGGCTGGCGGCCAGTGTAAAAAGATAGTCTTCCCCGCCTTCGCTGTCCTTCATCAGCTTCACCAGCCCCATCGCGGTGGGGCCCTTGAGCGCCGCGACACGCAGGGGTTCGGCCATTGCCGCAGCCGGGGCCAATGAAACCGAGAGGGAAAGCAGCAGGACGATAATTTTTTTCATTTATCTCTCTTCAGGTTCCTGACATACTCATGGACATCGATTATCCCATAACGTCCAATTTTGATCATGACAATGGTGATGTCGGTGCATTGGTCAGAAACACACTCAATTGCCTGTACGGAGATGGCGGTCAGTCCCCTTCCTTTTTCAGAAACTCATTATAGATCCCGCGTTTGGTATACACAGTATGAAGCAGTTCGTGGGATTTATGGCTCAGCGGCTCCAGCAGGAATTCGCCATAGAGCTTCTGGACCGCGGGGTTCGCATGGGACTTGCGCAGCTTTTTGGCCAGATCCACGTTATAGAGTCCCTGCGCCCGGCTAGCCCAGGCGTTTTGTACGGCGGTCCTGGGCTGGCCGCCACCGGTCACGCAGCCGCCGGGGCAGCCCATCACCTCGATGAAATGATAGCCGCCTTCTCCGCGCCCCACTTCGTCCAGCAGCGCTTTCGCGCCTTGAAAACCGCTGGTCACGGCGACCTTTGCCNNGGCACTGCCTTCAGCTGGGCCAGGGGCAACTCCCGTCCGGTCACCAGCTCGTACACCGTGCGCATAGCGGCCTCCATGACACCGCCCGTTACGCCGAAGATGTCCGCAGCGCCGGTGGAGATGCCCAGCGGCTGGTCAAAGTCACTGGGCTGCAGGTTCTCAAAGTCGATCCCCGCTTCCCTGATCATCCGGGCCAGTTCCCTTGTGGTGATCACCGCGTCCACGTTGCGCAAGCCGTCATTTTCCATTTCCGGCCGGTCGATCTCAAACTTTTTCGCTGTGCAGGGCATGACGGAGACCACGAAGATTTTTTTAGGATCCATGCCCAGCTTGTTGGCGTAATAGGACTTGATGACCGCGCCCATCATCATGTGCGGCGATTTGCAGGTGGACAGATTGGCCGTCCTGTCGGGATAATGATGCTCCAGGTACTTGATCCAGCCCGGGGAGCAGGAAGTGATCATCGGGAGGACAGCCTTGCCGGTCCTGATCGCGGCGCCCGCGCGTTCCAGAAACTCGCTGCCTTCCTCCATGATGGTCAGGTCCGCCGCGAAGTTGGTATCAAAGATGTCGTCAAACATCATTTCCTTGAGTGCAGTGGCCAGTTTCCCTGTCGCCGCCTCGCCTGCCGGCAATCCAAACTCCTCGCCGATGGCTACACGCACCGCGGGTGCCACCTGGACCACTGTGCGGATATACGGGTCGTTGATCGCGTCCCAGACCTTTTGGATGCCGTTGGTTTCGCTCAGCGCGTTCACGGGGCAGGCCGCCACGCACTGGCCGCAGTTGGTGCAGTCCACCTCGCTGATGGACAGGCCCAGCGCGGGGCCTATGATGGTATTGAAGCCGCGGTTCTGGGCATTGAGCACACCGATGCCTTGCACCTGGTTGCATACGCTCACACAGCGGCGGCACTGGATGCACTTGCTGGTGTCCCGGGTAATGGCCGGGGAGATGTCCCGGCTGCCCGGGGACATCTCGTCCTGGAAACGCACGCTGGTAATGCCCAGGGTGCGCGCCAGGGTCTGCAGTTCGCATTGGCCTGAACGCTCGCAGGACAGGCAGTCCTGCGGATGATCGGAGAGCAGCAGCTCGCAGTTGATTTTCCGCGCCTGGCGCACCTTCGCGGTGTTGGTTTTCACCGCCATGCCGTCTTTCACCTTCACCATACAGCTGGCGACCAGGGTCCGCTGCCCTTCCACCTCGACCATGCACATCCGGCACCCGCCGAATTGATGCACGCCTTCCAGGTAGCAAAGGCTTGGGATATAGATGTTGGAGTCCTGCGCGGCCTGCAGGATGGTCTGCCCTTCCCTGGCGTCAATATACTTGCCGTTGATGTTCAGCCGGACATAGCCGGGCTTGGCCTTTCCATTTGTCCTGATTGTCCTGTCCATCCCTTACCTCCTGTCACATCTCAGGCAGCGCGTCGCCTCAGCGACCGCGTAAAGCTTGCGGTATCCCCTGTTGATCTCGCGGAATCCCTGGATGCGCGCGTCAACCGGAAGCGTTTCAAGCGGGAAACGCCCGTACTCCGCGCTGTCCTCATCCGTGACAGCCGGGGGAATGTCGATCGCTTTTCCCTTGTTGAGTTTTCCGCTGCCGCCCAGGTACCTGTCAATGCTGCTGGCGGCCTTCTTGCCGTCGGAAATCGCGGCGATGACGGTATCAGGCCCGCGCGCCAGGTCGCCGCCCGCGAAAACCCCCTCCAGGGAGGTCATCAGGCTGTGCCTGGAGGTCACCAGCGTGCCCCAGGCGGTCATCTCCACGTCACGGGATGAGATGAAGGGAAAGTCGGCGTGCAGGCTGATGGCCGGGATGACCATATCACAGGCGATCACAAACTCCGAACCCTCCTCATGGTGGGGACGCGGCCTGCCCTTGCTGTCATATTCACCCGGCAGCATCCTCTGGCACTCGATCCCCTTGACCCGTCCCTTTTCATCGCCCAGGATGCGCAAGGGCTTGGTAAGCGGAAGAATCTCAACCCCCTCCTCCATCGCCCCGGTTATCTCGCGCTTGCCGGCGGGCATGTCTTCCGTTTCCCTGCGGTAGATGACCTTGACTTCCCCAGCCCCCAGGCGCAGCGCGCTGCGGGCGGCGTCCATCGCGGTCGAGCCGCCGCCGATGACGACCACTTTTTTGCCCGTCTTCACCCGGCGGCCTGAGTGGATGTCCTTGAGGAAGGGCAGGCCATGGTATACGCCCTTGAGTCCTTCCCCCTCAATCCCCACATCATTGGGGAACTGGGTGCCGGTGGTCAGGTAAATCGCCTGGTAGTTCTCCCTGAGGAAGGAAAAGGAGATGTTCTTGCCGACTTCCTGATTCAGGTGGATATTGACGCCTTCCTGCTCGATCAGTTTGATTTCGTGCTGCAGGATGTCGTCAGGCAGCCGGTATTCCGGAATGCCGTAGGCCAGGGTGCCTCCCGCCATGGGCTGGCTTTCATACACATCCGTATGATAGCCCAGCCTGGCCAGGTAATAGGCGCATGTCAGCCCGCTGGGGCCCGCGCCGACGATGGCGATTTTCTTATCGTTCCTTGGATACTTGATGTCATCGGTGTAGCTTTCCTGGTGGTTGGCCGCGTAATCAGCCGCGAAGCGCTCAAGGTCGCACACGGCCAGCGCTTCGTCCCGCGCAGCCCTGCGGCATTTCTCCTCGCAGGGGTGGGTGCACACCCTCCCGCACACGCCCGGGAAGGGGTTTTCCTGCCGGATGAGATTATAGGCGTCAATGAAGCGGCCATTCTGAATCAGCGCGAGGTAACCGGGCACGTCAATGCCGGCGGGGCAGGCGTTCTGGCAGGGCGAGATGAACATGCTGGAGCAGACCCCCGCCTCACAGTGATGGGCTTTGATATGGTCCTCGTACTCATTCATGAAGAAACGCAGGGTGGACAGCACCGGATTTGGCGCCGTCTGGCCCAGGCCGCACATGGCCGTCTCCTTGATATTCTCGGATAATTCCTTCAGCAGCGCAAGGTCCTCTTCACGCCCTTCCCCCTTGGTGATGCGCTCAAGGATCTCCAGCATCCTCTTGGTGCCGATGCGGCAGGGCACGCACTTGCCGCAGGACTCATCCCGGATAAAGTCCATAAAGAAGCGGGCGGTGTCCACCATGCAAGTGTCGTCGCTCATCACCACCAGACCGCCGGAACCCATGATGGCCCCCAGCGCGGATAGCGTGTCATACTCCAGCGTTGTATTGAGGTTGTCTTTGGTGATGCACCCGCCGGAGGGACCGCCGATCTGCGCGGCCTTGAAGCGGCCCCCGCGGGGGATCCCTCCGCCGATTTTATAGATCAGGTCGCCCACCTTGTAGCCCATGGGCACTTCAGCCAGCCCGGAATAGCGGATGTCGCCCGCCAGGGCGAACACCTTGGTTCCCTTGAACTTCTCGGTTCCAAAGGAGGCGAACCAGGCGCCGCCATTCATAATGATAGGCGGAATGTTGGCAAAGGTTTCCACGTTGTTGATGATGGTGGGGCAGCCGAAAAGGCCGCTTTCGAAAGGAAACGGCGGTTTCTGGGAGGGCTCTCCCCGCTGTCCTTCCACCGAATGCATCAGCGCTGTCTCCTCGCCGCACACGAAAGCGCCTGCCCCGATTCTGATTTCAAGGTCAAAATTGAATCCGCGGCCCAGGATGTTCTCCCCCAGCAGTCCAGCTTCCCTCGCCATCTCGATCGCACGGGTCAGGCGTTCCACCGCGATGGGGTATTCCGCCCTGATATACACATAGCCCTTGTTTGCGCCGATGGCGTAGGCGCCGATCATCATC
Organism: bacterium UBA6115; assembly: GCA_002428405.1. The sequence continues at coordinate 34,367 of DIWD01000038.1, forward strand.
CCCTCAATCAGTCCGAAGGGGTCGCTCTCAATCAGGGAGCGGTCCATGAACGCGCCGGGGTCGCCCTCGTCCGCGTTGCAGATGAGGTATTTCATATCGCCCTCGGCCTTGTAGCCCGCTTCCCACTTCAGCCCGGTCGGGAAGCCGCCGCCCCCGCGCCCGCGCAGGCCGGACAGTTTGACCTGCTCAATCACGGCTTTCCGCTCCATCGCCAGGGCCTTGTCCAGGGCCAGGAACCCGCCCTCAGCGATGCTGCTCTGAAGGGACGCGTAGTCCACCTTGCCGCAGTTGCGAAGGGCGATCTTGACCTGTTCTGAGAAGTAGGGGATATCCTTTAAAAGCGGGATATGCTTTTTTGTTTTCTCATCCAGGAAAGTGTATTCCTCAGCGATGTCGCCGCCAATGATGTGCCGGGCAAGGATGTCCCTTGCCATGTCGGGCGTCACCTGGACATAAAGCGCGCCTTCCGGCTCGATTTGCATCAGCGGGCCTAAGGAACACAGCCCCATGCAGCCGGTGAAGGTCAGCGAGGCCTTCTCTTCCAGACGATTCTCCGTGATAAAGGCCTGCACCGCATCCCTTGTATTGATACATCCGGAGGAAACGCACCCGCCGCCGCCGCAGACGAGGACCCTGTACTCAGCGATAGCCTGCTGTGCTTTATATGCTGCCGAAATGGATTCCAAATCGGCCCGATTGCTGATCTTCATGCTTCTCATCCTCCACGGCTCAATATTTGGACAGGATCTTTTCAACCTTATCCGGGTTGACCTGCTGATGAACGTCCTGGTCAATCATCAATACGGGCGCCAGGCCGCAGGCCCCCAGGCAGCGGGTGATGGCAATGGAGAACTTGCCGTCCGGCGTGCTCTCCCCCACCGAGATCCCCAGCTCCTCCTCAAGCCGCTCCACAATGCGCTTCCCGCCGCGCACATAACAGGCGGTGCCCATGCAGATCTTGATGGCGTGCTGCGCCCGGGGAATCGTGGAGAAATAGGAATAAAAACTCACGACACCGGACACATGGCTCAAGGTCTCCCCCATGCCCTGGGCGATGAACTGCTGCACATTTAGGGGCAGGCAGCCATAAATCTCCTGCGCCAGATGCAATACCGCGATCAGACAGCCGGGTTTGTCCTTGTATGTCTCAATGACCTTGGCAATCGCGTCCAGCTTTTCCTTTTCCTCTCCCTCCGCGTCGATGACGATCTTTGCCTGTTCAGCGCCTGCGTTCATCCTTCATCCTCCGGTTTTGTCAATCTTGTTCTGCTGTGCGGAGCAGTACTGCATTCGCGCAAAAAAATAGCTGCCTTCATTCCTCCGAGAGGCAGCATGATTATAGCACTCCTCTACGCAGTTTGAGGTTTGGGGAAAAAAATGATTGGGACAAAACTGGTCCCTCCTTGGAGAATGACGTCCCATATATGCTCAGCTCTACTCCGCGGCCTGCAGGATGCGCTGGATGAGGCCGATATTTCGCACAGTCTCCTTCAGGCTGAAGCCAGGATCACGGCGATTGATGATGGCGTCGGCAAAGTCCTCCACCTCCAGCACATATCGCCGGCAGGCGGGCACGGGGATCTCCTCCGCTATGCCGTCCCTGATGAGAAGAATGGGTGTGTCTGTTTCGTGAAAGCTGTCCCGCATCAGGATGCCCCCTGTGCTTCCGTTGATTTCACTCACAAGGGCCGAGTCGGAATCAAATCCGCAGCTGGCGGTGCACAGCGCGCCTGAGCGATACTTCATGACGGCGGTGAGGCTGTAGTCAACCCCATGCTTCTCTGTTTTCTGCGCGCAAAGGGAAACGGGCTCCTCGCCCATGATCATGCCAATGAGGTTGATTGGGTAACATCCGACATCCCACAGGCTGCCTCCGCCAAGCGCTGGGTCAAAACGCACGTCTTTTACGCGGTTGTTATAGAAGCGGAAGGTGGAGTTGATGTGGCGCACTTCGCCAATGGCCCCGCTGTCAAGCAGTTTTTTCAGTGTCTGGATGCGCGATGTGAAGCGATACATGAAGGCTTCCATGAGCTTGACCCCGTTCTCCTCGCAGGCGGAAATCATCTCCAGGCAGTCTTCCCTTGTCAGCGCCATGGGCTTTTCGCACAGCACATGTTTGCCCGCGCGCGCGGCCTTGATGGTCCACTCTTTGTGCAAGCCGTTTGGCAGGGGGATGTACACCGCTTCCACCTCCTTATCCTTCAGCAGCGCGTCATAATCCCCATACAATTTCTCAAATCCAAAGGCTTCCTTCGCCGCCTGACGGCTTTCCGCCTTGCCGGAGGCCAGCGCGTAGTTCACCGCGTTTTCCGCCAGTTCAATCGCCGGGATCACTTCCCGCCTGGCAATGGAGGCATAACCCAGAATACCGAACCTGATTTGTCTGCGCATGGCGAGCTCCTCTTCTGTTTTGTTCTGTCCCGTCATTATAAGGAAAAACCCTCTAGCTGTCCACGCGGCGGAAATGTGCAGAAGATCAGGTTGTGCTATAATGCTGAACCGTCAGAGGATGACATAGTCAGGGCAAGGAAGAGAAAAGGAGACGCAGATGCTTAAAATCCAGAACCTCAGCAAGTCCTACGGTGACAAAAAGGCGGTGGACAGCCTGTCCATCCATATCAAACCCGGGGAGATCTACGGCTTCATCGGGCACAACGGCGCCGGTAAAACGACCACCATCAAGGCCTGCTGCGGCATCCTCCGCTTTGACGAGGGCGAAATCCATATCAATGGATTGTCCATCAAGGAGCAGCCGCTGGAATGCAAAAAGCTCCTCGCCTACCTGCCGGACAACCCTGACCTGTACGAGTTTATGACCGGCATCCGCTACCTGAACTTCACCGCGGATATCTTCGGAATTCCCAAAGCCCTGCGGGAGGAGCGGATCGCCCGCCTCGCCGGCGCCTTTGAACTGACCGGGGACCTGGCGCAGCCCATCAGCGCCTATTCCCACGGCATGAAGCAGAAGCTCGCCGTCATCAGCGCGATGCTGCACGAGCCCCGCCTGCTGGTCATGGACGAACCCTTCACCGGGCTTGATCCCAAGGCATCCTTCACCTTGAAGCAGATGATGCGCTCTTTGTGCGATGCGGGCGGCGCGGTGTTTTTCTCCACCCATGTGCTGGACGTGGCAGAAAAATTGTGCGACAAGGTGGCCATCATCCGCCATGGCAGGCTGGTGGTTGAGGGGCCGATGGATGCTGTGAAGGGAGATGAGTCGCTGGAGGAGGTCTTCCTGGAACTGGAGGATAAAAATGCTTAAGGCGTTGCTGAAAACCCGCCTGCAGGCGCTTTTCGCCCAACTGTTCACCTTCGGCCGGGCGGGAAAGAAACGCTCCGCCGGGATGAAGCTGCTCATCGCGCTGCTGGCGGTCTACGTCATCGGGAGCCTGGGCTTTTCCGTGGGCGCGATGTTTGACATGCTCTACGTCCCCTACCGGGACGCCGGGCTAAGGGTTCTTTACCACGCAATGTGCACGCTGACGGCATTCATGATGAGCTTCGTGGGCAGCGTTTTCCTGGCCCAGTCGACGCTGTATGACGCTAAGGACAACGATATGCTTCTCTCGCTGCCAATCAGGCCGGGGACGATCCTGCTAAGCCGCACCGCGGTGCTGCTCCTGTTCGTCTTCATGTTCCAGCAGCTCATCCTGCTGCCCTCCGCGGTTGTGTGGCTGATACACGGGCCGGTGAGTTTTTCCGGCATCCTGATGTACATCCTCACCAGCCTGCTTTTGCCGCTGCCGGCGCTCGCGCTGTCCCTTCTGGGCGGCTGGCTGCTGGCGATCATCACCCAGCGTGTTAAGCGTAAGTCGCTGGTAACGACCCTGCTGTCGCTGCTGTTCCTGTTCGCCTACTTCGCTCTGTTCAGCCAGCTGCCCAAGTACCTCAGCCGGCTCATCGCCTCCGGCGAGCAGATCGCGCAGGCCTTCCAGAAGGCTTTGTTCCCGGCCTGGCATTACGGCCTGGCCATCGCTGAGGGCAGCCTGACAAGCCTGCTGCTGTTCGCGCTCACGGCCATCCTGCCGCTGACGCTGGTGCTTTACGTCATTTCCAGGAGTTACCTGCGCATCCTGACCATGAAGCGCGGGGCGCCCAAGGCGGTCTACACGGCAGGGCCAATGAAGGAAGGCAGCCTGAAAGCCGCGCTGCTGAAGAAGGAACTCCGGCGTTTCTTCTCATGCCCGGCCTACATGCTCAATTCGGGTCTGGGGCTGGCGTTCATGCTGGCGCTGCCGGTGCTGCTGCTGGTCAACAGAGGCATCCTGGACCAGCTCATGGCGCAGACCAGCCTGACAGGTGTCGCGCCGGAAACCTTCACGCTGCTCATCCTGACGATGATCACAGCGATGAACATGGTATCCGCCCCTTCCGTTTCCCTTGAGGGAAAGGCATTGTGGATCCTCAAATCCCTGCCGGTCAGCCCCATGGACGCGCTGCTGGGCAAGGTCAAGGCGCACCTCACGATCTGCCTGCCGCCCGTCCTGCTGGCCTGCGCTGCGACCGCACTCATCCAGGGAGCTGCCCTGCCCCTGGCTCTGTTGATGGCAGCTCTTCCCGCGCTGATGACCCTGATGAGCGGTTTGCTGGGTGTGCTGCTGAACCTGCGCTTCCCCAAGTTTGACTGGACCCATGAAATCGAGCCGGTCAAGCAGGGCATCGGCACCATATTGACCATGCTGGTCAGTTTCCTGATGGTGGCGGGGCCCGCAGCACTGTATGCCCTGGTGCTCAAGGGCAACCCGGGCCTCGTCTTTTTCGCGGCGCTGACCGCCATCTTCTACGCCGTCGTCTGCGGCCTGCTGTACCTTCTGCTCAGGCGCTGGGGAACAAAAGCCTTCCTTGACCTGAATGCCTGATCGGTCGAGCCTGCCGGGTAGAATCATTCCGTAGATCTGGAAATTATTCAAGGAGAAGACTTTATGCGGCATTACGACCTGGCGGTGATCGGCGCGGGCAGCGGGCTGATCGTCATGGAAGAAGCCCTCAAACACGGGAAGACCGTCGCGGTCATCGAAAAAGGCGAGTTCGGGGGTACCTGTCTCAACCGGGGCTGCATCCCCTCCAAAATGCTGGTTTACCCCGCGGACCTCATCCGCGAGGCCCAGCGCGGGGAACGTGTCGGCGTGACATTTTCCGAGCCCAAGGTGGACTGGAAAAAAATCACCCGGCGTATGCGGCGGCAGACAGATGTAAACAAAGACCTGGAGAGTGACCTGGAGAAAACGCCAGGCCTGACGCTGTACAAGGGTGAGGCGAAGTTTGAGGATCCGCACACGCTGTCGGTCAGCCTGAAGGACGGCGGCAGTGAGCGCCTCAGCGCGGACGACATCGTCATCGCGGCCGGCGCCAGGACCCGGGTTCCTGTCATAGCAGGCCTGGAAGAAGCCGGATATATCACCAGCGAATCCTTCTTCGGGGACAAGTTCCCCAGCAAACCCTACGACAGCCTGCTGGTTTACGGCGGCGGCTCCACGGCGTGCGAGATCGCGCACATCTTTTCAGCCTTCGGCACTAAGGTCACCCTGGCCGTCCGAAGCGAGACCATCCTGCGGGGATTTGACGGGGAAATCGGTCCCTTTGTCGGCAAGGAACTGGAGGCAGCCGGGGTCAGGGTGCTCTATTATGCCCTCGCGCAGTCAATCAGGAATGAAAACGGCCTGAAAACCGTGGAGTTCCAGGACGCGCGCAGCGGGGAACGTTATCCGGTCAGTGCGCAGGAGGTGTTCATCGCCTCCGGTATAATCCCCAACACCGACCGGCTCAACCTGGCTTCAGCACAGGTGGAGACGGACATGAACGGCTATGTTTCAACCGACAGCAGGCTTGCCACCTCCGTCCCGCACATCTGGGCGCTGGGCGACATCAA
>DIWD01000038.1:40258-47733 GCA_002428405.1 bacterium UBA6115
GCGGATTATTCCAGCGTGCCCCAGGCTGTATTCACCCACCCGCAGGCAGCCGGGGTGGGCCTGAGCGAGGCGGAAGCGCACGGATTGTACGCTGATCGCGTACGCGTCTACCGCAACCATTATTCCGAGGTGGTCGCCGGCATTGCCATGGGGTATTCACGCCGCCGGGAGGACAACGGCTTTGCCAAGATCATCACCGATGACAAGGGCCGCATCCTGGGCGTGCATATCGTTGGCCCCCAGGCCGCGGCGCTGGTGCAGCCCTATGCCTTCCTGATGAACGCGGGCGGGCCGGAACAGGCTGAAATAAAGGGCACCTGGATTCCGGTCGAACAGTCCATGACCATACATCCCGCCCTGTCCGAGCTCCCCGCCTGGGCGCTGGTATACAAACAGGAATAAACGAAAGAAAAAACACATAGAAAGCACAGCCCCGGGGATCTCCCCCGGGGTTTCTTGCAATATTTGCGTTCAAGCCGTCCTGCACAGCGCATCCGGATACGACTTGCGCCGCCTTTGATGCTGCGGTATTAAGGATGTTCGGCGCCTTCCTGATGATGCTGACGGAAGCCGCCGGACAGCCCGGCTCCCCCTCATGCCATAGTGGAACCTTCCTGCTCTTATCAGGGAAGTACCTGAGCACGCCTGTGTACCGTATCCCCATACCCCGCCCGGGAAACTCCTCCCCGGACCACGGAATCATCCCCTTCCCGATACGATGTTGGTTCGTTTCAGAAGAAGGGGCAACGGATCGGTTGCCTGTCCCCGGAGCCCTGTGCTACAATCAGCAAAATGTATTTGCATGTCCGCGCCGACGGAGGAAGATGATGAAACGACTGCCGCACGGCTCCCTACCTGGAAGATAACGGCAATGTCCCCTTTGTTTCTGTAATAAATGCTAAGCAGGAGAGTATATGGAAGAGTATAAAAACAGAACTGGGTTGGCTTTGATTTTTGCCTTGTTTCTAGTTTTGACGTTGTTAAATTCTGCAAAAGCGACCACCTTTGGCACCATGGATGGTTATATCTGTAGAATTGATGAATATGGCGAGACCATAGTCAGATACAATGGCACTGAATCACAAATCACCCTGCCATCTGTTGCCAGCATTGGGGCAGATGCTTTCCTCGATAATACTAGCATTACCTCGGTTGTTATTCCATATGGCGTGACTGCCATCGGTGAGGGAGCCTTCTCTGGCTGCAGCAACTTAACTTCAGTAACACTTCCTGAAAGCATTACCGAAATCGGGAATAATGCATTTCGCTATTGTGGCAGCCTTAAAACGGTATCCTTGCCGGATGGATTGACCGGCATTGGAGCGGGCACCTTTTCGGGATGTTACTTCCTTAGGTCGATAACATTTCCTGATAGCATTGACACCATAGGGGATTTTGCGTTCCAACATTGCAGGAACCTAACATCGATAACAATACCTGAAGGTGTAACCAGCGTTGGGAAAGAGGCTTTCTTTCAATGTTCCGGCCTGACATCGCTGACCTTGCCGGAGAGTTTGGTAAATATTGGTGACTTAGCGTTCTATGGCTGTTATAATTTGCAATCAGTTAACATACCTGAGAATATAACTAGCATCGGGAGGTGGGCTTTTGGTGACACCCCTTTCAGAATGCAGAACCCGCAGATGGAGAAAATCCTCAGTGACTATATTGAGGAATTGAATATTGTTCCTGCAGACTATCCGAATGTTTTCAATATGATATATCAGACTTTTCCAGATGACGGTTTTTTTGGCATTTCAAATTCTGGAGTATGTTTTCTGATTGCAAATATTATGGGGACTGAAACCGTATTACCTATCAGAATGGGCGTATATCATGTCGACCATCAAGGGAATCCAATTGACATAATGAATCCCATGTTCTGCCCATATCAAAAGAGAAAAGAACATGATAGAATTCCACTTGTAAAGACAGGTATGAGAGACCCTCTTTTTTCTGTGGATCTTAATAGTGGTGACATACTTGTTTCGGAATTTTTCACACCTGATTTTATGGATTCTATGACAATCGGGATTGAACTGAATGATAACAATGACAAATTTTTCTTTGGGAATGATGAATACTTTTCCAATAATGAATATATCACAATCATTAACTCGTGGGCGTCTTTTGATGATGTCGCAGACTATTTTTCTATAGATCTAAATGAACTTGACCTGTCGCCTGATTTTATAAATGAACTCAACAGCGGTTATATGACTTTGACTACTAAACAGTTTCTTGAGCTGTATGTAAAGATGATCCCGCAAGAAAACTGGCCAGTCATTACTCAAAGCAAAATAAATATTAATAATACTTTGCCAGTATTTAAAGATGAAATATTGGATAAAGAGGTAAATTGGAATAATCTTGGATTCTGTATTTTTAGAGATAATAAGCCAACAATAGACACTAACAGAATATTATTATTAGATATAACAGTTGAGAATCAAAGATCTACAAATTTTGATTATTACACTGGTGAATTAATGTATGGTTATGGTAAGAAAGAAAACGATACTTTCTTAAGAAAATTAGATATTGAAGACGATCAAAGAGAAAACATTCGTTTTTTTACAATGACAACAGATACATCAATCCCTTCTTTAATAGATTTAGTTCCAGAACTAATGGATGAATTTATGTTAATTAGAACACATAGGGATCTTGTTGATTGGTATCAAAAGATTCCATTGGATATGCAAATAGATTATAGTTTTTACGATTTCAGCAAATCGCCTATTGTAGATGAATATGATTCCGCCTGGCTGGCTAACGCTCCAACACCGACGCCCACCCCCACGCCCCCGCCTTACGCCGAGCTCATCCTGGGCAGCAGGGGGCAGAAGGTGCTGGACATGAAGGGGCGTTTCCTGGAGCTGGGCTATTACCGCACGGACAAGTACAACGACCGCTTTACCGAGAACACAGCGGACACGGTGAAGCTGTTTGAGAAGAACAACGGCCTGCCGGTAGACGGCGTGGCAGACTCTGTGATGCTGGGCGTGCTTTTTTCAGACAGCGCCGTGGGGAAGTAGAATGGCACTCCCCCCTTAGGCTCACGGCAGAAGGGACAGGGCAGAGCCCCCTGATATACCGGGTAGGGAAACAAGGGGAACGGATCCGTCAGTACTGTCAAGACTTCTGCGAAAATATCCGGAGGCCATCGATTTGACAATTAGCCGACAGCCGGTTCGCTGCCGTCCGGGGCGTCCAGGTGTTTCATGTTCAGATAGGTATTGTTGCCCCATTGTGTGACCGCGATATGCCAAAAGCGTGCACACACCAGCATATGGGCTGAATTCCCAAAGGAGGACAGTTGTGGAAACGTACAAGCTGAATCGCAATGTGCTGGTCCGCCTCGCAGGGGATGCCTGCGAAACCCTGATGAAGAAATACACCCCCGAAGAGCTTCCCCCCAGGGGGCATTTTCACTACCACCAGGGCGTGTTCCTCTCGGGCATGCATGAGACGTTTCGACTGACGGGGGACGGAAAACTCCTTGAATATATCAAGGCCTGGGTGGACTCGCTCATCGATTCCTGCGGAAACATCATCTCGTTCAATCCCGGCCAGCTGGACGACCTCCAGCCTGGCATCCTTTTGTTTCCGCTGTATCAGCAGAGCAAGGACGGGCGTTACGCGGCCGCGATGGACACCATCGCCCATTACCTGGAGCACTTCCCCCGCACGCCGGAGGGCGGCTTCTGGCACAAGGCATGGCACCGCAACGAGATGTGGCTGGACGGCCTGTATTTGGCCGGGCCTTTCATGGCGGAATACGGCAAGGTATTCTCAAAGCCGGCATTTTTCGACCTGGTCGTCTTCCAGGCAGACATGATGCGGCAGGTGACCATGGACCCCAATACGGGACTGTGGCGCCACGCCTGGGACAGGGACAGGCGGCATGAGTGGGCGGACCCCGTGACCGGCCGCTCGCCTGAGTTCTGGGGCCGTTCCATGGGCTGGGTAGTCGTCGCTCTCCTGAATGACCTGGACTTCCTCCCTGAGGAACACCCGGGGCGCGCAGCGCTTCAGGACATGGCCCGCGGCTTGCTGACGGCTCTGTGCCGCTATCAGGACGGGGAAACCGGGCTGTGGTACCAGGTGGTGGACAAACCGGGCCAGCCGGGCAACTGGGTGGAAACCTCCTGCACCTGCCTGTATGCCGCCGCGCTGTGCAAGGCGGTCCGGAAAGGCCTGATGGAGGACCGCTTCCTTCTGCCCGCACGGGAAGCCATCCGGGGCGTCATCAGCCGCCTGAAGCATGAAGAAAACGGCATCCTGCTGGACAATGTGTGCATTGGCACAGGCATTGGAGATTATGATTTTTACTGCGCGCGCCCGACAAGCGTCAACGACCTGCATGGCGTGGGCGCCTTCCTGCTGATGCTCACGGAAGCCGCCAGGATACCCGGGAGGCAGTTTATATAGGGCCTGCTGAAAAAACCGGATGCCGGACTTACACACAGCACGCCGGAATCAGCCTTGTCCGCTTATGCGTTTTCCTGATAGGCCGGGAAGACCACCATGATGGCCGTGCCCTCGCCCACCCGGCTTTTCAGGGTGATATTCCCATGGTGGTATTCCGCCGCGTGCTTGACGATGGACAGCCCCAGGCCGGTCCCGCCTGTCGCCTTGGAACGGCTGGTATCAGTCCGGTAGAAACGCTCAAACACCCTGGACTGATGCTCCGGCGCGATGCCGATGCCAGTATCCTTTACGGTGAGCACAGCCTGTTGGCCGCCCTGTATGTCGACCTGGACTGAACCGTTCTCCTTGTTGTATTTGATGGCATTGTCAATCAGGTTGGAACACAGCTCACCAAGCAGTGTCGCGTCCCCCAGGATGAAGGCCTCCCCGCCTGAAAAACTCAGATGGATGCCCCTTTCGTCCGCGAATGGTTCCAGGGACTGGCAGGCCGCTTTTGCCGTCTCATACAGGCTGACTTTCTCATGCTTTCCGCTGAGGTATCCCTCGTCAAGCCTGGACAGGCGCAGGATATCTTCCACCAGGGTAAGCATGCGGCTGCTTTCCCGTTGAATGAGGCGGTAAAATTGCCCCAGGTCTTCCTTTTTCACCATGCCCTTCTCCAACATTTCCGCATATCCCAGGATGGTGGTCAGCGGGGTGCGGAGCTCATGGGAGACATTGCCGGTGAAGCGTTTGCGCATGGCCTCGCCCTGCACCTTGTCTGTCTGGTCGGAAAAGAGGATAACGGCGCCGAGCGGATTCTCAAGCCTTGATGCCGAGAGGAAATAGCTTCGCCCGTCTTTTTCCAGCATGCCTTCCGCGCTGCCGGTCCTGCGAAGCTTTTCCAGCATATCCAGTATGACGGAACTCCGGTTGATTTCAGGCATCTGGCAGCCCAGAGCCTTTTCCCTTTCCACCCCCAGCATGGCGCAGGCGCTGGAGTTGATGAGGATGATTTCGCCTCTCTGCCCCAGCGCGATAAAGCCCTCGTGCATGCCTCCCAGCAGGGCGTCAAGCTCCTGCTGCCTGGCCGCCAGCGCATCCATCTGCGCCTTGCTCTGCCTGTTCTGCAGGTCAATGCGGCGGATGAGCGGCAGCAGTTCCTCAGACACGCGGGCATCCTCCGGATGATCCAGGTCAATGGACAGCAGCGGCCTGAGCAGCCTGGCGCTGAAATAATTGATGACAGGCAGGCTTAACAGGATGAGGATGATCATGCCAAAGATGATAAACGGGGCGATGCCCGACACGATCTGCCGCGCGATCCGTTCCGGCGTGGCAAGCCGCAGGATATTTCCGTCCACCAGGCGGACGGCCAGGTAGACAGAATCCGCGTTGACCGTCCGGGAATAGCGGATGGCCTCGCCTTGCCCGGTTTTCAGGGCCTGCTGGACCTCCGGCCGGTCCAGGTGGTTCTCATCAATGTCCTCCACCCAGTTGTCAAACAGCACCTTGCCGTCAGGCTGTATATAGGTCACCCTTGAAACGGTGACCAGGCCCTGGAGGGCATTCAGCGCTCCTTCTTCATCCATCCGGCGCTGGATCAGGCGGGCTTCCTCAGACAGCTGCCGGGAGAGCTGGTCCATGGAAACAGTGCTGACCACCGCCGCGGACAGCAGCGAGGCCGCGGCGCCAAAAATAACCACAAAGACGATAAACCCAAGGTAAATCCGCTTTCTCAATGCTCCTGCCCTTTCGCGGTTTCGCCGCCCTCATCCGCCAGGCGATACCCCACCCCGCGCCGGGTCTGGACCATCCAGGCAGCCTCCCCAAGCTTGGCGCGCAATGTGCGCACATGCATGTCCACTGTCCGGGTATCCCCGGCATATTCGGTATCCCATACTTTGCTGAGCAGCTGCTCGCGGGAGAAGACCAGGCCGCGGTTCATCATCAGGAAATGAAGCAGCCTGAACTCCTTGTTGGTGAGCATGACCAGCGCATCACTGACCCTCACCTCATGCCGGGCAGGGTCCAGCCGGAGAGGGCCGGCTGAAAGCTGTTCTGTCCCTCCCTTGGTTTCAATGCGGCGCAATACCGCGCGGATGCGGGAGAGCAGCTCCATCACCCCAAAAGGCTTGACGATATAGTCGTCCGCCCCGGCGTCCAGCGAGCGGACCTTGTCCATCTCATTGTCCTTGGCGGTAAGCATGATGACCGGGATGTGCCGGGTGCGCTCATCCGCCCTGATCCCCGTCAGCAGCTTGGTGCCGTCCGTTCCCGGCAGCATCTGGTCCAGCAGGATCAGCTGGGGCAGTTTTGCCCTCATGGCCTCCAGGAAGGGCCGCCCCTCGGCAAAGCCCTCCGCCTCATACCCTGCCTGCCGGAGGGCATAGAGCACCAGGTCGCGGATGGGCTGGTCGTCCTCAACAGAATAGATCATGACAGACGCTCCCCTTTGTATGCCCCGGTCACCGCGAACTCGACCCATTCGGCGATGTTCACCGCATGGTCCGCGCTGCGCTCAAAATACTTGGCGATCATCAGCATATCCAGCAGCTGCATGCCATTGGGGTTCAGCCCCAGGGAGCAGAAGGAATTCAGCAGGCCCATCAGTTCTTCCTTCACCCGGGTGAAGAGGCCGTCGACGATGTCGTCATAGGCGATCACCTCATGCGCCAGAGCAAGGTCCCGCGCCACATAGGCATCAATCGCCCTGTGCACCATGTACGCGGTTTCCGCCGCCATCATCTGCAGGTGTTCCGGCAGGGGAAGGAGCGCCCCCTCAACGGGCATCGTCAGGACCTCGGCGATGTCGCTGGCCTGGTCAGCGATGCGTTCCATGTCTGTGATCATCTTCAGCGCCGCGGAAATGATCCGCAGGTCCCGCGCGACCGGCTGCTGCATCAGAATCAGGCGCAGGCACAGGGTCTCGATCTCCCGTTCCTTGCGGTCGATCTCCGCTTCCCCCTGCATGAGGACGCGGGCTGTCTCCTGATCGCGGGAAACGAGCAGGTCCCCGGCGGTCTCAATGGCCCGCTCGATCATACTGCCCATGGTGATCA
>DIWD01000034.1:0-951 GCA_002428405.1 bacterium UBA6115
GCAACCTTGCAACCTTGCAACCTTGAAATCCGAGCAATCAGATATGAGCTTTAAGCTCAATAAAAAAGACCTCCAGCCGGACAAGCATCCGATTGGAGGTCATATCGTAATGACCGGGAATTTAGTTTTCCTCACTGTTATCGCGCAACTGTGTCAGAACATCATTGAGTTCCTTTACGCGCGCAGTAGCCAAGGAAAGTGGCGGCGCTACCTTCTCGCCCTACTTACATGATGACTACTGCTGTTCCACAATTCATCCGCGACCGGTTGCCAGCGGGCAGCAGTTTGTGAACATTTGGCACATAGTTGGTGGACGTCCTCCGGGTGCTGCAGATCCGTTGAATGCGCTCCGGATGCATCAACCATCTGTGCCAATTTGCCATCGTTGTCCAGCAGAGGGCAGGGCCGAAGCATGTTGTACCTAAAGGGCTGGTTTTTGTGGTACTGCATGAACAGCGGGCGCTTGTAGGCCTCCAGTAGCGTATGCTCACGGATGTTGGAGTCTGCATAATGAATAAAGGCACATGGCTCAATATCACCATTGGCGTTGATGTGCAGATAGCTACGCCCGCCCGCAATGCAACCGCCTGAATACTCGCCGTCGTTCCAGAAGTCCATGGTGAACAGTGCTTTTGTGTTTCGCCATGCGCGAACCGTCTCGTACATAAATCGTCTTTGCTCAGCGGATACCATAAGTTCCTGAACTGCATCCACACCCACCGGCATATAGGTGAAAAACCAGGCGAACTTGGCGCCCAGGGAGATCATTTGGTCGATGTATTCGTCGCTGCCGATTTCGTCCGTGTTCTGGCTGGTGTAGCAAAGCGAGATGCCGAACAGCAGCCTTTTTTCACGGAGCAGGCGCATCGCCCCGACGACCTTGTCATAGGTCCCCGCGCCGCGCCGGGCGTCCGTGGCTTCCCGGAAGCCCTCGATGCTGATGGCCGGCAC
>DIWD01000034.1:980-25563 GCA_002428405.1 bacterium UBA6115
CTGCGCAGCAGGGGCTCCCCGCCGGAGAAGATATAGAAGAAGGTCCCCAGCTTCTTGCCCTGTCTGATGATGCCGTCCAGTTCCTCAAAACTCAGGCTGAACCGCTTGCCGTACTCAGACGCCCAGCAGCCCTTGCAGTTCAGGTTGCAGGCGGAGGTCGGGTCCATCAGGATGGCCCAGGGGATGTTGCAATCGTATTTGCGCGCGTATCTGGCCTGGCGCGGCGAGCCGATCATGCTGGCGTTGACGACAAAGTTTTCAAAAGCTTTCCTGCGCACGCCGCCGTCAACATCGGTATACAGGCTGCCAAGAAGCTTGTACCAGTTCCCCTCCTTGTTGATGATGGCTTCCTTGGCGGTCTGCGCCTGGGAACCGACCGCGAGTTTTTTCCGGTCATGCTTAATCAGCCAGTCCGCGACTTTGACAGCATTCCGGTTAAAATTACGGTCCACATAGGACAATACCTGCCTGAGCCCCAGAGCCTTCAGGCTTTCAACGACTGTGCGTGACATATCTGTCCCTCCGTTTGCTCCTGTCCTGAAGAAGCCTTTTAGCGGCCCGGATACGCCGGCGGAAAGGCTGCGCGGCTTTTGCGCGGTGACTCAAATATCCCTGCGGCGGCAAATCAACTATCCGCCCGTACAGCAGGGGACACGAAAATATATGGGTCGGTCCGATATGCAGCGAAGATACGGTCATCCAGCGGGAAACGGTTCTATAAGAAGGGTTGTGTCAAAAGACCTGCCGCAAAAACGGGAGGGGTCTTCTGCCTGGAGCGGTTTCTGTGTCGAATGGATTATATCACTGCGCTTTGCGCAAATCAATGATCGCTCTGTACATGTCCCTAAACCCGCCCGCGTCCCAGCCGGAAATCCCTTGCCGGAGCGGGTATATTTCCCCGTGCCAGGCGGAAAGGCGGTGCAGCGCTGTGGATAAAACATTGGATTTGTCAAAGACCATCTATGAATTGTGCAAAGAGGACCCGGAAATCATCCCCATTATGCTTCAGGCGGGTTTCAGCGAGATTGCCAATCCCCTCATGCTGGCGACCGCCGGGCGCGTGATGACCATTCCCCAGGGCGCGAAGATGCGAAAAATCAGCCTGGCCATGGTGACGCAGGTGTTCAGGAGCCATGGCTACGGCATCCTTTTCCCGCAGGATGAGTCTTAAGCGCCAAATACAGGCTTGTTTGCGAGCGGCCAGGCTGTCCGCGGCCGGCATATCTGATCTGACAGGTTCACGGGCCTTTATTTCGCGGGGCATTCCTCCGCCACATCAGCCGCGCTCATCCATTTCTTCTGCGCCTTTATCCACCTATGGTAGACAAACGCCGCCACCCAGGAACGCGGAATGACCTTTCCCAGGAAGGAAAGCGTCCGGTTCAGCCAGCCCGGAACATAGACCGCTTTTCCGGCAAGCGCATGGTTCAGGGTCCTGCGCGCGACGAGTTCCAGGGCGTTTGTGGTGGCGTCCCCCCAAAAGCCCTGAGCCGCGATCCCCTCCATCGCTTCCTTTGTTGTTGCCATGCCCCCGGGGCAGAACGCCATCACGTTCGCGTCCTGGTTTTTCAGTTCCTGGCGAAGGGACGTGGCAAAATCCAGCAGAAAGCGTTTTGACGCGGCATAAGTCGCTTTCAGCGGCATGGGGAACATGGAGGCCAGGCTGGACACGATGACAACTGTAAAGGGACTGTCCGGCCTACGGCGCTGAAGGATGGCATGCGTTATCCGCAGTGTAGCGGCATCGTTGAGGGTAACGATCTGGACGATCTCCTCCCTCTTGCGCCCCGTAAAACTGCCCTCATAATCCAATCCGGCGATATTGAGCAGCATGTCAAAGCGAATGCACTGCTGATCGATGACAGACAGCATTTCATCCACGCTGCAGCTTTGGGTGAGGTCGCAGGCCTTTGCCGCGGCCGTGATGCCAAACTGCCGCTCCAGCCCCTGCTGGATGGGGCGCAGCCCCTGCGCGTTCACGTCGGTCAGAAAGAGGTTGTACCCGCGTCTGGCGCACTCGCAGGCCAGCGCGCGGCCCAGGCCGCCGGCCGCGCCGGTCACCATCACATTCATGCGTCTTTCTCCTTCATATACTCGATTCCGCACAGGCGTTCACACAGGGCAAACAGCCTGTCGGCATTCGCGCTTGTGACCTGCCTGCTGTAAGGGGTTTCCCTGCAGAGATAGCAGTACAGCCCCTTTTGTTCGGTCTTTTGATCGCATAGAAACGCGAAGGTCTTTGCAGGGACGGCAGGCGGCACGCCGCGGCGCTTGCGAAGGTTCCATACAAAACGGACAATGCCGCCCGCCTTGTCCCCGATATCCGTGTTGACAAGCCCGGGATCCACGACGTAGGCGCGGACACCGGAGGCGAGGGTGCGGTCATTCAATCCCTTCGCGAACAGCATGCCGCACAGCTTGGATTGCTTGTAGGCCCTCAGCGGATGATAGCCGCGCTGCAGCATCACATCGTCCCAGTGGACCCTGCAGCCCTTATGGGACCCGCTTCCCGTCATGATCACCCGGCCTTTGGCCTTTTTGATCAGCGGAAGCAGTTCATGCGTCAGCAGGAATCCGGCAAGGCAGTTGAGCGCGAACTGCTGCTCATACCCCTCTTCCGTCGTGATATACCAGCTGCGGACGCAGCCCGCGTTGTTGATCAGCACATTCAGCGCCCCGCCGCAGGCTTCCTCCAGATGGGCTGACAGCTCCGAGGCCACCCGGAGCACCTCGCGCTGCTGCAGCAGGTCAGCCGAGAAAAACTTGATTTTCGCGTCCGGGCATCCGGACAGAATGCTGCCGCTGGCTTTGACGCAGTTTTCAGCGCTGCGGCCGACACCCAGGACATAATATCCGGTTTCCGCCAGCAGGCGCGCTGTTTCCAGGCCGATGCCGGAAGTGGCGCCGGTAATGACGACTGTTTCCATTTTGCCTCCTGAAGTGACAGGATCCCGCGCATTGCGCATTGCGCATTGCGCGCAATGCAGCTTATCCATCCGGCATGTCTTTGTTACTTGTCAGGCTGCGCGCATCGCGGCGTCCCTTAGTTTATTCCAGCGTTTCCAAACCAGCCCCAGGTGTGCCAGAAACCAAGGGAGCCGGATGAAATCATCGACAGGACCATGCTCAGCACAAAAGAGGCGGCGAATACGGCAAGCGAGACAAGGGCAATGGACCTGATGCGGCGGTTGGTCCTGGGGGACAGCCGGGGATGTATGGCCAGGGACGGCAGCGCCGCAGTCCCGTTGGCAAAAGCGAGTGTATTTTGATGGAAGCGCGCATAAAAGCGCATGAGCTGACGCACGAATGCGGCATAGTAGACGCAAAGGACAGCCACAAGAACGGCGAAGGCAGAGATGGCCAGCCCATAGACCACACCGATCCCGTAGGGCATAGGGGGGATCAACGAAGCGATATTTACCCCAGCGAACAGGCAGACGGCAAGCACAGCGCTTGTAAGGGCCAGGGCCGCCATGGCGATACCCCAGGCGAAAAGAAGCGGGAAAAAGATACCCGCGAAAAGGTCCGCAACACAAAGCCCGGTCAGTGTGACGGCCTTTTTCCCGCCGCCCGGCCTTTCTTCATGGCCGCCCTCGAACTGGGCGGCAAGCGCGGCCGGGTCGCCGAGTTTTGCCGCGATATCTTCTTCTATAAAACCGTCAGCGGTTTTGAAGGCGAAATGCTGCTCATACTCGCTGAGGATATCCTCGGCGTCGGCAACCTTTTTTCTGGCCAGCTCATCGGCCAGTTTTGACAGAAATTGATCCTTAGTCATTGTTTTCATCCTCCAGTAGTTTTCCAATCGCCCCGGCAAAACTCAGATACTCAGCGCGGTCTTCCCTGTAGGTTTCAAGCCCTTGGTCTGTCAGGGAGTAATACTTGCGCGGCGGACCCCCGCTTTCCTCCTGCAGATAGGTTGTGACAAGACCGTCGCCCTTCAGCTTCCGCAGGATCGGGTAGACGGTGCCATCGGCGATGTCGATGTGTTTGGACAGGTAATCGGATATCTCATACCCATAACAGTCCCGCTTTTTCAGTAGCGACAGGACGCACAGCTCCAGCACGCCCTTCTTGTACTGTGTGTTCACATGCGCCCTCCTTTCGAGATTCTCGGTACCATTCACAGGCTACTATTAGATAATAAGCAATAGTAGACTAAATGTCAATAGGCATTCGAAAATATTTTTGTCGCGGCAGAATATGGGCTATCTTATTGATCAGATACGACAACCGGGAAAGACACGTCGCAAAGACCGCGAAAAACCGCCTGTTGATCAATCGCTTTTTCAACAGGCGGTAAATGGTTTGACGGCGGCGCATGAACCGCGTCTGCGGGATTTCACACGCCGGATGATCTCATGGGCGCCGCGGGACGCCAGCCTTGAAAAATCAGTTTTCCTTACCTGATGATCTTTCGAGCAGGGTCACCAGATAGAGGAACTCCTCTTTGTACGCGTCCCCGGTCACGCTGACGCATCCCCTGAGCAGGCTAAGTGCGGAGCCGTATGTTGCGCTTCCCTTCCATTCGCTTTTCCGCAGCAGCATCCCGGTTTCCGCGACGGCGGCGGCAAAGCGCAGGTTATCGCTCATTGAAGCAAGGCTGTCCTTCGCCAGTGGGTAGGTGTACAGCCGGCTTTCCCCGCCTTCCGGCGCCTTGGCCCGGATGCTGAGGGTGAGGAGCTCGCCGCCTGTCCCTTCGTTTTGCGGTTCAGGCTGGTACTTGCTTTCCGCGCTGCCAAAATCAAAGGCGCTGTCAATGGGCACAAGCTCGTACAGTACCGTGACGCGGTGCCCGCTGCCAAGCTCTCCCCCGTCTTTTGTGTCATCCGCGAAATCCTCAGCGTTCATCAGGCGGTTTTCATAGCCGATCAGCCGATAGCCTTTCAGGGTGGCCGGGTTGAAGTCTACCTGCAGCTTTACGTCTCTGGCGATGGTGAAGAAGGTCGCGCCGATCTCAGTCACCAGGGCGCGCCGGGCCTCATAGATGGTGTCGATGTAGCTGTAGTTGCCGTCGCCGCGGTCTGCCAGCGCTTCCAGCTTATTGTCCTTATAGTTCCCGTCGCCAAAGCCCAGCACGCTCAGGCCGACGCCGCCCTTCTTCTTCTCTTCCACAAGCCTGGCCAGAGATCCCTCGTCGCTGACACCGACGTTCAGGTCGCCGTCCGTGGCCAGCAGGACCCGGTTGTTCCCACCGGGGATCAAGTGCTTCGCGGCCAGTTCATACGCGGTTGTGATGCCGGCCGCGCCCGCTGTCATGCCGCCCGCGGTGAGGTTTTCAATGGCTTCCATGATGGTTGTCTTTTCACTGGCGTGCACCCCGTCCAGGAGGACCTCATCCCGGGAGGCGTAAGTGACGATTGATACCGTGTCCGTCGGGGACAGCTCATCCAGCAGCATCAGGAACGCCCGCTTCACCAGGGGCAGCTTGTCCGGAGAATCCATGCTGCCGGATACGTCGATGAGAAAGACCAGGTTCTGCGCGGGGCGCTCCTCTTTGGGGATCTCCGCCGCCTGCAGGCCAATCAGCAGCAGCTGGGTCTGTGCGTTCCAGGGGCATTCGGCCAGCTCCATCGTGACGCCGAATGGCTCGCCGTTTTCCGGCTGCCTGTATTCATAGCGGAAGTAGTTGAGCATCTCCTCGACGCGCACGCTGTCAACCGGGACGCTCTCGCCCCTTAGGATCATTGCTCGCAACTGCGCGTAGGAGGCGGTGTCCACGTCCGCCGCGAAGGTGGAGAGCGGGGAGGTGCGGACGGACAGGAAGCGGTTCTCCTGGAAATAGTTATATTCATTGGTATTGAAGCTGCCCGCCATGGGCAGCGACAACATCAGGGGCGAGTTCATCGAGCCGGCCTGCGCCGGCAAATACGAATCCTCCGATTCTTTCATCCGGTTGGAAAAGAGCTTTGCTTCTTTTGAGAAGAGCACGCGGAAGGTGATCTCATCCAGCATGCCGCTGGCGAGCAGCCCGTTGTCCCTTTGGAATACGGTGAGCGCGTTGGCTGTGTCCGGGCCGAAGATCCCATTCACAGAGCCGTAGTAATACCCCAGATTCCGGAGCCTCTGCTGCAGGGCTATGACATCCTCGCCCATATCCCCTTCCTTCAGTTCCCGCGTGAAGACGGCCGCCTCATCGGCCCTGGCGGGGATACCTGCGGACAGGACGGCTGAGAGAACCATCAGCAGAACCAAAATCGCTGACAAGGAACGCTTCATGCATTTCTCCATTTTACTTTCACCTCTTTCATCCCCTTAGACGCAGCCCTGGGCATTTTTGTTCCGCACGTTCCATCCCGCTCATTATGCCTGGCGTGTGCCGGATAGAAAAGTGGCGGCATTGTTATCTGTACCCTGAGCGGGAACCGTTTTTCCGCGGTTTTTCCGCTCCCGTCGCGTCCGGGCGGCATGTGTCTGCTTGCGTCTATAAAAAAGCCAAGTATAATGAGGAAAACAACGCGCGGAGGATAAAATGAAAAAACTGCTGTGTGCCCTGTTGTCCTGCGTTCTGGCCTTTGGCGGGCTTGCCGGTGTTTCAGCGCAGGGAACAAACGACTGGGTGATCTTTGTCTACCTTTGCGGCACTGATCTGGAATCAGACGGGGGAGCGGCCTCCAGCGACCTGCAGGAAATGATCGACGCGGGCGCCGGGCCAAACGTGCGCTTTGTGGTGCAGACCGGGGGCACGAAAACATGGGCGGTGCCGGAAGCGATCCCCAATGACCGTATCAGCCGCGTGGAGGTTTATAACAACGACATGTTCGTCCTGTACCAGGGAGACCTTCAGAACATGGGCGAGGCCGCGACCCTGCGGGAGTTTGTTTCCTGGGGTTTTGAAAACTACCCGGCGCAGCGCCATGGCCTGATCCTCTGGAACCATGGCAGCGGCAGCATTTCCGGCGTGTGCTTTGATGAGCTTTATGACAATGACAGCCTGTCCCTTGAGGAGATCGGCGAGGCATTGACGGGATTTGACAAAGCCTTTGAGATGATCGGCTTTGATGCCTGCCTCATGGCGACCCTTGAAACCGCGCAGACCGTCGCGCCTTTTGCCAATTACCTGGTTGCCTCCGAGGAGCTGGAGCCGGGTTCCGGCTGGGATTATTCGTCCTTGGGGCGTTTCCTCGCGGGAAAGCCGGACGCGGACGGGGCGGAGCTTGGGAAGGTGATCGCGGATGGCTTTTTGGCCTCCAACATACTCGCGGAGGATGAGGCGATCACGACCATGTCCGTCACCGCCCTTACCAAACTGCCGGCCCTGGCCGGCGCGATGAATGAGGCGGGCTGGCAGATGCTGGCCGCTGTGCCGGACAAAGCTCGCCTCAACACCATCGTCAAGGGCATCCACCGGGCGGAAAACTATGGCGGCAACACCCCGGAAGAAGGCTATACCAACATGGTGGACATCGGCTCGATGATGCGGGGGATCAAGGGTGTCCTGCCGGAAGCCCAGAAGGTGCTGGAGGCGCTGGATGAGGCGGTGGTATACCGGGTCGCCGGTTCCGGCCGCCAGGAATCAACGGGGCTGTCCATGTACTATCCCCTGCAGGTACAGGGATCCCAGGAGTATGAGATCTTCAAGAAGGCTTCGCCCAGCGAGGGCTACCGCCGGTTTGTGGCCGGCATGCTCTCCGGGGCGCTGTCCGGGGACGCGGAAACCTTTGCTGTTCAGGAAGAGGAGAACCGCGATGATGAGGAATGGCTCAGCGGAGTCGTTTCCGGGCTTTCAGAAGGCGCGCAGCAGCAGGGCTTTGAGACGGATGAGAACAGCCAGCTGGAAGTGCTCAACGCTTACCTGGATGATGAGGGCACCTACACGCTGGAGCTCAACCCCGACAGCATGGATTACCTGCTGTCCGCCACCTTCACCCTGCTGATGGATGACGGAAACGGCGTCCTCTCCAGCATGGGCGAGGATGACGACCTGATCCTCAATGAGGAGGAAGGGATCATTCAGGATAATTTTGACGGGCTGTGGACGGCTCTGCCGGACGGTCAGCTGTTGAGCCTGTATCTGCTGGAGCAGGGGGAAGAATACAACATCTATTCCGCCCCGGTGAAGCTGAATGGACATGAAACCAACCTGCGCATCCTTTACAGCTGGGAGGAAGAGGCGTTCAGCGTCATCGGCGCCTGGGACGGCATCAGCGAAAGCGGCGCGTCCAGCAAGGAAATCATCAAGATCGCCGCGGGGGACGCCATCATCCCCCTGTATGAGGCATATGACGCGGAAACCGGAGACTTTCTCGGCCTTGACGAAGGGATTGATTACATCGCTGAGGAAGGCTTTCGTATTGAATACATGCAGCTGCCCGCGACGGACTACTACTACAGCTTTACGCTGACGGACCTCTTCGGCCTGCAGACCAGCACGGATTTTGTTGTGTTTTCAGTGGATGAGGCGGGGGAGATCTGGTTTTACCAGGAGTAGGCCCGGCGCGCTCCCGGCAAACGATACGTCATATACCTTTTGCCCCTGAGCTGACCCGATGCTGCCTCGGAGGGCAGCCGGCGGCAGCCTTTCGGGATCTTCAGGGTACATTTCCCTGTGCTGGCTTCTTCTAAAGAGGGAGACATAAAGATGCGCCGCCGTGCCTTTTTTTCAGCCTTTCCAACGACATTGCCCGTGATGGCCGGCTACCTCTTCCTGGGCCTTGGCTTCGGCGTGGTCCTAGGCCAGGCGGGCTACGGCGCGCCGTGGACGCTGTTCATGAGCGGGGGGATCTACGCAGGTGCTATGCAGTATGCCGCGGTGGACCTGCTCGTTTCGGGTGCCGCGCTGTGGGAGAGCGCGCTGATGACCCTGATGGTCAACGCGCGCCACCTGTTCTACGGGCTTTCCATGGCGCAGGCGTACAGGGAGACCGGCAGGCTGAAGCCATACCTCGCCTTTTCCCTCACGGACGAGACCTTTGCCCTGCTGAGCCTTGCCTCCGTGCCCGAAGGCGTCAGCGTGAAATGGTTTTATTTCTTTGTCTCCGCCTTGAACCAGCTCTACTGGATCACCGGCAGCCTGCTGGGCTCCATGCTTGGCAGATTGCTGCCCTTTGACCTTCACGGCATCGAGTTTTCCATGACCGCGCTGTTCGCGGTGATGCTGACGGAGCAGTGGCGGCGAAAGACTTCCCGGCTGCCGGTGCTCATCGGGCTCATGGGTTCGTTCATCTGCCTGCTGCTGCTGGGGCCGGAACGCTTCACCGCGCCCGCCATGCTGCTCATCACCGGGGCGCTGTTCCTGTTCAGGGGGCGGCTTGGGAACGGGGAAGGGAAGGCCCCCTCATGAGCGATGTCCTCACCGTCCTGGTGATCGCGCTGGTGACGGCCGCTCTGCGGTTCATCCCCATCTACCTGCTGGGCAAGAAGGAACAGCGGCTGCCGCCGGCCGTCCTTTTCCTCATCCGTGTGATGCCCGCCGCCATCATTGCCCTGCTGGTCGTCTACAGCCTTAAGTCCGCGCGGGTCACCGCGTATCCCCACGCCCTCCCCGAGGCCGCCGGCATCCTGGTTGCCGCGGTGCTGCAGCATGTCAAAAAGAACACGCTGCTGAGCGTGTCCGCGGCGACAGCGTGCTATATGGTCCTGATCCGGGTTCTATGACCCCTTTGTCGGTTCATCCAGCCGGCGCGTCATCCGTCTTGCTGCTCCACAGTTTCCGCTTCCATTCTTTCCCTGTCTGCGTGGCTGCCAAACCGCCCTGGGCGGTCTCGCGCAGGCCCTGGGGCAGGGACTGGCCGATAGAGTACATCGCCTGGATGACTTCGTCGGGCGGCACGCGGCTCCTGATTCCGGCCAGCGCCATTTCCGCCGCGGCCAGGGCATTGGCGGCGCCTGCCGCGTTGCGCTTGATGCAGGGCACTTCCACCAGGCCGGCCAGCGGGTCGCACGCCAGGCCCAACATGTTTTTTAAGGCAATGGCCATCGCGTGCGCGGCCTGGGAGGGGCTGCCGCCCGCCAGTTCCACCAGGGCGGCCGCGGCCATCGCGCTGGCTGAGCCGACCTCCGCCTGGCACCCGCCCGCGGCCCCGGAAATCATCGCGTTGTTGGCGATCACATAACCGACCGCGCCCGCGCAGAACAGCGCCTGGACGACCTCAGGGTCGCTTTTCCCCAGCTTTTCCTGGGCGGACAGCAGCACGCCCGGCAGCACCCCGCAGGAGCCGGCCGTGGGCGTGGCGCAGATGAGCCCCATCGCGGCGTTCACCTCGTTGGTGGCGACCGCGTAACACACTGCGCGCAGGAAAGTCTTGTCCGTCAGGGTGTTTCCGGCGTTGATGTACCCGTCCAGCAGTTTGGCGTCCCCGCCGGTCATGCCGGAGTGGGAGGTCACGCCGGCGATGCCTTTTGCCGCCGCCTCCCGCATCACCTGAAAGCTGCGCGCCATGTCCGCGGTGATCGCTTCCCGGCTCCGCCCGGTCACTTCCGCTTCCTGCTCCAGCATGATGTCGCTGATGGGCAGGCCTCTCTCCTCGGCCTTTATGACCAGTTCACTGATGGTCCTGAACATTGCCGTCCCTCCTGTGCCGGTCAAATCATGCGCGTGGACGCGACGGTGATGTGTGCGTCATTGAAATATCTGCTATAAATCCAGCTTCACGATCTTGCGGATGTGCGGCTGCGCCAGGATGAGCCCGGCGATTTCCGCGGGCACCTGCTGATCCGTCTCGATCACCATCAGGGCCTCCCGCCCTTTTTCATTGCGGGAGACCTCCATGTGGCTGATGTTGACGTGCGCGAAGGCCAGGATCTGCGTCACCGAGGCGATCACGCCGTAGGCGTCCTGGTGGAATATCAGCAGCGCGGGCGACTCGCCGGTCAGCCTCAGGTCAAACCCGTCCACCCGGATGATCTGCACCATGCCCCCGCCGATGGAAATGCCTGTCACCTCGATCGCCGCCCCGCCTGCCTGAAGGCGGATCCGAACCGTGTTGGGGTGGACCGGTACCGCCGCCTCCTCATGGAAGGAGTAGCGCACACCCATTTCCTGCGCCAGGGCGAAGGCGTCGGGAATGCGCGGGTCGTCTGTCTGCAGGTTCAGCACCCCCGCCAGCGCGGCGACGTCCGTCGCGTGCCCGCGGTAGGTGTGCGCGAAGGAGCCGTACAGGTGGAACTCCGCCTCATCCGGCTGGCGGCCGAAGAGCTTGCGGGCCAGCTGCCCGATGCGCACCGCGCCCGCAGTGTGTGAGCTGGACGGCCCGACCATGACCGGCCCGATGATGTCAAAAACGCTGCGATATTTCATCCATGGCCTCCGCGGGGAGTACCCGCAATAACGCGGGCTTTTCCTTGTGTAAATGGGGGAAAGCGAACCATGGACATCATAGCATAAAACCGGACGGGGGTGATACGCCGCGGAACGCAAAGAGCCGTATGGATATTAAAAAGGACCCGAAGGCCCTCATTGCAGGAGTCGGGGATGACGTTTGGGGCCTGCGTCCCCAAACCCCGCCCGGGGAGTTCCTCCCCGGACCCCGGAATCATCGATGGTTTGGATGCGTTGGTTCCTGTTTCATAAAGGCGGTCCGATTCTGTCATTTGGTAAAGATTCCGGGTCAAGGGACGAAGCCCCTTGCCTGGGGGTACGGGGGATGGAGTCCCCCGGGGTTTTCCGTCCTGTCGGATCCCTGATGCTACTTCAACGCTTCCTCGATCGCGTCCAGCGTATCCTCATCCAGCATGATGCCGGACGCGCTGGCGTTCTCCCTGATCTGTTCAGGTTTGCTGGCGCCCACCAGGGTGCTGGAAACGTTATCCAGGCGCAGTATCCAGGCCAGGGCCATGCGCGCGAGCGGGATGCCCAGTTCCTTGGCGATTTCGCTGAGCCGGGCCACCCTTGCCAGGGCGTCCGGGTTCAGTTCGCGCTTGATGAAGGTGTTCATCCGGCTATTGGCGGCGCGGCTGTCCGCGGGGATGCCGTCAACGCTTGTATATTTGCCGGTCAGCACGCCCTGCGCCAGGGGCGAGAACACCACCTGCCCGATGCCGTTGCGCTCGCTCACAGGGATGATCTCTTGCTCGATGTGGCGGTGCAGCAGGTTGTATTTGGGCTGGTTGACGACGAAGTGGTTGAGGAGCCAGCGGTCCGATACGCGGGCCGCCTGCTCGATCTGCGCGGCAGTCCATTCGCTGATGCCGGCATAGAGTACCTTGCCCTCATGAATGAGGTCGTCAAAGGCGCGCAGGGTCTCCTCCAGCGGGGTGTCCGGATCAAAGCGGTGGCAGTAGAGGATATCCACATAATCCAGCCCCAGGCGCTTGAGGCTGGCATTGAGCGACTCCGTGATGTGCTTGCGGGAGAGGCCGCCGTCGTTGGGCCCCTCGCCCATCGGGAAGAACACCTTGGTCGCCAGCACGTAGGAGCCGCGCTCATGTTTGCGCAGTGCCTCGCCGACCACCTTTTCCGCCTCGCCGCGGTTGTACACATTGGCGGTATCAAAGAAGTTGATCCCCAGTCCGTATGCCTCGTCCATCGTCCTGACGGCGGTTTCCTTCTCCACCCCGTTGCCGTAGGTGAGCCAGCTGCCCAGCGAAATCTCGCTGACCTTCAGGCCGGTGGCGCCAAGTTTCCTGAATTTCATGTTTCTCTCCTTGAATTGATTTATCCGTTTGCGGCGCTTACCAACTGATGTGATCCGGGTCGGAGTGCCAGCCCGCCACGTTCTTGAGCGTCGCGATCTTCCGCACGTCCTCCGGGGCCAGCTCAAAGCCGAACACATCGGCGTTCTCCCTGATGCGCTCCGGCGTGACCGACTTGGGCAGGGGCAGGAAGCCCATCTGCAGGCTCCACCGGATGGCGACCTGCGCTATGGTGCGGCCATATTTCTCCGCCATATCCCGCATCAGGGACACCCCGAATATTTCCCCGGTACCCAGCGGGCTGTAGGCCTCCAGCAGCATGCCTTTCTCGCGGCTGTAGCGGACCACCTCGTCCTGCGTGTCGCCCGGGCACAGGCGGATCTGGTTGACGGTGGGGGGGATTTTCGCGGTCCTCATCAATTCGTCGATGTGCTTGGCCTGGAAGTTGCTCACGCCCAGGGCGCGGATCTGCCCGGCTTCGTGCATTTCCTCCATCGCCCGCCAGGACGCGGTGTTCATCTCTTTCCAGTTGCGCTTGAAGTCCGCTGGGACCGGCCAGTGCACCAGGAAGAGGTCCAGCCAGTCCGTGCCCAGCTTCGCGAGGCTGTCCTTTATCGCGGCCTTTGTCTCCTCATACCCGCGCACTCGGTTGACCAGTTTGGTGGTGATGAAGATCTCCTCCCGTTTTACCCCGCTCGCCTTGATGCCGCGCCCGACGCTCTCCTCGTTGCCGTAGCCCTGGGCGGTGTCGATGTGGCGGTAGCCCGCGGCGAGGGCGGCCTTCACCGCTTCCACGGCTTCTCGGCCGTCTTCCACCTGCCAGGTGCCAAAGCCGATGACGGGGATCTTTACCCCGTTGGATAAGGTGTAGGTGTCTGTCAATGATTTCATGCTTGTTTTCCTCCAGTCGGCAGCGACGTTTTCGCTCGGCCGCATGGGGATGATAACCCGATGGGCAGGCTTTTAATCAAGGGCGGGCAGCCTCGCCGCCCGGGGGATTGATAAACAAGCCCTGGCGGAAGGAGGGAACAACGATGTATATCATTGCGGGGCAGGCAGGGAAACGCACGAAGAATCGGCAATTACAGGGAGACAATGAGATGCGTTCCCTTTGTCTCCCTGTTTTCACTAATTGCCTATGATAAAAAGTAGTAAAGAAAACTTTTAAATGTAAAATGACCAACTGGTGCATTGTTTTTCGAGTAACTGGAACCATTATATGAAGCATCTTTTATTATAATTGCATAGTCATGACGGCAGGCTTTAATCTCATATATTGCATAACCCTCGGGAATACTTATTTGTATTTTCAACAATCGATTGCTAGGTAGATTAGTATATGATTGTATTTTCTCGCGATGCTCAAGCGGATTGCCCGATTTATCGTTGATTCTGAAGAAATCGATATAACGAAGTGGCGCAGATGAAATAAGAAACATGGGGCCATTATCGGGATTCTCATCAATAATCACCTCATCGAATATATCAGGGTTCTTCACCTCAGATATACTTTCCTTGGAGTGGCTAACGGGAAAGTAGTCGAAAGTAAACTCATTGATAAACTGTTCTTTTCGATAGCAAACCGATATCGCTTTACTGATAACAAGAAGCAAAAAGGAAAGAAAGGTAACGAATGCTGATATGCCCCCTAATAGTTGCCAATCCACTTTTTTCTTCCTCCAAGCAGTGACTATGAATAGTATTCCACAAGTCATGGCAATGTTTAAAATGTCCACAAAAACTTACGTCTCAACAAGTGTGCTACTCAAGGGTTTTGGTTTTTGCAACCGTTGCTAACGAGCTATTGCTTTGGAACATATAGGACGCATCGCATTGTTATAATTAAAACAAAAAATCGTCCCCATTGTTTCGTGAACTGCTCCCTGTGTTTTATTGCGTTTCTATTTTGGTATGTGATCTGGGATTATTGTATTTGGCAATGGGCTGACCTTTACCTTCATGCGATACTTTTTAACGGGCGTCTGGACATCTACAGAAAAGATTTCCTCCTTTTCGATCACAGGGCCGTGCAGAAATACAGCAAAACCTGACACATGGCCATAAGGTGGGATGCGTAGTTGATCTAGAATATTTTCAGAGCGCAAGTTGTAGGGGATGTAATGCTGATCATCGTTCTTCAATTTTAAGGATATTCCGTCTTTATTTCGGTAATCGGGGACATCATACGATTCTGGAGTGTATTTTTTACCTTGTTTATCAATCAGAACGATGCGTGTGACGGACACCTCAGAATTCGCCTTATTGCTAATAAGCATGCGAAAGAATAGACAATCATATCGATCATACATGACAAACGGAAACGCATATGCGTCTTCACTTAAATCCTGTTCCACCGAGAGGCTGACCCGCTCACGCCAAATAGAAAGTGCTTGTAAAGACAGGCTCAACAAAGACAGTAAAAGTGCTATTAAGCCTATTTTGAGCTCTAGCGACACAACCTCACCTCCTTTTTAATTATATCACACCATGAACACGGACGCTCACTGAACTTATCTCCATATTTCCCTTATGTATCAATGGATTTTTGGACGATTGTCCTGCTGGCGCATCTGAGCGAGACAATCTCCCGCAAGGAGTCGCTGTCATTCCCAATCCGCAGGGTGGCGCTTGCTCGCGTCTTATCAAACAGGCAGAATGGATGCCTCAAACATCAGTAAACCCGTGGCCGGATCTTCTTTTATCGTCAAAGAACCGCCCCTTGACGATTGCGATACGATCACATGAAAAGTATGCAATTCCATTGTTTCGGAGTACAATAACCGGCAGGCAAAACTTCGTATGTAAAATGTTCAGCAAACTCATACTCCCCTTATCCCTGAAGCCGGAGGCCGGATGCATGCCAGACAAGCCTGAAGCAAAGGGATTGCTTGGAAACACGTACAGTTTACTGATCACAAAAGCGGTGTTCAGTCCTTAACAGCGGGCGCCGCGGCCTGCAATGCGGAGATGGATAGATCCCTGGGATTTTTTCTGCCATCGGGCAAGATGTCAACAAACGGGAAGCGATCGGCAAATTGGAACTTAAGAGGATCTGAGGATGAACATAGAGGCTTTTTGGAGAGATGTTCTGTCGCAGAACAGGGAGCGGCTGATGACTTATTTTGCCCCGGATGCTGTTATCCGCTGGCATTGTTCCAATGAGCAGTTCACCGTGGATGAGTTTATCCGCGTCAACTGTGACTATCCGGGTGAATGGGACGGGCAGATTGAGAGAATGGAAGCGCTTGATGAACAGATCATTACGGTTGTCAGGGTGTATCCGCAAAACCATTCGGCCTCCTTTCACGCGGTCAGTTTTTTCAAGATGAAAGATGACAGAATTGCGTCGCTGGATGAATACTGGGCAGACGATAATGACGCGCCTGAATGGCGAAAGAGCATGCGTATAGGACGGCCGATCCGATAAACACGAATGCGCCTGGGGGATAAAAAAATGGAAACGGATCATATGATCCAAGGCGAGAAAATCATATTGAGGCCCCGGAGGCGTTCCGACGCGCCATTCTTTGTTCATTGGTATAATCAACCTGTGAATTCTGTCAATCGCATCTATATCAGCACAAGGAGCAGATCAGGCTATGACGATCATAGACATTCTCATGAAACGGGATCCCTCTGTAAAGCGCATGACGCTCAAATACCTGATGGATCAGCCGGCACCCTATGTGACGGATGGCTGGATCGCCCGATTCCTTGAGGCGTTCGACCAAAAGAAGGGGATGTGGGGAGGCGGCATTTACGGGCCCAAATGGATCTCAACATTTTATACCCTCAGGGATCTCACCAGCCTTGAAATCGATCCGGACCACCCCATATACCAGCGGGGACTGAAGACCCTGGCTGAGCATATGTGGGAACCCGAGCGGCCAAAAATCACCGACGAGTGCGTCATTGCCATGCTGACTAGCATGATGGTTTACGGAAGACAGAGTCCAGGGACTGTTGAAGAGATGATCTCCTGCCTGGCGGGGAAACAGATGCCTGACGGGGGATGGAACTGCGACGCCTCACGGCCCTCTGTCCGGGTCAAGCCGCGCAGCAGTTCCGTTCATACCACTTTATCCGTTTTGGAGGCATACCATGATTATGACAGCGCGGGGTCTGTCAAATCCATTGGGATGGTGCGGAAACAGTCGGCTGAAGGGCGGGAGTACCTGCTCAGGAAACGCCTGATGCGAAGGGAATCCAACGGTGAACTGATCTTCAGCACCATCACTGAGTATCACTTCCCAGAGAGGTGGAAATACGACGTCCTGAAGTCCCTGGTGTATTTCGCCTCCGCAGGACACCCCTATGATCCGAGGATGGCGGAGGCCCTTGATCTCCTCAAGGCGAGGCTGTGCAAGGGCTATCTGGGCCGGGGCTCCGCCCATGGCGGCAGGCTGCATTTTAAAATGGAAACGGGAAAACTGGGCCTAATGAACACTTTGCGTGGATTGAGGGTGCTGAAAACCTATGATCCGGAAACATACAGGAAGGTCATCAGCATGGAGATGCCGGATTTTGATTAACGGAAGGGGTTAAGTTTCCCGGACGATTGCCCTGCCGATGTCACTGATGCGGACAACCTGCCGCGGGGAGGCGTCGGCTTTCCTCATCCGCAGGACACTTGGCCTTTTGTTGTCAGGCAGGCAAAGGAATCCCCAGGAAACGTATCATCACACCCCGTATAATTCCTGTGACATGTGTGTTTTTGCCGTGCCTGTCCGCGTTTTGCTGAAATTTAATCCGGCAACAGATTGACAATCCAAATATCCGGCATTATAGTCACAAACGGACCGCGCAAGGCAGGCGGCATGGGTCGCGAGGCAGAATGTATGACAGGCGTCAAGCGCCGCCGCAAGGGCAGGGTCACAAGTGTGCCCGGTCAGCGGTCCGGTATCGTCAGGACCGGAAGGAACCGATAAAGATATTAAGCACAGGATGCTTGATAGAATACAAAAAAGGAGATTTGCTGTTTGAAGAATATGAAAATGAAAAAGGAAATTGCACTCTGACCGGGAGGTTGGTGTGCAATCCAAAAGACACGCCTCCCATAGATAGGATAATAATGCATTCTATCAGGAGGTCACCCGGTGAACAGGGAAAACAAGAGGAAACTCTACGAAAAAGGGTACTTTAAGAATCACCCGTGCAACGATCCCTTTACATGCAAGGTATGCGGAAGACTGGTCGTCCCTGAGGGATCAGGAAGCAATCACCGCAACCATTGCCCGAACTGCCTCACTAGCCTTCATGTCGACATAGAACCCGGAGACAGGGAATCCGACTGCGGCGGCTATATGGATCCCATCGCGGTGTGGGTGCGAAGCAATGGGGAATGGGCCATCATCCACCGGTGCCGCAGATGCGGGGCACTCAGTTCAAACGGCGTGGCCGCGGACGACAATTCGATGAAGCTGATGTCGCTGGCGATGAAACCACTGGCATTGCCGCCATTTCCAATTGAACGGATCCAGGAACTGACAAGGATGATGGGCGGAGACGGAAGAATCGAATAGCCCATTTTCAAGTGACGGACGGCACAGTGCGGCTTACGCCGCACTGTGTTTTTTTGTGAACACCGCAAACATAAATCATCCTGTAGGCATTAATGACACGGAAAAGGCCCCTTGTCTAACTGCAATCCTGCCGGCTTGGAGCAACTGTGATCCCTTCTTTCCTTTTCAGCCACCCCAATACATCTGGATTGCAATTCTAAAGGTAAAATCGAAATAACTCAGGGAAGTAAGGTAACAGGAAATAGACAGAAGATTGTATGGTGTCTTGACTTATGGAGATACTTCTGGCCGTTTATGCGGCGGGACTTTTCTTATATGAGCATTCCTTTCTTGTGCAATTTCATTCACTAAAACACCTTCATCAGTTATACCGCTGCCATAATACACTATGAATCCCTTCCCTTCCGCGGCATGAACAAAAGAAAACTCAATAAAATCCTCTTTGTGCTCAGGCTCTCTGTTCCCTACTTTCGAACGCTCAGTACATGTGACTGCAAAGATTTTCATTTCACCATTTAAACAGAAACCGATGTCTGCCGGGAAAAATGGAATATTCAAATCTTTGAATGTATCTGTGAATAGATCAGCAAGCTCTGCACGCTGTCCGTCAAACTCTTCGCCGAATTCCGAGAGGATGCAAAATTTGGGACGTAATGCATCCACTAGACTGATCATGCCGTTTCGCCCCAAATGATCTTTGTAATAAGCCCTGCCGTCTTCCAGACGGTCATCATCGAAATTCCTCTCTCTCGTTTTGAATCCCCCAAGATGCGCCAGCAGTGCGATTGGCTTGTCAGGTGATTGCAGCTTGCTTCGGATTTTTTGGTATTCCTGTGCGATTCTTGGTGTAAAGCCAGTGTCGCCAGTATAGACTAAGGCGAAATCGAAAAATTCAATCACAAACCCCAGTGCGTCACAGTCGGAAATCAAATCAAAATGTCTTGCAGGTATGGGAATGATCATGATTTCCTTATCGTTTATTTTGCATTTGATAGGGATCTGATCCGGACTCAACACATGAACGCGGTAGTCACCGGTCTGCTTGAGATCCAATATGGCAGCGTGTTTTTAAAAGCACTTAATGAAAGATAGATATCAATCACTTTTCGCCGGTTGTTATAACGAATTGAAAATTCTGAGTTCAGGAAATCGTAAATCTCATTTTCCGTTTTTTTCATCAAGCCTGGAATTTTTTCATCACTGGCTTCCTCAATGAGAATCTTTACGACATTATCTTTAACTTCTGAATTATATACATGCAGTAGAGTAAGAATGGACTCGAGATCCGCGTCGTGGTCATTATGCGCGTGGGAAATGAAGACCTTACTGATTTGGCTGAATGTGAATTCCGCTTCCATGAAGTTTTCAATGAAGTCAAAACCAGGATCAAATACAATTCCGCTTTCTCCGAGGTGCAAGAAGTAGCCACCCCCTCGGCAAGAAATTCCATTGTTTGCAATGATAGGTGTGTAGGAGTTCCAGCGGCGAAGGACGTAGAATTGTGGAATACTGATTCCGGGTGAAACTTGATCAACTGTGAATTGCTTGAAGCCCTTTTTCTTTTCCTCTGATTTTTCCTCTATTTTCTTACTTATGGAATTCTCATGAAATTGTCTGATGCGACTGATTAGCGGATTTAGTTTTACAGAATATTCGTCAGATGGCCAAACATCCGGTTTTTCCTTGCCTTCCTTGAATCTTCTAATTGCCTTTTCGAGTTTTGTGCTCTTTTGAGAAGGTGCTTGATTCTTCGCTGTGATTCTTTTCATACCCAAACGAGTTAGGAAATGAGTAGAATTATTCTTTAAACATTCCTCATAGTCTCTTAATGCCAGTTCTTCTCTATCTGTTGTTTCATACAAGAGGCCTCGATTATAGTGATATATAGCGTTGTCTGGATCAATCTCTATGGCTTGGCTATAAGATTGAAGCGCTTCCTCGTATCGCTTAAGATAATAAAACACATTGCCTTTGCCAGTATAGGCATATGCAAAATCGGGCTTCAGTTTAATTGCGTGGTCATAACAGCGAAGCGCTTCCTCGTATCGCTTCAGTTTATATAAAGTAACGGCTTTGTTGTAATAGGCTACCGTATAATCGGGTTTCAGTACAATTGCGCGGTCATAACAGGCAATTGCTTCTTCGTATTGCTTTAATCCATCATAAACATTTCCGAGATAATTATAGGCTTTTGGATATTTCGAATCCAGAGAAATTGAATGATTCAAGTCTTCAAGCGCATGCTCAAAATCACCTTTCCCCCACCTAGCTCTTCCCCGGGCATAGAAAGACAGCACTTCCTTCGGCCAGCGCTTCACAATATTTTCAGCAATAGACAGGGCTTCATCCCAGTTTTCACTTTCGCAGAATGCTTCCACTTGCTGTACCAGACTATTTAGTTCTTTACTGCTCACGTCAATGAACCCCCACACTGATGAAATCGGTAGAACATGATACATATAGCAGAATCATAAGCACTATAACTGTTTTCTGTGAGTCTGTAAACATTCCGATATATATTGGTCGTTCCGATCTGTCTTCTTCTTAAAACCGTGTGCATTTCATGCCAAACCGCGTCGCCGCATCGGATTTCTCTTTGCCCTGCTTTTGATACGGGAAGGTTCTTACATATCAGCTACGTCGCCAGGGAGACTGCTCTTTGATATTCTCAGGCAACTGCCTGTTTTCTTAAGAGAACGCCTTCCGGGCCAGCTCGCAGTAATACGCGACCAGCGGGAATTTCGCGTCCGGCGCGATGCGGTGATCCGGGCAGGGGATATAGCCGCCCAGGTCCACCAGGGGCTTCAGGCGCTCGACCTCATCCCGCACCGCCTGTTCATCCCGGGCGAACACCCGCTTGTCCATGCCGCCCACGCCGCGCAGCTGCCGCCCGTATTGTTTCCGCCAGGGCGCGATGGAGGCGTTCCACGTGCCCACTTCAATGGGGAACATCGTGTTCACGCCGTTTTCCAGCCAGATGGGCAGCAGCAGGTCGATCTTCCCGTCGCAGTCCAGGGAAACGATGTCGATCCCATGCTCAAGGAACAGCCCGGTCAGGCGCCTGTAATGCGGGCCGACCAGTTTTGAGAACACCTTCGGGTTCACCAGCGGGCCGGACTTGAAACAGATATCCTCCCAGAAATGGGCATAATCAAACACGGCTCCGGTCTGAAGAACGTCCCGGGCGACCTGCCAGGTCAATTCGCCGATGGTGTCGATGATTTCACGGTACAGGTCCTCATCATCCGCCGCCAGGTAGCTGATGCCCTCCACGCCCAGCATGTTGCGGATATTGCCGTACAGGCTGCCCGCGCTGAGCGCCAAAGGTGTCTCCCTGTTTTCATTTTCCGACTTGATCCAGCTGAAAAACGCCTGGTCCACCCGGTCTTTTGTATACCGCAGCCTGGGCAGGTAGAGCTCCTCCCAGGCCTCCCGCCCGGTGAGCGAGGTGCCGATCTCAGACGGGATGCTGACCAGGCCTTCATGCGTCAGCACGATCAGCCCTTCCTCGTTGCGCACCACCCGCGCGCCATCCGCCCTGGTTTCCAGCACCTGGGGGGTAAACCGCGGGAAGAGGTAGCTGTTGCCCCCGGCTGAAGCGGACCAGTTGAAGTCAAAGCCCAGCCTGTCCATCACCTGCCGGTCCGCCGGGGAACTGTCCCCCTGCCGGGTGTAGCCTTCGGCTTCCTCTTTGGTGACATAGCCTTCCTGCGCCCATTTGAACAGCGTTTCATTCCAGTAGCCAAAACTGACCACCGGCAAACGGTCATAATCCTGATAATGCAGGATGGCGTTCACGCGCCCGCGGTGGTTCATGCATGTACCTCCTGACGAAGTTAGATATCCATTTTGATCCCGCACCCGGCCTCCTGGGATGCGAACAGCGCGTCGATCACCTTCATCACGCGCAGCGCCTGCTCCGGCCTGACGATCAGCTCAGCGCCATTGTCCAGCACGTCCGCGATGTTCTGGTAATACTCCGTCCAGTCGGCCTTCACTTCCGGCAGGGGCAGCTCCACCGTGGTGTGCTTTGGCCTTGGCGCCATGGTGCGCGTTGGCCCGGCCTCGGTATAGACGATGTCATCCTCCCAGGTCATTTCGCCCTCGGGCCTGAGCTTGACGATCCTGCCCTTGCAGGACCAGTCCTCGATCATCATCGTGCCCTCGGTGCCGCTGATGTGCCAGCGGGGCAGGGGGATGAGGCAGTTGGTGGACATCTCCAGCATCATAGACACGCCGGACTGGAAGCGCAGCAGCAGCTTGATGTTGTCATCTACCTGCGAGCCGAAGATGGAAAACAGGTGCGCGTCCACGGACACCACCTTCTCCGGGAAGAGCTGCAGGGCCTGATCCAGCAGGTGTACGCCCCAGTCCAGCGTCATGCCGCCGCCGTTCTGCTTGTAGCCGCGCCAGCCGTGCATCGCGCCGCGGCTGCCCTGCACGCGGGATTCCACAAAGTAGGGCTTGCCGATGAGGCCGCCCTGGATGACTTTTTTGACGGTCAGGAAATCCCGGTCCCAGCGGCGGTTCTGGTGGATGGAAAACAGACGCCCGGTCTTTTCCGACACCGCCATGATGTCCTCCAGTTCGCGGGCGTTGAGGGTGACCGGCTTTTCGCATACCACATGCTTGCCCGCGTTCAGGCAGGCGATAGCCAGTCCGCGGTGGAAATCATTGGGCGTGGCGATGGTGACCAGGTCAATGGTCTTGTCCTGGAGCAGTTCATCAACGGAAGGATAGGTCTTCAGCCCGTTCTGCCTGGCTTTTTCAAGCGCCTCCTCCCGCACGTCAAAGGCCGAGACGACCTGGATCTGCGGTATTTTTTCCTTGATGTTGATGTGATGCCAGCCGGCCATCCCGCCGTATCCGATCAATGCCAGACGGTGTTTCATGCTGTACGCTCTCCTTCTATATAAGTCACAAGCCTCATCTTAACGAGGTTCACAGGCGGCGTCAACCGCTCATAGAAAACACAGGGCACGCCTTCCGGTTCCATCTCCTCCCCGGCCACCCCCTCAAGGGTAGTATTCTGCTTTCTATAATCCGGAACAGCTTCGACCTGCATGAATGACAGGCGATTCAAAAGCAAGAGACGGGCGCCTTTGTCATGTGTAAAAAACGGCGCCCGTCCCTGAAACTCTCCGGCGGGAGAATGATGCCGCGTTCAGGGTTTGGGGATATTCAGATCCAGTTCCGGCATGATGAGGGGCGGATCGGTGATCAGCAGGTCCGGATCGATGAGCGTGCCGTTGACCAGATCGGGCAGGTTTGGCATCAGCGTCACAAAGGGTTCCGGTGTCGGGGTGATGATCTCCCCCGGATCCAGGCCGTCTATGATGTCCGGATCCAACTGGATCTCCGCACCGGGTGTCACCAACGGGATCTTGGGAAAATTCGGCCACCAGTCCGGCCAGTTGCCGTTGTCCGGGGGCACGGTCTGCCCGGGGTTCAGGCCTGCCGGGGTTCCGGGGTTGCTGAGGGCCTTTGAGGAGAACAACAGCTTCTGGTCCTCCACGGAGGCAACGCCGTTGACAGGCAGCTTATGCACCTGTTCAAACATGCGCATGGCGGCCCGGGTGCCGCTGCCAAACTGCGGGGCGATGGCTTTGCCGTAGTACAGCAGCTGGGCAAGGCGGGCC
Organism: bacterium UBA6115; assembly: GCA_002428405.1. Next base: position 24,712 of record DIWD01000034.1, read on the forward strand.
TGGAGGAACATGACCTCATACCCTCTGTCCCCCTCGCGCAGTTCCACATAGGGGTATACTTCCGCCTCGCGCATCAGGGCGATCACCTGATGCCAGTATTGGAGCAGCTGCTCCGGGGTGAAGGACTGCGCTTCCTCTGCCAGCCCCCCTTGCAAGGTCATGAAAAACAGGGCTGTCAGGAGCAGGAAAATTAGCATCCGTTTCACGATGAATACAACCTCCTTCGAATGGCAGGTCATCAGGGATGGCCTTGTTCGGACAGGAAAGGGGTCGCGCGAACAGTCGGTAGTTTCAATGGTCGTCATGAGGCGGCAAGAAACGCGAAGATATGATTTGTACATGCAGATTGTATCACCGGGGCAAACGGGACGCAATACGGGGCATGAAGCAATGCCCCCTGCGGGGGTCCGCTGCCACAGACCGATGGTTTTTTTGGCAGAACGCGGCGGACGCGAATGCTTGCCGCGGAAAACGATGTACCAAATACTCCCCGTGAAAAACACACTTTCGCCACAATTGGAGGCTATATTGATGTCACAGCAAAGAAACGCTGAACGAACAAAAGGAGTGACCCAAACATGAAAAAGAACTTGCTGATCCTCACACTGGCGCTGCTGATCGCGCTGCCTGTGCTTGGCCTCGCCGCTGATCTGACCCCCGCGACAACTCCGGAGACACAGACCGCTGAGGCGACCGTCGCCCCCATCCTGTATGGACCCCGCTGGAGGCAAAACGCCACGCCCGCAACGACCATCCCGCAGACCGGCTATGTCGATGCCGATAACGACGGAATATGCGACAACTGCGGCAACGCACTGGGCACGAATCCCGATGCACCCAACTATGTCGACG
>DIWD01000070.1:0-27300 GCA_002428405.1 bacterium UBA6115
CACGGGCAGAACAGGTTTGAAATTTGGCTGGGCGGCATGAACAGAAAAGTCCAGGCGGAAATGATTGACCGTTTGAGCCGTCAGGACCTTGGGAAATACAGCCTGTCACAGGCCGCGCCCGGCGTGGATTCCATCCTGGAGTCAACCCTGGCTGAGCAGGCGGATTTCGATCATCCGGATGATCTGTTTGAGCAAATTGAGGCAAAGGCAATCCCCTTCATCCTGGACATGCTGACAGCCCTGAATGAGATTTGAGAAGCCGCCTTCTGGCTACTCCTTGCTTTTCTGCAGGCTTTTGCTGAATTTGGCGATATCCTTGAATTTTTTCTCTTTCGCAGCCAGGTAGCTTTCCGAGTCCCGCGCGTAGGCGTTTTCCGCTTTCAACTTCTGAAAGGACAGGAAGCGTTCTTCCGGAAGCTCCCCGCGCTTGATGGCGGCGCGCACGGCGCAGCCAGGCTCGCTGCCATGCCGGCAGTCCCTGAACCTGCAGCCTTCAGCCAGCGCTTCAATGTCTGAAAACGCCAGGTCCAGCCCGCTGTCCGCGTCCCACATACCGATTTCACGCATTCCCGGCGTGTCGATCACCAGTCCGCCCGTTGGCAGCAGGATCAATTCCCGTCTGGTGGTGGTATGCCGACCCTTGTCGTCATTCCGGAGTCCGCTGACCTCCAGCCGCTCTTCTTCCAGCAGGCGGTTGATGAAGGTCGATTTTCCAACACCTGAGGAACCGATGAACGCTGAAGTCAGGCCCTCCTTCAGATAGGGCAGGATTTTCTCAATCCCCTCGTCCTGCATTGCGGAGGTCACCAGAACCTCAGCGCCGATCGCGGCTGCCTCAACAGCGGCTTGCTTTGCCTCAATATCATCGCACAGGTCCGACTTGGTCAGGACAACGACCGGCGCCGCGCCGCTTTCCCAGGCGGCGGCCAGGTAGCGCTCCAGGCGCCTCAGGTTAAAATCCTGATTCAGCGACATGCACACGAACACCGTATCGACGTTCGCGGCGATCACCTGTTCCTCCCGCGTCTTTCCCGCGGCCTTGCGGACAAACGCGCTTTTTCTGGGCAGGACGCCGCGGATCACGCCGCGCCCCGAATCAAGGGATTGCGGCTCCAGCAGCACAAAATCACCCGTCGTTGGATATTCCAGCGCGGTGGACGCCTCATAGCGGAACTTGCCGGACACGCTTGCCAGCAGTTCACCGCCTTCCCACAGGACGCGGTACATCCCCTTTTCCTGGGAGACCACCCTGCCGGGAAGCGCGTTCACCTCCGCGGCCGCCTGTGCGACAGGGCCTGAAAGACCATAGTGTTTTATGTTGGTTGGGTCCATGTCGATTCCTTTGCGATCCTTTCATTCGTTATCAGCAGGTTGACCGGCAGCCTCGGGTACTTTGAAGCCTTCGCCCGGAGCCGGCCGCATCCGCTTTTCCGCGCGGCCTTATTCTACATCAAAAACGCTCTCTTCAGTAATGCGTGTTTATATATCTTGCCAATTTTCAAATTTTTTCAGATGACCCTTGACCTTTACGTTACGTCATGGTTTATGCTCCTCTCATGGTTTCCGGTCGTCAGAGAAAGCTTCGTGAAGGTCAAAGCGCAAAGCGGGAAAGGATGAAGATGGAATACAGCGTTGACAGGCTGGCAAGGTTGTCAGGGGTGAGCTCGCGCACCCTGCGTTATTACGACCAGATCGGCCTTCTCACTCCTAGACGCGTCAGCAATGGCTACCGCGTTTACGGGCAGGAGGAGGTGGATAAGCTCCAGCAAATCCTCTTTTACCGTGAGCTGGAGGTGCCGCTTGAGGAGATCAGGGGCATCATCCGGATGGATGGCTATGACGCTGCGGCGGCCCTGCAGTCCCACCTCTTCGCCCTGAAGCAGAAGGAGCTGCGCATCAGGCGGCTGATCGGAAACCTGGAAAAGACCATATCAGCAAAAAAAGGAGAGACCATGATGAGTGACCGGGAAAAGTTCGAAGGCTTCAAGCGCAGGATGGTTGAGGAAAACGAGCGGAAGTACGGGGAGGAGATCCGGAAGAAGTATGGAAGTGAAACGATGGATGCCAGCAACGCCAGACTGATGGGGCAGACGGAGGAGCAGTACGCGCAAGCTGAGGGTCTGTCCAAGGAATTCAACGAAGCCCTGAAAACCGCGCTGCGGACCGGCGATCCGGCAGGCCCGCTGGCCCGGAAGGCCTGTGCCCTGCACCGGGACTGGCTCCGCTATTTCTGGAAGGATTACTCAAAGGAAGCCCACCTGGGCCTGGCGCAGATGTACGTCGACGACCCGCGATTCAAGCAGTACTATGACGGCATTGTCGAGGGCGGCGCGGAGTTCCTTCTGGAAGCGATGAAGGTATACTGCGGATAAGGGAGATCAGCGTCATTCTTTTTGCCTGGGGAACCTGATTCCCCGGGCTCCTTTTTTCCGGGATGTGCCCGCTAAAGTTGTCACGCCTTGGCGATGCAGGTATAATGACTGCAATGCGCGAAGGAGGGAAAAATCATGTCGGAGGAAGAGCGCCTGGATATCATTGAAGGGACGGACGAGGATGGAAACCGGCTGCTGCTGACGGTCGAGAAATATTTCTTCTACAACGGCGAGGAATATGTGCTGCTGAAGGAATACAAAGAGGACGAAAAAGCCGCGGCCGCGGACGTGAGCAAAGAAACGCTCTATATCATGCGCGTCGCGGTCTCAAAGGACGAGGACGGGGAAGAGATTGAGGATTTCGAGCCCATTGACGAGGAGCTGGCTGAACGGCTCATCCCGGTGATCCGCACGCGCTGGCAAACCCCGGATATCGGGCAATGACAGGGCCGGACGGCCAAAGATGCTGATCAACGACACCATGAGGCGGAAAATCGCCCTGCTGCCGGACAGCCCCGGCTGCTACCTGATGAAGGAACGGGGTGAGGTCATCTATGTCGGCAAGGCGGTCAGCCTTGCCAACCGCGTGCGCACCTATTTCAGCGCCCAACCGCATTCCGCCAAGGTGCAGGCGATGGTGGACAGGGTGGATGATTTTGATGTCATCCTGGCCGCCGGCAACCTGGAGGCGCTGATCCTGGAATCCAACCTCATCAAGCTCCACCGGCCCTATTACAACATCAAGCTGATGGATGACAAGCACTACCCCTACATCCGCGTCAGCGTGAACGAGCCTTTCCCGCGCCTTACTGTCGCCCGCAGGGTGGAGGTGGACGGCGCGCGCTATTTCGGCCCCTATTACGGCACTTCCGCCATCCGCCAGGTGACAGGCCTTCTGCGGCGGGCTTTTCCGCTGCGCACCTGCACGCTCAAACTGCCGCCCGCCAGGCCCCTGCGCCCCTGCATCAGCTATGAGATAGGGCAGTGCCTGGGTCCATGCGCGGGGCTTGTGACGCAGGAAGCGTACAGGGCGCTGGTGGAGGAGGTCATCGCTTTCCTGAAGGGCCGGTATAAGCCGGTGATCGAGCGCCTGGAGGGGGAAATGGCACAGGCCTCGCGGGAGATGCAGTTTGAGCGCGCGGCGGAGCTGCGCGACAGCATCCGGGATATCCTGGGCCTGATGGAGCAGCAGAACGCGCAGCAGGCGACGCTTGCCGACCAGGACATCATCGCGGCGTCCCGGGACGGGCTGGACGCGATGGCGCAGGTGCTGTTCATCAGGGGCGGCAAAATGCTGGAGGCACAGGCCTTTTCGCTGCCGCGGGAAGGCAGCGAACCGGTTGAGGAGATACTGGACGCCTTCCTGGAGCAGTTCTATTTGGACCGCGTGCCCGCGCGCGAGGTGATTGTGCAGGCGCTGACGGACCCCGCGACCATGGAAGCCTGGCTCAGGGACCGGCGCGAAGGCGCGGTCACCCTGACGGTGCCAAAGCGCGGGGACAAGCTGAAACTGGTGGAAAACGCGCTGAATAACGCGAAAGACGCGCTGGAAAAGCGCAACGCCCGGGAACAGGTGGTGCAGGAGCGCACGGTGGGCGCCAGCCGGGAGCTGGCGGCCGCGCTGTCCCTTCAGGCGGTTCCCCGGCGCATAGAGGGCTTTGACATTTCCAATACCCAGGGGGCCCAGTCGGTCGCCAGCATGGTGGTGTTCATTGATGGGGAGCCGGCCAAAAAGGAATACCGGCATTTCCGCATCAAAACGGTTCAGGGCGCGAATGATTTTGCCAGCATGAACGAGGTCCTTCTCCGCCGGTTGAAGCACGCGCAGCTTCAGGAAGGCGCCTGGCCGATGCCGGAATTGATCCTTGTGGACGGCGGGCCGGAACAATTGGCCTTTGCTTTGAGGGCGAGGGATGGTTTGGGGCTGGACGTGCCAATGTTTGGCCTGGCAAAGCGGCTGGAGGAGATCTGGCTGCCCGGCGAGGGCGAGCCCATTATCCTGGACCGGCGTTCGCCCGCGATGCACCTCATCCAGCGCATCCGCGACGAAGCACACCGTTTCGCGATCACCCACCACCGGAAACTGCGCGGGAAAGCGGGCATCCACTCACGGCTGGAGGACGTCCCCGGCATCGGCCCTGCCAGGCGGCGCGCGCTGCTGGCGGCCTTCCGATCCATCAAGGGCATTGCTGAACAGGATGCGGACAGCCTGGCCGGCGTCCCCGGGATGAGCAGGGCGGCCGCGCAGGCCCTGTATGAAGCGCTGCACCGGGAGGCGGAATCGGATGCATGAATCTGTATAATGGAAGCGTTTGATGGATATCCGCGGAAAGGGGGAGAGGGCATGAAAATAAAACGGCTGCTGCCGCTTGCCTTGTCCCTTTGGCTGATGGTGGGCATTGCCGCGGCGGAGTTCTCACCCGCGGCCACAGCGATCAGGCAGGGGTATCTGTCAGGGCAGCCCTATTCGCTGCGCGTCAGCGCACAGGCGGAAGCCTGGCTGGATATCGCCCCTGAAACCCTAGCCGCCCTGCGGGGCTGGCTGGATACCGCGCGGCTGTCCCTGACCCTCCAGAAAAGGCAGGACGGGGAAACGGCTCTTGCCGGACTGTTTTACAAAGACCAGCCTGTGTTTACCATCATGAGCAGTATGGGGGATGAACAGGCGGACATGACGCTGGAGGTACCGGGCAGCCTGGCGGCGACCCGGTTTATCGGCACCGTTGAAACGCCGCCATGGCAGCTTCTGCTGGGCGCGCAGCCCCGCTTGCCGGATTTAGTGGAAGTTGAATCGGCCATCATTCAAATCGCGGACCTTTCCATGGCGCGGCTTCTGCCTTTTGAAAAGGCGGAAAAGGGCAGCGTCAGCATCAAAAACGCCGGGCGCGGCGCAAGCCGGTTGGTGTATACGCTGAAAGCTGAGGAGGCGCAGGCGCTCTGGGAGCAGGCAAAACCCGAAATGCTGCCGCTGTTTGGCCGCCTGTCCGCGGAAATGCCGAGGCTTGGGGCGCCATTCCTGCAAGGGCTTGGGACTCTGGCCTTCACACGCGCCTTCACCCTCAAACGGTTTCTGGACAAGGACGGGAAGGATCTGGGGCTGCAGATCACCGGAACGGTTGATATTTCCGGGCAGGCCCGCAGGCTGACCCTCTTTTGCGGGCAGTCAGAAAGCGGGCTTTACCTGAGCCTCAAGTTCCCCGCGACGCGCGGCAGGGACACCCTTGAGGTCCAGGTTTCCCTGGCATATAAGCCCGGCATCGTTCAGGGCGACTGGCGGTACCAGTCCGTTTTTGGGGAGGAGAAGCTGGAGGCGTCCGGCAAGGTCGACTTGAAAAGCAGCCCGGAGAAGGCCGGGGAGCGGATTTCAGGCAGCCTGAGCGCCCGGCTGAAATTATCCGGCCGCACGACCGACCATCTGCTCACCCCCGATCTTTTTCTGACTGAAAATACCGCTGAGGGCACCCTGGGATACAAAGAACAGGCAGGCAAGGCTGTTCTTCGGGACCTGGCAATCAGCCTGAGCCTGGCACCGGGCGGAGAGATCACCGGACCGGTTGCACTGTCTGAAGTGCATCTGGCGCAAGCGGATGAGGAACAGATCTCCCTCAGCGCCACGCAGATCCAGCTCGCGCTGATGCCTGTCCTGAAAGATTTTCTTTTTGCCCTGCCTATGCAGACCCGCCTGCTCGTCCTTCACGACATTGGCCGGGAGAGGCGCACGCAAGGGGAAAGCGTTGCGCCGCTTGGCGAGGACATGCACCAGTTTACTGTGACGGACACCAATGTGGAACCCTGACCAAGGAGGAAAGACCATGAAACGATTGATCATCATCCTGCTGGCGGCACTTCTGACCTTCAGCGTGCTGGGCGCGGGGGCGCTTGACTACACGCTGGATGAGAAGCTGTTCAGGCAGGTGAGAGACGGCTCCGGCCTGAAAGCCGCCATCAAGGTGGAGAAGACCGGCGGCGGCATCAGCATCCTGGACCCCGCGGCCAACGCAGTGCTCAATGCCTTAAGCGGCAGCGAGCTGTCCCTGCGCTATCTCCGGGGGGTCGGTACCCTGAAGGGGATGGAAGAACTGGAGCTCATCCTTGCCAAGGCCGGGCAGACGCTGGCTGAACTCCGCTTTCTCAAGGACCCGCAGTTTGAGCAGCTGACTTCCTCCCTCCTGGGCGCCGGGCGCTATGTTGATGCGCGCGACGGCGGCGCGCTGTTGGCGCTGCTCACCGGGCAGGACCCGGCGTGGCCGATGATGGAGGGCGTGCTGCTGCGTCTCAACGCCGCCGAATCCACCTGGCAGGCGGCCGCGGCCAGGAAGATGGAGGCCTACTCCGTCCGCCTGTCCCTGTGGCTGCAGGGCTATACCAAAACCGAAACGGTACGCGGCGATAACAATGAGCTGCAGACCCGGATCACTGTCACGGTGCCGGTGCAGCAGCTCAAGTCCGAAATCAAGCAGCTGCTGCTGGACATGTACGGGGATACGGAGCTGCTGGCCCTGCTGGCCCAGGAAATGGACAGCCGCCAGGCGGCCGCCTACCTGCAGCCGGGGATGTTGAACGGTTTTTTCCAGGCGCTTGACCTGCTGCCGCTGACGGGCTCCCTCATCTCCCAGCGCCTGATGGATATGAAGGGCCAGCTGCTGGAGAACAGGCTCACCCTGCCCATGGGCGGCGCGCGGGGGATCCGTCTGATTGACTATACCTTTACAAACCGGCTGACAGGCGGCCTGACCGTGCTGAAAATGGCGTATGAGCCGAAGAACGCCGGAAACGTCCAGGGGGCCGTGACCTCGCTGGTGATGGAGGGCGGGGAGACCCAGGGCACCGGGGAAATCAGCTTTGCGGGCACGCTGAGCCTCCAGCCTGAAGCGAACAGCGACGCGTTCACCGTGGACACGCAGGAGGGCGACACCCCTGCCGACGTATATGCCTTCAACCTGCTCTTTACCCCCTCGCCTGAGCAGGAAGACCTGACGGCCGGCAGCTCCACAAGGGACTTTGAGTTCAACCTGCTGATAACGCCCCAGGGGGAGAACGCGCCCGCCGCGCAGGCCATCAAAGCGAATGTGCGCCTGCAAAGCCGGATGAACTCCCGCGCCGCGACGTATTTCACCGGCAGCGTCACCTGGCAGGATCAGGGGTCCGGGGGACAGGTCAAGGTTGACCTTTCAGGCAATACCGCGCCGCCCTGGACGATCCCTGCGGTGGACCCCGCCGGTGCGGTCCGTGTGGATTCGCTCAGCGCAGTTCAACTGGATGGCTTGGGCGGGCAGGTGCAGGCTGTCCTTGCGAATGCCTTTGCCGCTATGCTCCTGAAGCTGACCGCCCCCACTGTCCAACCCTAAACAGACCCGTCAAACCAATGGCTGAAGGCCCTCGTTTTAGCGGGGGCCTTCACTGACGCGGCGCTCCTTTCGTATGCAGGCTCCGGCGTGCTATACTGATGCGGCAGAAAGGGGGCGCTATGGCAAGCTTTGTGGATAAGGCGACCATCCGCCTGAAGGCGGGGGACGGGGGAAACGGATGCGTGTCTTTCCACCGTGAGAAATATGTATTGAACGGGGGTCCTGACGGGGGCGACGGCGGAAAAGGAGGCAGCATCATCCTGGCCGCGGACCACAACCTTCACACCTTGATGGACTTCCGATACAAAACCAAATACCAGGCGGGCAACGGCGAGCCGGGTTCCTCGGGCCGCAGTTCGGGCAAGTCGGCGGAGGACCTTGTCATCCGCGTGCCGGCGGGCACGGTCGTGCGTGAAAAGGAGACCGGCCGCGTGGTTGCCGACATGTTCCTTCCGGGGCAGACCCGCGTGCTGCTGACGGGAGGCCGGGGCGGTTTTGGCAACGCGCGTTTCGCCACCTCGACGCGCCAGGCGCCCAATTTCGCCAAGCCCGGCATCAAGACGGCCTGGTATGAGTTCGTCCTGGAACTGCGCACCATCGCAGACGTCGGGCTGGTCGGCTTCCCCAACGCGGGGAAAAGCAGCCTGCTGGCCCGGATGACGGCCGCGAGGCCCAAGATCGCCGATTATCCCTTCACCACCCTGACACCCAACCTGGGCATTGCCAGCCATAAGGGGAGCAGCTTCGCCATCGCGGACATCCCGGGGCTGATTGAAAACGCAAGCGCGGGCGCGGGGCTGGGGTTCTCCTTCCTGCGGCATGTGGAGCGCACGCGCCTGCTGCTGCATGTGGTGGACGCCTCCGGGCAGGAGGGGCGGGAACCCGCGGACGACCTGCGGGTCATCAACGAAGAGCTCAGACGCTACGGGAAGCTTGATGAGAGGCCGCAGATCATCGTCGCCAACAAGATGGACCTGCCCCAGAGCGCGGAAAAGCTTGAGGCCCTCCGGCAGGCCGCGGGCGGAAGGACGGTCATCCCGGTCAGCGCCGCCACCGGGGAGGGCATCGAAACGCTGCTGGATGAAATCGCCGGGACGCTGGCGCAGCTGCCCGAAATGCAGCCCCTGGAGGAGGAAGTCAGCATCCTGGAGGAGCACCTGACCGGCTGGGAGGCGACAAAAGGCGCGGACGGCGTGTTCCTGGTCACCGGCGTGTCCATGGACAGCCTGGTGGACGCTGTCAATTTCAGCGATTATGAGAGCATGAACTGGTTCCACAAGACCCTGCGCGCCTCCGGCGTCATTGACCGGCTGCGCGAGCTGGGCGCCCAGGAGGGCGACATGGTGCGCCTGGGGGAGATGGAGTTCGACTTCATTGATTGAGGACAGGATGGACACGCTGAACCTTGTGAAGCCCCATATGGGCTTTGAGGAAAAGATCCTCGAATACAGGAGGCTGTGCCTGGAAAAGGACGGCCGGGTCTACGGCGTGGGCGGCCTGGCGGAATTGACGGTGCCCGAATGGTTAAACCTTCTGGAAAAGAAATCAAGGCCGGAGACCTGCCCGGAGGGCCTGGTCCCTGACAGCACCTACCTGTGCGTCCGCCAGGGGGACAACGCCCTGGTCGGGATGGTCAACATCCGGCACACTCTGAATGATTTCCTGCTCCAATTCGGCGGTCACATCGGCTACTCGATCCACCCCTTGGAGCGCGGGAAAGGCTACGGGAAAGAGCAGCTGCGCCTCACGCTTTTGGAGTGCCTGAAGCTGGGCATCTCCCCGGCCCTGCTCACCTGCGAGCCGTGGAACGCCGCCTCCCGTACGGTCATCCTCTCGCAGGGCGGCAGGCTGGAAGACGTGCGGGAAAAGCCCGACGGGACGAAGTTTGAGCGCTACTGGATATCCATCAGGGAATTATGAACCGCGGGAGACCCGCCTGAAAGGAAAGACATGGAACTGACCGGAAAACAGCGCGCCTTCCTGCGCGCGATGGCCAATCCCCTGGAAACCCTGCTGTATGTCGGCAAGGAAGGCATCACTGCCAGTACGCTCAAGGAGGCCTATGACCTGCTGCAGGCAAGGGAGTTGGTCAAGTGCGCCGTGCAGCAGTCCGCGCCGCTTTCCGCGCGCGAAGCCTGCGGCGAACTGTGCGAGAAAACAGGCGCCAGCCCCGTGCAGGTCATCGGGCGGCGGTTTACGATTTACAGGAAGAACGACAAGGAGCCCAAAATCCAGCTGCCGTAAGGAGGCGGGGTGGGGGAATTCGTAAAACCCTTTGCCAAGGGGTTTCAAACCTGAAATTTGGAGAATTGGGCTATATGTTTTATGGACAGGCTCGAAAAAGTGTTATTTTATAAAGGAAACAAGGAGAATTTTTCTCTTCATTTTCGAATAAACTATGTTAGCATACTATCAATTTGAGCGAATAGAGATTTTCGTGTATTTTCAAGTTTGTCAACCAGTTTTTGTGTCATATCATTTAGTTTATTTAATTCCCTCTCAATCATTTCAATCTCCTCCTTATCTAGAAGGGGCTCGTACATCTTCTCTATGGGAATACTAAGCGCAGCAAGGAGTATTGTATTTTTATATTCACTAATATCAATATCTTCAGGCTTTGCTTTTTCATCATTAAGTTTTATAGCTAAATCCATGCCAGCCGAGATTATAGAATCATCTAAATCTTCAATTTGAACTAATATGGAGTCAATTTCAAGGTATAGATCATCAATCATTTTTCTATCTGAAGACAACAAAAAGTATCTGAATTTAGCGGATCTGGAACGCTTGATTTCACTATATAGCCTATCCCACTCATTGCCTTTCAGAAGGGTATAAGGCACAGTACCGTAATCAAAATGATCCCTGTTCGGCCTCTTATCATCATAGAAAAAATCAATATATTCTTCAAAAGCCGAACATAGAGGAATATAAACCTCATTTGCCCTTCGTTCATCTTTTGTTTTCTTTCTTTTTCTACGTTCAAATAAATAATTCGACAGATAAGTAATCCCGCCACCAACAATTACGGCAATAATCGTAATGATGTGTTGAATCCACTCATTTGATTCTTGTGGTGTAATAGACATTAGCGATCCTCCCTCAAATAACTTCATAATAAACATGAATGGGGACAGTCCTCTATCTCTTGACCTTCTTGTTTTTGGAGAAATCCGAAAAATACCCTTCCCACAATGATAAAAGTTCTTTTGGGGTCCGGGGCTTTTCTTTCAAGAAAAGCCCCGGCGTCCCTCATTCTTTATTTCCTGTTCTTCACCCTACCTCGAAATCTGGTCCAGGCTCATCCCGAAGCCGGGCACAAATTCCCTGATAAAGTCCTGCACCTCGGGCAAGTCGATGGCGTAGAGGGAGGCCAGGATGGACTCCCGCGCCTCGAGGAACTCATTGTTGCCGGCCTTGGTCTCCTCCAGGCACTTGATATAGCCGCAGATGCGGTCGGCGGCCTTGACCAGGCGCCACTCCGGGGTGTCCTGGGCGGGGGCGATGAGGGGGTCATAGGCGGGCTGCAGGTCTCCGGGCAGCATGTTTTTAAGGCGCTGGACGGCGATGCGCTCGATTTTATGGTATTCCGCCTTCATCTGCGGGTTGTTGTACTTCACCGGGGTGGGCAGGTCGCCGGTGATGACCTCGCTGATGTCATGGAACAGCGCCAGCGCCATCACGTGCTCGGCATTGCAGGTCCGGCCGTAGCGCGTGTTGGCGATGACGGCAATGGCGTGGGCGATCATGGCAGCCTGCATGGCGTGCTCCATGTCGTTTTCGGGGATGAGGTTGCGCATGAGGCTCCAACGCCTGATGAGCTTCATCCGGGACAGGTAGGCGAAAAAGTGATAGGCCATGTTATATTCCTCCGTCTTGCGGGATTGTGATCAAGGTGCAGTAACGGCCGACGCCCGGCAGAAATCTGTGCAGGAAGTCTTCCGTATTGATCTCCACGGACTGCGTGTTGATACAGGGATGGAACCACAGGCGCTGATATTGGAGCAGCGCGTCGTCCATCACCAGTGAAACCCGCTTTTCCGTGTCAAACAGCAAGCCCAGGGGGCTGACCGCGCCCTTGTCCAGCCCCAATAGAGGGGGCAGCAGCGTTTCCGGCGCGAAGCTCAGCCGGGACACATGGAGCAGCCTGCTGACAACAGCGGTTTTGAAAGCGCGCCGCGGGGAGAGCAGGATCAGGAAAAAGGCGGTCTGCTGCCGGTTGCACAGGAAGACGTTCTTGGGGACAGTGGCATATGACATGTCCAGTCCGGGGGTGCCGAAGCAGTCCTCAATCGTCCATTTGGGTTCGTGATGGAACAGCGCATAGGATATCCCCAGGCTGTCCAGCGCCAGAAGGACTTCCTCACTCCTGTCCATGCCCGCCGTCCTTTTTCCTCACCAGCTGCGCTTCAAAGCCCAGGCTGCCCGGCGTGTAATAGACGGCATCCTCAAAGCCGTCGGGCATGTAGTTCTGCTCCACCCAATGCCCGGGGAAATCATGCGGATAGAGATAGCCCTCCCCGTTGCCCAGGCGGTTGGCGCCCTGGTAGGAGGTATCCCGCAGGTAAACCGGCACCTCGCCCAGCTGGCCGCGCTCCGCGTCCTGCGCGGCCTTGCCCATCGCCAGGACCACGCTGTTGGACTTGGGGGCCATGCAGACGTAGAGGATGGCCTGGGTAATGGCCAGCCTGGCCTCCGGCAGGCCGACGAACTCCAGTGCGCGGGCGGCGCTCACGGCCTGCACCAGCGCCTGGGGGTCGGCCAGCCCCACGTCCTCGCTGGAGTGGGCGATGACTCTCCTCACGATCAGCCTGGGGTCGCACCCCGCGTACAGCAGCCTGGAGGCCCACAGCAGCGCGGCGTCCGGGTCCGAGCCGCGCAGGCTCTTGCAGAAGGCGGACAGCATGTCATAATACAGCGTCTCGTCAACCCGCATCATGGGCTTCTGGATGCTGTCCTCAGCGATTTCCCGGGTGATGTGCAGGCCGTCCCTGTCCGTTGGCGTTGTGAGGACGGCCAATTCCAGCGCGTTTAAAGCGGTGCGCACGTCGCCCGTGGCCACCTGCACCCAGTGATTGAGCGCGTCCTCATCCACCGTGACGTTCAGGTCGCCCACGCCGCGCTCACGGTCTTTGATCGCGGCAAGCACGGCCTGCCTGACATCCGCGTCGCTGAGCCGGAAGAACTGGAAGACCCGGCAGCGGCTGACAATGGCGGGGGTCATGGCGATCATCGGGTTTTCGGTCGTGGAGCCGATGAAGCGGATGGTGCCCTCCTCGATGGCGGGCAGGATGGAGTCGGACTGCGCCTTGTTCCACCGGTGGCACTCATCCAGCAGCAGGTAGGTGTGCTGAGCGTGCATGCTCCGGCGGTCCCGGGCCGCCTGGATCACCGCGCGCACCTCGCCTACCCCGGTGGTCACGGCGTTGAGCCGTTCAAAGTGCCCCCGGGTGGTCTGGGAGATCACATAGGCCAGCGTCGTCTTCCCGCAGCCGGGCGGGCCATAGAAAATGCTGCTGCTGAGCTGGTCCGCCTGAATCGCGCGCCTGAGCAGGCGCCCCTTGCCCACCAGGTGCTCCTGGCCCAGGAACTCCTCCAGGGTGCGCGGGCGCATGCGGTCGGCCAGCGGCCGGCTGGCCGGAGGGGCAAAATCAAACAGGCTCATCGTTCTCCCCGATTTGCATCAGCAGGCTCTTCTCATCCCGCGACAGGCGCCACTGCCGGGAAAGCGTATGCGCGGCGCAGTCCAGGTGCATCACGGCGATGCCGGCGTCGACGCTGTCCAGGCGGGCGCCCGTCAAGCACAGCGTGTTCCCGGTGAAGCTGAGCTTCCATGGCTGGCGGTTCATGGCGGAAGGGGCGGAGCGCACTGCCTCGGCGGCCTGATAGGCCCACAGGGGCCATTTGGCGGGATCGTCCTGGCACAAGGCGGCAAGGGGCCTGCGCTTCCTGAACCGGGCGCCCTCCGAGTCCGCCGGTACGCCGAAGGGGATGACCGCCTTGAGGGATTCCCCAACCCTAACCAGGGAGCTGACGATGCTCCTGCGGTAATTCCCCATAATCCAGCAGCCGGCCAGCCCCATGGAGGCCAGCTCCAGCGCGAAGGCCTCGCCGGAGATGCCGGCGAGCAGGTTTCCCATGGGCGTGTCTTTTCGCACAAGCACCGCGGCATAGCGGCCGATGCCTTCAAACTTGGGAAACAGCGGCAGGGGGGTAACCAGTTCCCCTGCGTCCTTCCCGGAAATCGCGATGCGCACGCCTTTGAGGGCATCCCGTTGCGCCGCGTATTCCAGCGCCGCCGCCTGGGAAAGGTCCGGGGGCCCCGAAAAGACCCGGCAGCTGAAACGGCGGGGCATGGCGGAAAGCCACCGGGCCAGCTGCGGTGTCTGATAAAAACCCTCCCAGGGCAGCATGTCCATCTCTCTATGCCTCCTTGACATAGCTGGAGTTTACCATACCCGGGCAAGGGGTTCAACGTCATTTCCCGCTTTACCCATATAAAAAAGAAACCGTGTGTACGGCTTCTTTTCAGTCTTTTTCGCCTGCCTTCTTACCCGATGACCGCTTTGCCGCCCATGTATAGCCGCAGCGCCTTGGGGATCCGCACGCTGCCGTCGGACTGCAGGTTGTTTTCAAGGTAGGCGATGAGCATCCTGGGCGGGGCGACGACGGTATTGTTCAGGGTGTGGGGGAAGTACTTGCGTCCGCCCTCGCCCTTGACGCGGATCTGCAGGCGCCTGGCCTGCGCGTCGCCTAGGTTGGAGCAGCTGCCCACCTCGAAATACTTCCCCTGCCGGGGCGACCATGCCTCCACGTCGCAGCTGATGACCTTCAAGTCCGCCAGGTCGCCTGTGCAGCAGGCGAGGGTGCGCACCGGGATGTCCAGGGTACGGAAGAAAGCGACGGTGTTCCCCCACATCTTCTCATACCACATCATGCTGTCCTCGGGCTTGCAGAGGACCACCATTTCCTGTTTCTCAAACTGGTGGATTCGGTACACGCCGCGCTCCTCGATGCCGTGCGCGCCGACTTCCTTGCGGAAACAGGGGGAATAGCTGGTCAGCGCCTGGGGCAGGTCCTCTTCCTTGAGGATGGTGTCGATGAACTTGCCGATCATGCTGTGCTCGCTGGTGCCGATGAGGTAGAGGTCCTCCCCCTCGATCTTGTACATCATGTTTTCCATTTCGGAAAAACTCATCACGCCGGTCACTACCTCGGACCTGATCATGAACGGCGGGATGTAGTAGGTAAATCCGCGGTCGATCATAAAGTCCCGGGCATAGGAGAGGATGGCGGAGTGGAGCCGGGCGACGTCGCCCTTCAGGTAGTAGAACCCGTTGCCGCTGGTTTTGCGGGCGGAGTCCAAATCAATGCCGGACAGGCGCTCCATGATGTCCACATGGTAGGGGATCTCAAAGGGCGGCACCGCTGGCTCGCCGAAGCGTTCCATTTCCACGTTCTCGCTGTCATCCCGGCCTAGGGGGACGGCAGGGTCGACGATCTGCGGGATCTGCATCATGACGGCCCTGATTTTTTCCGCGTACTCAACTTCCCTTGCTTCAAGGGCCAGCAACTGCGAGGCGATGCCCGCGACCTGGGCTTTCATGGCCTCGGCCTCTTCCTTTTTCCCCTTGGCCAGCAGGCCGCCGATCTGCTTGGAGAGCACATTGCGCTGGCTGCGCAGCATGTCGGCCTGCCCGATGGCCTCCCGGTTGAGCCGGTCCAGCTCCGCCGCTTCGTCCACCAGGGGCAGCTTATGGTCCTGGAATTTCCTCCGGATGTTCTCCCTGACCAACTCCGGATCATTGCGGATCAATGTAATGTCAATCATATGACTGCTCCTTTGAAATAAAAATCCTTCCTCCACCATGGGACGGAAGGTTCCGCGTTGCCACCCAACTTACCGCGCGTCCGCGCAGCCTCTCCTGGCGCTGTAGGGGGCGCTCCCCTGCCGCTCCTCGCGGCCCGCTCCCGGGCGGAAAGCCCCGTCCGCCTCCGCCTCGCACCCACCGGCGGCTCTCTTCACGCGGGATAAGGGTTGGTTCCCGTTCATCACGATGGGCAGAGTATAGCACCGCATGCACGCGCGCGCAAGACAGCGCATGGCGAAACCTCCGTTTGTGCGCGCCTTTGGGGTATATTCCATGCGACAGAATGAGCGGAGGGAACTCAATGGAAGGGGATTACCAGGCATTTGAGGCCAGAGTGGAAGAAGTGGGGGGTTTTCTGCTTCTTCGCCTGCCGGAGGAAGTCAGCCGGGCGCTGCCCTCCCGGGGAATGGGGATGGGGGAGGGCGATATCAACCGCCGGCCCTTCACTTTGCCCCTGGAGCCGGACGGCCGGGGCGGGCACTGGCTTGAACTGAAGGGGGAGCATGCGGGGAACGTTCAGGCCGGCAGCCTGGTTTCCCTTCGCCTGCGGCCAGCCATTGACTGGCCGGAGCCATCGCTGCCGGAGGACCTGGGGAAGGCCTTGCAGCAGGAAGGCTTATCGGACGCCTGGGCCGCCTGCACTGTCAGGGCGAGGTGGGAATGGATCCGCTGGGCGCGCGCGACCGGCAACCCCGCCACACGGGAAAAGCGCGTGAAGGTGGCCTGTGACAAGCTCAGGAAGGGCGAACGGCGCCCCTGCTGCTTCAACGCTTCCAGCTGTACTCTGTCCCAGGTCTGCAAATCCGGGGTGCTTGATCCGCCCGGCGCGGGCTGACCGGATGTGCTGAGGGACAGGGAATGCGGCCTGCCGGATTTTTCTTTGGCCTATCATCCCGGTCAAACGATGCTGATCCTAATCATCGCCGTCTTCCTGGAATTCCTCGGGCACAAAACCGCGGATAAGCTGCGCCATCATATATCCGGTCTTGCCGTCCACCCAGACCTGCTTCCAGTAGTCGGTGCCGCCGGTCACCACGACTTCGGTGCCGTTGGGGTAGAGCCCCAGGGATTCAGAGGCGGTGGAGCCCCTTGAGCGCAGGTGCGCGCCCTGGCCGTCTGGGTTGTCGATCACACTTAGGGAACCATCCGGGCGCGGAATGAAGGCTTCAGGTACAATATCCGCGTAGACGGGCTGCGGGGTGAGAGCGGAGGCCATCATGAAACCTGTCTTTCCCTCCTCTGTCAGCACATGGGCGAATTCCTCCGTCACACCCAGCACACGCACAGGCTGGCCGTTTGGGACTGCGCCCTGCTTCTCGGACTGGTAGGATTGCCCCGCCCGCAGGGTGAGGCTGAAGCCGTCCTGATAATTGACCAGAACAGTGGGTATCAATACCGGCACGCTGCCCACCGGCCCGTCCAGCGCCAGCCGGCTTGTTTCGATAAAGCCTTCCAGGCTGCCGATGCGGACTTTGGTCCAGCTGTCGTTTGCTTGTTCAAGAACCCGGGCGACCACGCCGGAAAAATACTTGCCCAGGGACTTTGAATCCCTGCCGGCGTTCTGGCGCAGATGGACACGGGTATAGGGATCCGGGCTGTTCACGATGGCCAGCGCCGAACCGTCATCGGCATTCTTTTGGCGCAGGCCTTCAGGCTTCACCCAGCCGTGCAGACGGTCTCCCGCCTCGGAAAATACCAGGACCTCCGCCCAGGAATCATTGAGGGAAAGCAGCTCAAAGGCTTCGCCTGTGCCAAGTTCCCGTAAAACAGCGGAGGCGTCATCGCTGTTTTCATATACCGGTTTAGCCGCTCCGGTGTTGAGGTACAGCTGGGGCTCTACCACAAAACTTTCCTGTCCGGCCCGGCCGGCAAGGGGCAGGAGCAGGGAAAGCATCAGCAAGGTCACAACCAGCGTCTGCAAAGCCTTTTTCATCAATACAGTCATCCTTTCGCATCGCTCAGGCACAATGAGTGATGAAACGCGATATCAGAAAACGCATCATCCTCAAGCGCCGCAGAACTGTGCCTTTTGATTATACCCCTCGGGCTGTCCGGCGTGGAATTGCCTGAGGTCGCATGGTTTTCTCAACATTATTTGTGTATTTCAAGATACGCCGCCTGTGTGGTATAATCAGAAAAATCCAACCTGCGGCGTTTATGCCAATGGTACCGTAACCAACGGGCTGCATTGCAAAGAACGAAGAACAGCATAGCTCAGCACTCACAACCGGATGCTTTATCAGGAGCGAGCGAGGACGATGAGGATAGAAGGCGTCATTCTGGCCGCCGGGCGGTCCAAAAGGACCGCGCCGGAGTGGAAGCTGGGCTTTGCGCTGGACGGGCAGACCGTGCTTGAACGGAGTGTCAGGAGCATGCGGCCTTTCTGCATACGAATATTTATAGTGACAGGCGCGCATGCAAAGGCTGTTGGGGACCTGTTGCGGGGGCAGGCCGGTGTCACGCTCGTGCACAACCCGGATTTCGCTTCAGGGATGTACGGGTCTGTTAAAACCGGGCTGCGGTGTACCGATGCGGACGCGGTGTTCGTACTTCCGGGTGACTGCCCCTTTGTGCCGCCGGAGGTCTATTCCGCGCTGCTGAATGCGCAGGGCGGTATCGCTGTCCCTGTCTGGCAGGGGCACGCGGGGCATCCGGTGCTTCTTGACCGCCCCGCCTGTTCAGAGCTATTAAATGACGATACCTGTCAAACCCTCCGCCAGTTCATAGCGTCGCGCCAACACACGCTGGTGGAGGTGGACTGCCCCGGTATCCTCATGGACATTGACACCAACGAAGAGTATCTCGGGGCCTTGCGGCAGGTGAATGGAGGTGAATAAAGTGGGCTCCATTACGGAATCAGCCGGACGATTTGATTTTGCTGAAAAGGTCACAGGCTCAGCGCTGTACAGCGCGGACCTGAAGTATGAGGGGATGTTTTATGCCAGAACCCTCCGCTCGGTAAAGCCGCGGGCATGGCTGAAGGCTGTCCGGCTGCCGGAGCTGCCCAAGGGTTACCAGGCGGTCGACTGCCGGGACATCCCTGGCAAAAACGCGGTCCCGATCGTGACAGATGACCAGCCGTTTTTCGCAGAAAATGCCGTCAACTATATCGGAGAGCCTATCCTGATCCTTGTGGGTCCGGACAAGGAGGTCCTCAACGGGCTTCTGGGGCAGATTGAGGTGGATTATGAGGAGCGCCCGGCCATCCTGACGCTGGAGCAGGCGATGTCACAGACGAGTGACTTTATCTCCGGGGACAAACCCTGGTTCGTGGAATACGTGTACGGCAAGGGCGATGTGGACAGCGCGATCCAAAAGGCTTGCGACTGTGTGGAGGAGGAGTTCCGCACAGGGTATCAGGAACAGGCCTACCTGGAGACGCAGGGCATGGTCGCGTCCTTTGAGGACGGCATGATCACGGTCCGCGGGTCCATGCAATGCCCCTATTACATCGTGGAAGCGCTGAAACAGGCGTTTGGATGGGACGAATCCCGCATCCGGGTGATTCAGATGCCTACCGGCGGCGGGTTTGGCGGCAAGGAGGAATACCCCTCCATTCCCGCGGTGCACGCCGCGCTGGCGGCCATCAAGACCGGAAAGCCGGTCCAGCTGGTTCTTGACCGGCAGGAAGACATCCTCTGCACGACCAAGCGCCATCCCTCACTCATCCGCCTGAAAAGCTGGCTGGATGGGAAGGGGCATATCCTTGCGCGGGAGATCGAGGTCGCGGCGGACGCGGGCGCTTATGCCGGGCTGTCCAGCGTTGTGCTGCAGCGCATGATCTATTCAGCAGCCGGTGTGTACCGGGTGGAGAACCTCCGGGTGCGCGGGAGGGCCTATGCCACCAACAAAGTCGTCAGCGGGGCATTCCGCGGGTTCGGTGGGCCGCAGGTCTTCTTTGCCATCGAGATGCACATGGAGCACATCGCAAAGCGCCTGGGCGTGGACTCCCTGCAGTTAAGGCGCGCGCACTTCCTTCGCCAGGGGGATACCACCTCCACGGGGGGGCTGCTCCGCAGCCCGGTCCAGCTGGAAACGCTGACGGACACGGTATGCCGCCTGTCCGGATATCAGGCAAAACGGCTCAAGCCGTTTACCGGGAACGGAAGGCTGCGCGGCATCGGCTGCTCGGTGTTCTTCCATGGCTGCGGATTTACCGGCTCGGGCGAGCGGGACCTGCTCAATCCCGTTGTCCGCTTGCGTAAGCAGGCCGACGGCACGGTGCGTATCTTTGCTTCCAGCACTGAGATCGGCCAGGGGGCGATGACCGCGCTGAGCAAGATCGTGGCGCATACGCTGGGTATCCCGCTGTCCCAGGTCCGCAACACCTACCCTGATACCCTCGTCTGCCCGGATTCCGGGCCGACAGTCGCGTCCCGAACAGTGCTGGTGGTCGGCAGGCTGCTTCAGGATGCCGCCCTGCAGCTCAGACGGCGCTGGGAAGAACCGGAATGTGAGGTGGAGGCAAGATTCCATTATCCGGAAGGATTCTCCTGGGACAAGGACCGCCATCTGGGGGATGCGTATCCGGAGTATGCCTGGGGGGCGAATGTGGTGGAAATCCAGCTGGATCCGGTGACCTGCGCCTATGAGATCACAGGCGCCTGGGCGGCGTATGACGTTGGCACAGTGATCGATGAGCGGATCGCACTGGGACAGGTGGAGGGCGGCATGGCGCAGGGCCTGGGCTACGGCGCCATGGAGAAACTGGAGTTTTCAGGCGGCAGGCCTCTGCAGTGCAGCCTGACGGACTATGCCCTGCCGACTTGCCTGGACCTGCCGCCCGTCGTCTGCCGCCTGGTCGGAAGCCCCTCTGTCATCGGCCCCTACGGGGCCCGCGGCCTGGGGGAAGTGACCCTGGTAGGCGCTGCGCCCGCGCTGGCTGCGGCGGTGGAGAACGCCCTTGGAAAACCGGTGACATGTCTGCCTGTCACACCGGAATCGATCCTGGAGTTGATACAACATGAGTGAGACGCTATCGTTCTTTCTGAATGGGGAAAAGGTTCAGCTGCAGGCTGATCCGCTGCGGCGGCTGCTGGATGTGCTGCGGGAGGATTTTAGACTGACCGGCGCGAAGGAAGGCTGCGGGGAAGGGGAGTGCGGCGCCTGCGCCGTGCTGCTGGACCATCAGCTGGTCAACAGCTGCCTGCTCCCGGTGGTTGCCGCCGAGGGCCGGCAGATTGTCACAATCGAGGGATTCCGCGAAACGCCGCAATTCCAGATGCTGAGCAGATGCTTCGCGGAAAGCGGGGCCGTGCAATGCGGTTTCTGCACGCCGGGCATGCTGCTGGCGGCTGAAGCGCTTCTGCACAGCAACCCCGCGCCGACAGAAGAGGATATCCGCGTCGGTATGTCGGGCAACCTGTGCCGCTGCACCGGATATACATCGATCATCGCGGCGGTCGCGGCGGCCGCGAAGGAGGGAGCAGGTCTGTGGCCATCGTCTATCGCCCCTTGATCCTTCAGGAAGCCCTTCACTTGCGTTCCTGTGAAAACGCGCAGGTCGTGGCGGGCGGCACTGACTGGATGCTCAGGCGGGCGCGGTCTTCTCCGGGGAAACAGCCGGTGCTGTACGTTGGCGGGCTGAAGGAACTGCAGGGGATCGTCCTGCGCGGGGATACACTGTGCATCGGGGCTGCCTGCACGCTCACGGACTTGCTTTTAAGCCCCCTGCTGCCGGATTGCCTCAAGCAGCCCCTTGCCCAGATGGCGTCCCCTGCCATTCGGAATGTGGCCACTATCGGCGGCAATGTGTGCAATGCCTCCCCGGCCGCGGATGCGGTGCCCATGCTCTACGCGCTGGACGCGGTCCTGCGGCTGCAGTCCGAAGGGGGCGGGGAGACGGTGCCTGTGCAGGATTTTATTCTGGCGCCGGGCAGGACGAGGCTAAAAGAGGGGCAGCTGCTCACGCAGATCCATATCCCACTTCAGCGCGCCTGGCGCTGCACATACCGGAAGGTCGGGATGCGCCGGGCGAACAGCCTGTCCAAGCTTTCCTTCTATGCGCTGACGGATCGTTCAGCAGGAGGCCTCACGGATGTCCGCATCACGTTTGGCGCGGTCGCGCCTGTCGTGGTCAGGAGCCGGGAAATGGAGCAAGAGATCCTGTCGGGTAATCAGCCGCTTTCCAAGGATCAGATGCAGCGGATCATCACACAATATGACAAACTGCTCCGGCCCATCGACGATGCCCGCTCAAACCAGGTATACCGGCGTGAGATATCACTGCGGCTGTTGAAACAATTCCTGGCGGAGGAGATAAACAAGTGAAGAAATACTTACTGGCACTTCTGTTCTGGGGCGGTGTCTGGGGAATCTGCGAAGCGACCGTTGGCTATGCTTTGCACTTTGCGGCGGTGGCGCTGCCGGGCCTTCCCGGAGCGCTGATGTTCCCCGTCGGTTTTTTCTGTATGCATCAGGCACAGAAAGCCACCGGCAGGACGGCCGCGGCTTTTCACATCGCCATGATTGCAGCTTTCATCAAACTGGTGGACTTCCTGATGCCCGGGTATGACGCGATCCGCATCGTAAATCCGGCGCTGTCCATCCTTCTGGAAGGGCTGGCGGTCACCGCTGTCTGCGCGCTGTTCCGTGCGCGCGGCAGCACGCCGGGATTTCTTCAGGTGCTGGGGGCAGGTATCCTGTGGCGCTCGCTGTTTGCCGGATACCTTTATCTGATTTCCCTTGCTGACCTGCCGGCAGAGCTTGTGACAAGCGGCATCCCTACCCTCCTGCGCTTTGTCCTGCTGGAGAGTCTGGTCAACGGCTTGATCATCTCCGCCGGCTTGCGGCTGATGCAGAGGCTCCCGGCGCGCAGGCCGTTTGAAATCAGCCCGGCTGCTGCCTGGCTGGCTGTGCTGGCTGCGCTGGGTCTGCAGGCAATCCTTTAGCGCCGATGATCCGGATCATCACAGGAAGTGTCAACGCAGGAAAAACCGCCCTGATGAGGGAACTGTTCCGGAAGACGTCCGCGGCGGACGGAATCCTGAGTGAAAAGCTATTTGACAAGGGACACTTCATCGGCTATCGCCTCACGCATCCGCAGGACGGGGAGGGGATGGAGCTTGCCCTGCTCAGCAAGGCGTATCACGGGCAGTTTGAGGAAGCCGGCCGGCTGGGGCCCTATGTTTTTTCGGCGGATGCTTTTCGCTTTGGTATAGGGATCCTGGAACAGTCAATCGCGGATCCGGCTGTCCGCGCTCTCTTTCTGGATGAGGCGGGCCCGCTGGAATTGAAGGGCCAGGGCTTTGCCGGCGTGCTGCCAGCGTTGCTGCGCAGCGGCAAGGAGCTGTACATCACCGTGCGTACCAGCTGCCTTGAAAGCTTTCTCCGGAAATATCCTGTATCGGACTATCGCTTGATTCAGGTCCCTGTGAACGAATCGTGATGCTCCGCCTGGACGGGGTGATCCTGAGTGATCCCGCTTCCCGGCATGGCGGTCCGCCAAAGAACGAGCACCTCCGGGCGTTCTTCCCGGAGGTGCTCGTTGCTTTGTGAAAGAAAGATGCCGGTTTTTCGGACTGCTTAATCCGGCACTGCGCTTTTCGTCCCGCCCTTGCCCAGCGCCTGGCTGGCGGCCTCTTCGCGGAACTGGTTGGTGTAGAGCTGGTAATAGGCGCCGCGGCGTTTGAGCAGTTCTTCATGCCGGCCTTCTTCTCTGATCACCCCGTCTTCAACCAGCAGGATGCGGTCCGCGGAGCGGATGGTGGAGAGCCTGTGGGCGATGATGAAACTGGTGCGGCCCTGAAGCGTCTTTTCAATCGCGTGCTGGATGGCCATCTCTGTTTCGGTATCCACCGAGGAGGTCGCCTCGTCCAGCACGAAGATCCTCGGGTCATGCAGAATGGCGCGGGCAAAGGAAATCAGCTGTTTCTCGCCGGTTGACAGGCGGCTGCCGCCCTCGCCGACCGGGGTCAGATAGCCTTTGTCCATTTTTTGGATGAAGCCGTCGGCGTTGACCAGTTTCGCTGCGGTCATCGCTTCCTCCTCGCTTGCCTCAGGCCTTGCGTAGCGCAGGTTGTCCAGCACGGTCCCTGAAAACAGGTGCGGTTCCTGCAGGACGTATCCGATGCTGCTCTGCAGCCACAGCTGGCTGCGCTCGCGGTAGTCCCTGCCGTCGATGAGGATGCGGCCGGAGCTGGGTTCGTAAAACCTGCAGATGAGGTTGACGATGGTGGACTTTCCGGCGCCGGTCGGACCGACGATGGCGACATTCTCACCGGGCTTGACATGCAGGTTAAAGTCTTTGAGGACCTCCTCGCCGTCCTTGTATTTGAAGCTGACGTTCTCAAAGGTCACCTCGCCGGTGATGTCTTCCCAGTTCTCGTATTTCGGATGGAAATTGTCGCCGTAGCGGGCTTCGACCTCGGCGCTGTCCTGGATCTCGGGCTCTGTTTCCATAAGGCCCAGCACGCGCTCCGCCGCGGCCTGGATGCGCTGCATCTCGCTGAAGGTCGCGGCGATGTCGCGGATGGGGTTGAAAAACTGTACGGAGTAGTTCACAAAGGCGGTCACCGTGCCCAGGGTCAGAACGCCTCCCAGCACCTTGCCGGCGCCTTCGCCCAACACATATGCGGTTGCAAGGGAGGAGACGGAGATGACCAGCGGCAGAAAGAGGCTGGACAGGGTAGCGGAGCGGATCGCTGCCTTGCGCATGGCGCCGGTCAGTTCCCCGAACTCCTGATAGTTCTGGTCCTCGCGCACGAGTGATTTGGTGGTTTTTGCCCCCATGATGCCCTCGTTGAAGGCGCCGGTGATGCGGGAGTTGATTTTGCGTACCTCGCGCTGGGCCTTGAGGATGCGTTTTTGGAAAAACGCTGAAATCAAGGCAAGGACCGGGAGGATGGCCAGCACGCCCAGGGCCAGCTGCCAATTAATGGCAAGCATGGCGATGGTGCAGGAGATGAGGAAAATGACAGCCCAGACCAGATCCACAAGGCCCCAGCCGAACGCCTCTGACAGGTGGCTGATGTCGCTGGTGAGCCTGCTCATCAGGTGCCCGACGGACATCTTGTCATAGTAGGAGAAGGAGAGCTCCTGCAGCTTGCGGAAGCCCTTCTGGCGCATGTCATAGGCGACATTGTGCTCAACCCGCCCGGCCAGGAGGATGAAGAAGAAAATGACCGCGACCTGCAGCAGGATGACCGCCAGGTATACCAATGCGAAAGGCCACAGGGAGACCGCTGCCTCCCCCGGCCTGATGTAGTTGTCAATCGCGTGGCGTGTGAGCAGCGGCATCAACACGTCAGTGCTGGCCAGGATGGACATGAACAGGGCGACAAAGCCCATGTTCTTCCAGTGCCTGCGCATGTGAAGGAAGAGTTTTTTGAACAGGCTGAAATCAAATTTCTTGGTGTAATCCTGTTCTTCCGGAAAGCTGAAATCACTCATAAAGCGCCTCTTGAGCTGTGCTCAGTTCTTTGTGCTGGATGTATTCATCCTCAAGCCCCGACTGGATCTGGTAAATGCGCCGGTACAGGCCTGGACGGGAAATCAGCTCATCATGGGTGCCCTGGTCGCTGATCTTTCCATTCTCCAGCACCAGGATACGGTCCGCCTGGCGGAGGGTGAGGATGCGGTGGCTGATGATGATGGTCGTCACACCCAGGCTGCGCCGTCTGAGCGCTTCCCGGATCCGCGCGTCGGTCTGTGTGTCCACCGCGGAGAGGGAATCGTCAAAGACGAGGATGTCATTGTTCTTCAGCAGGGTGCGCGCGATGGCCGCGCGCTGTTTCTGTCCGCCTGAAAGGGTGACGCCGCGCTCGCCCACCATGGTTTCCCAGCCCTTTTCGCTGTCCTTTATGAACTCAAGGGCCTGCGCATCCTCGGCCGCTGCTTCGATCTCCTCCCTGGAGGCATGAGTCGCCGCCATGCGCAGGTTTTCATAGATGGTTTTTGAATAGAGGAAAGGTTCCTGCAGAACCAGCCCCACACGGCTCCTTAAGTGCTTGCGGGATATCGCCTTGATGTCATGGCCGGAGACTGTGATCGCCCCGGACTGCGGCGTATACATCCGCTGCAGCAAAAGCGCGATGCTGGACTTGCCGGAGCCTGTCGCGCCAAGGATGGCGACGGTCTGGCCTGCCTTGATGGTGAAACTGAGATCCTGCAGCACCTCGGCGCTGCCATCGTACTTGAAACTCACCTTGTCAAACACGATATCGCCGTCAAGCGCGGGCGCGATTGCCCCCGGCTGGTCTTCCTCCGCTTTCTGGCGGAGGATTTCATCGATGCGCTCCAGGGATACCATGGTACGCCCGCCCTGGGAGAGGATGCGCCCCATGTTGCGCACCGGCCAGATCAGCATGCCGACATAGCTGGTAAACACCACAATGTCCCCGATGGAGATGCGGCCGGCCTGGGCTTCTGAAAGGCAGAAGAGAAGTGTCAGCAGCGCCTGGCCCATGCCCATCAGGTCACCCGAGCTCCAGTAAAAGGCATCAAGCCAGGTGAGCTTCAGGAATTTGTCCCGCGTTTCACGGCTGGCAGTCTCGTACTTTTCAATTTCCCGCTGTGCCTGCCCGAAGGCGCGCACCACGCGCATCCCCGTGAGGTTTTCCTGAAGCACGGTGGTCAGCTGCCCCTCTGACTCGTCGGCTGTCCGGAAGGCTTTGATGATGAGCTTGAAGAACAGCCAGGCGAACAGGAACAGCGCCGGCATGATGACCAGGCTGACCATGGTGATCCTCAGCGATAATGGGATCAGCAGCGCCAAAGCGATGCCGACCATCATCACGGCGTCCACGATGCTGAGCATGTTCATGGCGAAGAAACGGCGGGCCGTGTCCACGTCGGAGGTGCAGCGCTGCACCAGGTCACCGGTCGCTGACTTGCTGTGGTAGCTGAAGGGAAGCTCCTGCAGGTGGGCGTACAGGTCATTGCGCAGCCTTCTGGCGGCTTTTTCACTTCCGATGGCTGTCCAGCGCCCCTTGAGGAAGTTGCAGACGCCGTTGAGAACGCTGATGAGTACAAGCACCAACCCCGGCAGCCATAGGTTCGCGCGCATAAAATCGCGCCCGCCAAGACCATTGACAAAGTTGGATAGGAAGCCCGGCAGCCTGGATGGCAGGCCGCTTAAGTAGTTATCCAGCACTTCCGCCAGCACGGCGGGGGTGAGGAAACCCAGGAACACACTGATGACAGCCAGAATGGCAGCGCTTGAAAAATAGCCCGCATTCTCTCTCAGCAGCCTGATGAACAGCTTGTAATTACGTTTTTTCATAATTCACCTAACATTGATTGGCAAAAAAACAGCTCCCGCACTTGACCATGCCGGAGCCTGCCTGAAGCCGCTGAAAAACTCGTCTCAGCGCAGGGAAAGCCGGCCGTGACATGGCGTGACCCTATTGTTCCAGCTCCGTACGATGCTGATCTGATTCATGCCGCGGCCTCCTCTCTGATGATTTCCTGCACAGTATAGGTCTGAATTTTTTCCTTGTCAAGCAATTTCCTATAAAAAATCGCAAAAATCCATGAATTTCATTATTGCGCGCAGGTTGGATTAATCCTCAGGCTTTTTCAGGAGCCAAAAATCTCAGCGGCCTCGGCCATGTTTCGGATCACTTCGACGTGGAAGGGACAGCGGTCCTCGCAGCTGCCGCAGGAAACGCAATCGCTTCCGCTGGCGTCAAGGGAGGCGTAGTGCTGGCGCACACTGGGCGGCACATGGGCTTTATCCAGCCGGGCGATGTCCAGATAGCGGTGGACGGA
>DIWD01000070.1:27306-54459 GCA_002428405.1 bacterium UBA6115
CTCAGGTAGCGGCAGGCTTCTTCGATCTCCCCGGTACTTTGATAACCCAGCATCACGCTTGCCACTGCCGGGCGCGAGAGGGCATAGTGGATGCACTGGCCTACGCTCAGGGGGGAACTGAAAGGCGTGTGTTCCCTGGAGAGCAGTTTGCCCGCGCCCAGGGTCTTCATGCAGGTGATGCCGACGCCTTTCTGCTCGCACAGCAGATAGAGGGCCATGCGGGCGCTGTCCATGCCCTCCGGCCTGACGCCTGGCTTTTGAGCGAACAGTTCATCAAGCGTCGCATCAGACGGGCTCATGTCAAAGGCGGGGTTCACGCTGAACATCAGGGTTTCAATCAGCCCCATCTCCACCATTTTCCGCGCGGTCAGAGGGTTGTGCGAGGTCGCCCCGATGTGCCGGATCACGCCGTCCTGTTTGAGTTTCCATGCGTAATCCGCGATACCGTTTTTCATCACCTGGTCCAGCGCGTCCTGGGTATCCATAAAAAAGAACATGCCAAAGTCAATGTAATCGGTCTGAAGCGTGAGCAGGAGGTTCTCAAAATACCGTCTGCAGGTGTCCGGATCGCGGCTGATGGCATACTGCCCATTCTCTTCAACCGAACCGATGGAGCCCTGTATCATGAACTGTCTGCGCGTCAAGCGCAAAGCACGGCCGATGTTGCGGCGGACTTCCTCTCCGGGCATGAACAGGTCCATCATATTGATGCCCTGACGGTTCGCGGCGTGGAGGACTTCTTCGATCAGTCCATAAGGTTTGCCGTCCAGATGCTCGGTTCCGATGCCAATCACGCCTGCTTTCAGGCCGGTGCTGCCCAGCTCCCTGAATATCATATGGATTCCCCCTTCGTTGGATGTATGGATCTTATCCAAGCATACCAGCAGACGGGAGATGAATCAATGATCATGTCTATGTGGCGCTGGTCTGGCCGCAAAAAAACGCGGCCCCGGCTGTTAAACCGGAGCCTAAGGAAAGCATGGCCGGGCGTTACCAGCTTGCTTTCATTGCCCGGGCGACCGCGTTCTGGTGGGTGGCGTCGACCTTATTGGTCTCATGGGTCTTTGACTTGTAAAAATGTACGCAAAAATGCCCTTCAAAATTGTTGCCGGGGATGGTATCCGAGCCGTGGGGCATGGTGTTGATGGAGGCGGCGTATACATGCCCGTTGTATTTGACCAGCACCGCCCGGCGCGCCCAGGAGAAGGAGCCGCCGGAGATCTCCTTCATTGTTTTGGCGTCGTCTTCGCTCAGCGGCTCGGCGTCCAGATGGTTGTAGCCGCTCCACCGCCTGGCCTTGAACGTCTTGCCCGTTGATATGTCCTTGATGGTAAAGCTTGCCCACTGGGGGATGGTGTTCTTGCCGCCGCTGAACCAATCCAGTTTCTCGGTGGGGAGGGTATAGTTGGCGGCATTTTTGCCGAAGAGCTTGCGGATCGTTGAGAATCCGGCGATGCCGTCAGCACTCAGCCCCACCGCCCGCTGGTAACGCTTCACGGCGTCCTGTGTCCCTTTGCCATAGCTGGAATCAACCATGCCCTTGTAGTAACCCTTCAGTTTCAGGGCCTGCTGGAGGGCTTTGACGTGTTTGCCGGAAGAGCCGGGCGAGGAGGTGTTTGGCACGCTGATTTGCGCGATGCTTTTGATACCGGACATTCCCGGATCGTCTTTTATGGTTGTCTTGGATGCTATGCCGAACAGCTTGGCGATGGTGGCGCTGTTTGCCGCCCCGTTTGCGCTGAGCTTTACGGCCCGCTGGTATTTCCTGACGGCCTCGGCCGTTGCCTCGCCGTATTTTCCATCCACAGTGCCCTTGAGATATCCTTTGATCTGCAGCGCGCGCTGCAGCTTTTCCACAGCGTCCCCCGAGGAGCCCTTGCGGGTTTCCTTCGGCGCTTCTCCCAAGCCCGAGATGGTTTTGATTTTGGCGTACTTGCTGGCCGGTCTTGCTTCCACCTTGAATTCCTTCAGCGCGGCAGAAGGCACGGTGAGGAACTTGCGCATGATGAAACCCGTGAAGGATTTGAACTGTACTTTGAAGAAATCCCCGCTGACACCCATCAGGGTCACCTTGTCTCCTTTTTGGAGCAGGTCGTAATAATTGCTGCTGGTATTGGCTTTCATGCGAAGAAAAACCTTGTCGGTATTCACGCTGCAGGTATAGCTGGCTGCCCGCGCGGGGGATACGAACAAGCCCATGAGGGAGAGGATTGCTATCATCAGTGCTGCGGTGCGCCGTAAGGGGTTGTGCATGGCTTCCTCCTTGGCTGGTACGGTTGATTCATTTGGTCTCGGGATCAATATATTACATAATTATTACAATGTCAACCCCAAATCTTGCGAATCTGTTAAGAAACTTTTCTTTTCGATATAAAGTCCAGAGCCATTCTGCCGGTCCGGACAAGCTTTTCATCAGCATTTCCGTGGACTTGCCAGTGAGCCCTATGCTATAATCCCGCATGCGGCTTGATGCTGAAAAACAATAAATGCTAAGGGGTTTGCGGATGTACGACGTGGTTATCATCGGCGCAGGGATCATCGGCTGCGCAATAGCTCAGCGGCTGAGCGAGTATGCCGGAAGATTCGCGGTCATGGAAAAGGCTTCGGATGTCTGCGAAGGAGCCAGCAAGGCGAACAGCGGCATCGTGCATGCGGGGTACGACGCCAAGGCCGGCAGCGAGAAGGCGCGGCTGAACATCAAGGGTGCCGGGATGATGCGGGGCCTGTGCGACCGTCTGGGCGTTTCTTATGGCATGCCCGGCGCAATGGTGCTGAGTTTTCATGAAGAGGACAATGAATCCCTGAAGGCATTGTATGAAAATGGCGCCAGAAACGGCGTTGAGGGGCTGCGGCTGATAGACCGGGAAGAAATCCTGCAGCTGGAGCCGCATGTGAACCCGGATGTGCTCATGGCGCTGCTGGTCCCCTCCTCCGGCCTGGTCAGCCCCTATGAACTGACCCATGCGCTTGCGGATACCGCCTGTGAGAACGGGGTGGAGTTCATTCTGGATACCCAGGTCCTTGGCCTGAGCCATGAAGATGAGGTGTGGAGGATCACCACCAACAGAGGCGTTTATGAATCCCGCTGCATCATCAATTGCGCCGGGGTGGGGGCCGACACCCTGCATAACCAGATTTCCACCCGAAAGGTGAAGATCATCCCGCGTCGCGGCCAGTACTACTTGCTGGATCACACCGTGCCCGCGAAATTCAGCCGGACGGTGTTTCAGGTGCCCACAAAGATGGGCAAGGGGGTGCTGGTCAGCCCGACCACACACGGCAACCTGCTTCTTGGCCCCACAGCAGAGGATATTCCCGACAGGGAGGATGCCGCGACGACAAGGGACGGGCTGAAAGATGTGATGGAAAAGGTACGCCTCACCTATCCGGAAGCAGACCTGCGAAACGTGATCACCACTTTTTCCGGCATCCGCGCCCATGAACAGGAAGGGGATTTTATCATCGGCGAGGTGGAAGGGTCAAAGCCCGGCGCTTATGAGGCCATCGGCATAGAAAGCCCCGGCCTGTCCGCCGCTCCTGCCATCGGGCAGGAACTGGGGGACTGGGTGGCATGGGTTCTCAAGCTGGGCAAGAATCTCACTTATACCGAGCCTGTCCCGCTGGAGAAACCTTTCGCCGGCATGAATGAGGCGGAACGACGCCAGGCTTATGAACGGGACCCGGACTACGGCAGGATCGTCTGCCGGTGCGAGCAGGTGACCGAGGCCGAGGTGCGCCGGGCGATCCGCCGCCCGGTGGGCGCGCGCAGCCTTGACGGGGTCAAGCGCAGGACCCGCGCGGGCATGGGACGCTGCCAGGGCGGTTTCTGCTCGACCCGCGTAATGCAGATCCTGGCGGAAGAGCTGGGCTGCGGTTTGAACGATGTGAGCAAATCCGGCGGCGGCAGCTGGATCCTGAGCGAAAAGATCAAGGGAGGAGAAAACCGATGAGCGCAAAACGCATTCCGGTGGATCTCCTCATTGTCGGGGCGGGACCGGCTGGTCTTGCGGCCGCGATTGCCGCCAAGCGCGAAGGTGTGATGGACTTGGTGGTGCTGGACCGCGAGGACGTCCCCGGCGGCATCCTGAACCAGTGCATCCATAACGGATTCGGGCTGCACCGCTTCAAGGAGGAACTCACCGGCCCCGAGTATGCCCAGAGGGATATCGTGGAAGCGCGGGATCTGAACATCCCCGTACTGTGCGGAACAACGGTCCTCTCTGTTTCGCGTGACAAGAGCGTCACCGCTGTCAGCCATGAGCGGGGAATTGAGGTTTTCCAGGCGAAAACCGTCATCCTGGCCATGGGCTGCAGGGAGCGTCCGCGCGGGGCGCTGGCCATCCCGGGCACGCGTCCTTCGGGGATCTTCAGCGCGGGCACCGCGCAGAAACTGGTCAACATGGCAGGATACATGCCCGGCCGCCGCGTGGTCATCCTGGGAAGCGGCGACATCGGGCTGATCATGGCGCGGCGTATGACGCTGCAGGGGGCCAAGGTGCTCTGCTGTGCCGAACTGCTGCCTTATTCCAGCGGGCTGAACCGCAATATCGTGCAGTGTCTGCAGGATTACGACATCCCCCTTCTGCTTTCACATACAGTGGTGGACATCAGGGGCCGCGAACGCCTGGAGGGCGTCACTGTCGCCCGGGTCGGCAATGACCGGCAGCCCATCCCCGGCACGGAAAAAGATTTCAGCTGCGACACCCTCCTGCTCTCGGTAGGGCTCATCCCTGAGAATGAGCTGTCCCTGGAAGCGGGGGTCAAGCTGTCGGGCGTCACATTTGGCCCGATTGTCAACAATCGTTTTGAAACCAGTGTACCGGGTATTTTCTCCTGTGGCAATGTTCTGCATGTCCATGACCTGGTGGATTTTGTCAGCCGGGAGAGCATGCAGGCCGGCCGAGCGGCCGCATCCCTGCTCAAGGAGAAAAAGCAGTTGTATGACAGGGTGGCTGTCAAAGACGGACAGGGTGTGCGGGGCACTGTGCCCCAGCGGCTGGAATTGCCCAGGGGCAGCATCACCGAGGGGGTGGAACTGATGTTCCGCCCGGACCGGGTCTATCAGGATCATTACGTTACCCTTCGCACCGGGGAAGGGGTGCTCCTGAGCCGGCGCTTCATGATCCTTACCCCGGGCGAAATGGCCGAGGTCAAGCTAAGCCCTGTGATGCTTGAGCAGCTTCGCGGACAAGAGCTGACGGTGGAGATCCGGCCGGACAAGCAGGTCTGAAAAGTGGAGACAAGTTTAATGAAAAAGTTCCTGATCATCGGGGGCGTCGCGGGCGGCGCTTCCATTGCCGCGCGTCTGCGCAGGCTGGACGAAGGCGCGGACATCACGATGCTGGAGCGCGGACGCGACGTATCCTTTTCCAACTGCGCCTTGCCTTATTTCCTGGGGGGAGAGATTGGGAGCAGTGAGGACCTGAAGCTGATCAGCCCTGAAATCTTTTGGGACCGCTACCGCATCAGGGCCCTGACACGGCACGAAGCTTTAAGGATCGACCGTGCGGACAAGACGGTGCTGGTGCGTGATCTTCAGTCAGGGAGGGATACAGTTTTACCCTATGACACGCTCTTTCTTTCCCCGGGTGCCAGCCCCATCATGCCCCCCTCTATCCCCGGCATTTTAATGCCCCATGTGTTTTCCGTGCGCAATGTGGAGGATGTGGAGCGGATTCACGCCTGGCTGAACGGCAAAGGCGTACGCCGGGCGGCCGTCGGCGGCGGCGGCTTTATCGGTCTGGAAGTCATGGAGAACCTGCGCGCGGCGGGGTATCAGGTCAGTGTGGTTGACATGGCGCCGCAGGTGATGCTGCCTTTTGATGAGGACATGGCCCAGCTGCTGCATAAGGAGATCGTTGACCATGGGGTCCAGCTGATTCTGGGCGATGGCATTCAGAGCATCCGGAATGATGCGATCACCCTCTCCTCCGGCAGGCAAGTGCCGGCGGAGGCGGTCATCATGGCCATCGGCGTGAAGCCTGAAACCGACCTGGCACGGGAAGCGGGGCTTGAAATCGGCGGGACCGGCGCTATCCTGGTGGATGAAAAGATGCGCACCTCCGACCCTTCTATCTACGCGGTGGGCGACGCGGTTGAAGTTCGCCGCTTCCAGACCGGCAAGCCGTCAAAACTGGCCCTGGCCGGGCCCGCCCTGCGCCAGGCGCGCCTGGCGGCCAATGCCGTGTACGGTCTCCCCGATTTCCTGCCCGGCGTCCTTGGCAGTGCGGTCATCCGGGTCTTTGGCCTGAATGCCGCCTCTACCGGCATGAATGAAAAGCAATGCCGGGATGAAGGGTTTGACTATGGGGTTTCCTTTGTGATCCCATACGACCGTGTCGGCATCATGCCGGGAGCTAAGCCGATGTTCTTTAAACTGCTTTACGAAAAGGCCACAGGGCGGGTGCTGGGCGCGCAGGCCGTAGGACAGGGTAACGTGGACAAGCGGATTGACGTTGTTTCCACCGCTCTGCGCTTTCATGCCTGCATAGACGACTTGAAGGATCTGGAGCTGTGCTATGCCCCGGCCTTCGGCACCGCCCGCGATGTGGTGAACCTGGCGGCGATGTCCGCATGCGACCAACGGGACGGTCTGGTCAGGCAGGTTTCCTTCACTGAGATCCGCAATCTGCTTGAGCGCGGCGAATACATCCTTGACGTGCGCGAAGCGGATGAATTTGCTTCAGGCCATATCATTGGAGCGGTCAATATCCCGCTGGGGGAACTGCGCGAACGCATCAATGAGATTCCCCGGAACAGGGCTGTCTACATCCACTGCAGATCAGGGCAGCGAAGCTACAACGCCTCAAGGGCGCTCCTGCAGCTCGGGTTTACCGATGTTTTCAATGTTGCCGGATCCTTCCTGGCCCTGAGCTGGTATGAGGTTTACCATGATATGGTCAGCGGCCGGGAGAAGGTCCTGACCGCTTATAACTTTAATTGATTTTTTGTCACAGGGTTATAAAAAACGATCCTGCCCGGTCAGGGCAGGATCGTTTTGTTTGGATTCTCAGACCTCCGCGGGACTCGGATATCCGTTGGGATTACTTTTCTGCCACCGCCAGGCGTCCCGGCACATCTCCTCAATGCCCAGCTCTGCCTGCCAGCCTATCATTTTTTTGGCCTTTGAGGGGTCTGCGTAGACGGTTCCGATGTCGCCCGGGCGCCTGGGGCCGATAACAAAGGGCACCTTGACCTTGTTTTCCCTCTCAAATGCGGTGATGATTTCCAGTACGCTGTATCCCCGTCCCGTACCCAGGTTGAAGACTTCGCACCCATTGTGCCCCATTGAGTATTCCAGCGCGCTCAGGTGGCCCCTGGCCAGGTCGCAGACGTGGATATAATCCCGCACTCCCGTGCCGTCGGGCGTGTCATAATCATTTCCGTGGACATGAAGAACGCTCAGGCGGCCCATGGCTGTCTGGGTGATATAAGGCAGAAGGTTGTTGGGGACGCCGGCGGGGTCCTCCCCGATGCGGCCGCTGTCATGCGCGCCGATGGGGTTGAAATAACGCAGCAGGACCACGCTGAAGCGCGGGTCGGAATACGCCAGGTCCATCAGGATTCGCTCGCATATAAATTTGGTCCATCCATAGGGATTTGTACAGCCAAGCGGAGCGTTCTCATCCACCGGCATCAGGCTGTCCGGCGCGTATACGGTGGCGGAAGAGGAGAAGATAAACCGGAAGACCCCCAGGCGTTTCATGACCCTGCAAAGCGCAAGCGTGGTGCCCAGGTTGTTCGCATAATAGTCAAGCGGCAGTTTGACCGATTCGCCAACCGCCTTCAGCCCGGCGAAATGAATGACGCAGCCTATTTCATGCTGCGCGAACACTTCCTCAAGCCGTCCTTCATCCGTTACGTCAAAGCGATAGAACCGCAGCGGTTTTCCGCTGAGTGCCTCCACCCTAATGAGGGATTCCTGGCGGCTGTTGCGCAGGTCATCTATCACGACGACCTCATAACCCGCGTTCAGCAGTTCAAGGCAGGTGTGCGATCCGATGTAGCCCGCCCCGCCTGTGACTAAAATGGTCATGGATGATACCTCCGAAAACGGCATTGTTCCTGGCAACAGCTGGTTTGCAAAGCCCTTCAGGGCTGGTTCACATTGAAGGTGTCAGTGACGATGTTCTCCATGAAGTCATTCCTGTCAAGGTCCGGGCCGACCCTGGTCTCAGCCAGGCCGAACCGGTAGCTGGACTGCTCACTGTCCCTGGGTTCAACCTGAAACTGCTCATACCGATGCTGGGAAATATGCTTGAGGTAAGCTTCACGGGCCATTTCAAAGCCTGTCCGGCCAGAAAAGGCCGACAGCGGGATGTCCCAGTCCATTTCCAGCGCGTTCTCAGGGTAAAGGTGCAGATAGAGTTTGCTGACTTCATATACGCCGTACTGGTCCGCCGTTTTTGTAAATTTGCCTGCGTCCGCGGCGGCGTCAAACGCATACAGGGAGGCGTCCGCGCACATCCGGTGCATGCCGTGCCCGTATTCGCCGTCAAGGTCATGGGTGACAACCACCCGCGGCCTGTATTTCCTGAACAGTTCTGTGACGAAACCCTTGACCTTGCTCTTGCCGAACTGCGCGTAGGCCTCGCTGAGATTCATGGAATAGCTGTCGTGAAATGGCCCGAACACCGGGTAGTTGCGCATGCCCATGGTCCACAGGGAATTGAGCAGTTCGCTCTGACGGGTGCGCGTGGCAAAACTCAGGGAGCAGGCAACGACATCAAGACGCCGCTCGCCCGCGTAGACCGGGATCGTTCCGCCGAAGAAAAGCGTTTCATCATCCGGGTGAGCGAAGAAAACCAACAGGTCACATGAATCATCCGGCTGCTGCCAAATCTGGACATAGGGGGGCACCTCGCCTGCGCCCAGGACAAATATCTCCTCCAGCCCGAACCATTTCACGCTTTTTCCCGCTGGTTTCAGCCTCAGCTCGCTTGCGCCGGAAAGCGGAAGGTATTGGTGCATGAACGGGCCCGCCGGGTACTCGGTTTTTTTCCAGGTGCCTTTGACCTTCTGTTCCAGCGTCCACGCTCCCGGCTCCTCCATCCAGCACAGGTACAGGCCGTACGCTGGCTCCGGGCAGATGATGGTAACTGTTTTTCCGCCTGTCTCCCCGTTCCAGTAGCTATCCCAGTCCCGGTCATACAAGCGCTCCGTGGTCCAGCTTTTGGACGCGACGGTGATCCTGCACTGCGCCGTGATATCCTCCGCTTCCTGCGCCAGTGCCGGCATGGCAAGGATCAGGACGAAGAGAACCAGGGGAAGAAAGGCCTTTTTCATCCGTTTTCCTTTCAGGATTAACTTGTGTTCAGTATAGGGAGGGGGGATTTTGATGTCAAGAAGGCCATGCAGTGCCTTGTCCGAAGATTGACAGGGTTTTGGCGTAAAGGTAGAATAATGCTATGGTTTTCCGAGTGGATAAGGAGAATAGGCATGGCATACAACCAGATCAAGAACATCCTTCCGCATTTCCGGTTTGAGGGACAGTTTGAATCCTCAAAAGAGCTGCAGTCCGGCAACATCCACAACACTTTCCTCCTGCATTACCGGCAGGACGGACAGGATTACCCCTATATTCTCCAGCGTTTCAACACCTATGTGTTCCGCAATCCCCAGCTGGTCATGCAGAATATCGCTGAGGTCACGCAGCACCTGAAAAAGAACATCCTCTTTCATGAAAAGAGCGCCAGCCGCCAGGTGCTGGAACTGGTGCGTACGATTAACGGCGAAGTGATGCATACTGATGAAGCGGGCGGGGTCTGGCGCGCCTATGACTATATTTCCGGCTCCCTGGCGCTGGATACGGTGGACAACTTGGGGCAGATGGAGGAAGTGGGCCGCGCTTTCGGGCGCTTCCAGCGCTATCTGGCCGACTTTCCCGCAAGCCGGCTTTTTGAATCCATTCCTGATTTCCACCACACCACAAAACGCTTCTATGCCTTTGTCCGCGCGCTGGATGAGAACCGGGCCGGCCGCGCGGAAGAAGTGGAAGAAGAGATCGAGTTCATATTTGAGCGCCGGCGCATGATGGGGGAGATCGTACGCCTGCTGGAAAAGAAGGTGCTTCCGCTTCGGGTCACGCACAATGACACCAAGTCCAACAACGTGTTGCTCGATGCGGTGAGCGGGAAAG
The DNA here is from genome assembly GCA_002428405.1 of bacterium UBA6115. The sequence goes on from DIWD01000070.1 coordinate 37,445, forward strand.
CGTTGTGTGTCATTGACCTGGATACGGTGATGCCCGGGTCTTCGCTGTATGATTACGGGGACGGCGTGCGTTTCGCCGCTTCCTCCGCAAAGGAAGACGAGAAAGATACCAGCCTGATCAGCCTGGACATGGAAAAAGCCCGCGCTTTCACGCGGGGATTCATCATGGAAACCGCCGGGATCCTTTCGAGCGAGGAACTGCTTCGCCTGCCGCTGGGAATCAAGGTGATGACCTGTGAGCTGGCGATGCGCTTCCTGACTGACTATTTAAACGGGGATCTTTACTTCAAGGTCAACGCGCCGGACCATAACCTCATCCGCGCCCGGGCGCAGATAGCGCTGATGAGGGATGTGGAAAGGAAAGAAGAGGAACTGGCGGATATGGCGGCGAGCGATGTCATCCGCTATACCTGAACCCCCGGCTGCAAAATGGTCACGATGAGCGTGCCAAAACGCACAAGGACCTTCACGGGGCCGCCCGTTGCCTCATTGCTGACCCCCAGCGGCGTGAAAGGGTCGATCGCCGCCTCATTCAAGGGGTAACGAAGACCATGCAGAGTGACGCCTTTTGCTTCGCCTCCCCAGGCGAACACGGACACGCGGATGCCTTTGGACAGAGGCGGCAGGGTCAGGATGCCGCCGGACACACTCAGGGCGGTCAGTTCCGGCGCGATGATGATCCCGCGCATGCCTTCCCTGCTCAGACCCGCAAGCAGTTGGAAGTTGGCCAGGCTTTGATCGAGCCGGCCGCCCAAGGCGCCATACAGCTTGAACCGCCTGTACCCGCGCGCCTGAAGCAGGCGGATGGCCAGCGCCATGTCTGTCAGGTCCTTGCTCCTTGGAAAACGCAGGCTGGCGATCCCCCCGGGCAGGCCGGTGATGGAATCCATGTCGCCGATCACCAGGGCAGGCCTGATGCCAAATTGCCTGAGTGAAACGTAACCGCCGTCGGCCGCGATGACTGTGTCTGATGCCCGCGGGGCAAAGCCCCGGGGAGTAAACGCTCCCGCCCCCGTGATGTACGCTGTTTTTTCCACCTATGCTTCCTCCCGACAAAGTATACCCTGAACAATCCGCCATAACATGACGGGAAAGGACTCCTTTTGAAAAAGAAAACCTTGTATACCTGCACTGCCTGCGGTTTTGAATCCCCGCGTTGGTATGGCAAATGCCCGGGATGCGAAGCCTGGAACACGCTGGAGGAAACCCTGGAGCCAATGGGGACGTCTGCCGTAAAGGCCACCCAGAAACGCCAGGGCGGCACAGGCTCGCCTGTTCAGGAGCTTTCAGAGGTTACCGCGGATGAAACCATCCACCAGACCACCGGCATCTCTGAGTTTGACCGTGTCCTGGGCGGCGGTATCGTTGAGGGCTCCCTGCTGCTCATCGGCGGTGAGCCGGGCGTCGGTAAAAGCACCCTGCTGCTTCAAGTATGCGCCAATCTGGCGCGGCTGGGCAAGCGCGTGCTGTATGTGACGGGGGAGGAGAGCACGCGGCAGATCAAGCTGCGCGCGCAGCGCCTGGGCGCGGGACAGGACAAGGTGATGATCCTGTCCGAGAATGCCATGGACGCCGTGGAGGAGAAAATGAATGCCTATGCGCCGGAATACGCGGTGGTCGACTCCATCCAGACCATGTACCGCCCCGATATGGCGTCGGCTCCGGGTTCCGTCAGCCAGGTGCGGGAAAGCGCGTCCATCCTGATGCGCTATGCGAAAACATCAGGATGCGCGGTCTTCCTGGTCGGCCATGTCACCAAGGAGGGCGCCATCGCAGGGCCCCGTGTGTTGGAACACATGGTGGATGTCGTGCTGTATTTTGAGGGGGATTACCGAAGGGAATACCGGCTGCTGCGGGCAAACAAGAACCGCTTCGGCTCAGTGAAGGAACTGGGCCTGTTTGAAATGACCGGCGAAGGCATGCGCACAGTCGAAAACGCTTCGGAAACCCTCCTGCGCGACCGCGCGCCCGGCATCTCGGGCTCTGTTGTTTTCTGCGGCATGGAAGGCAGCCGGCCTATTCTGGTGGATTTGCAGGCGCTGGCGGCCCAGAGCTTTTACCCCTCTCCCAAGCGCACCGTCAATGGCATGGATCAGGGCCGCGTGGCGCTGCTGCTGGCGGTCCTGGAAAAGCGGGCAGGGCTGAGGCTGTACAACCAGGATGTTTATATCAACGTTGCCGGCGGACTGAGCCTGGATGAACCGGCGGCTGATTTGGCCCTTTGCCTGGCGGTCGCTTCCTCCCTGTCGGATAAGACCCTTCCGGCTGACGTGGCGGCGATGGGTGAAGTGGGGCTGCTGGGCGAGGTGCGGCCCGTTGCTCACATGGACCGCAGGCTGGCCGAATGCGCCCGCCTTGGCTTTGAGCAGGTCATCTGTCCCAGGGACCGGCTGGGCAAACTGAAGCCGCCCAAAGGCATGCGCCTGATCCCGGTCTCCACCCTCTCCCAGGCGGTCGCGGCGCTGCACCTGCTGGCCGTCGGGACGGAAAAGGGAAGCGGCGTGCAATAAAACATTCAAGACCGTCATAAAAAAGATATTAAATTTTCATTGCATGACCGGTGCGGATGGGGTATATTGACAACAGATATCAAAGTACTTTTCCATTGACAACAGAGAGGGGTGTAACCCATGAAAAAACGTTTGCTGGCAGGCTTTGTATGTGCTTTGCTTTTGATGAGCATCGCGCTGACTCCTGTGCTGGCTGAAAACCTGAAGTACGGAGCAGAGGGCAGTCAGGTCGCGCAGGCGCAGACCCGACTGGCCCAACTAGGCTTCTATACAGGGGTGGCGGATGGCAAGTTCGGCTATACCACCTTCCTGGCGGTCAAGGGTTTCCAGGCGAAAAACGCTTTGACGGTCGATGGGGTCATCGGAGAGGCGACCGTGCTGAAACTCTATAGAACCGGTGCAATCAATAAAGCCGGCGCGGCTGATGCCTCTGCCTGGAGCCTGCGCGTGTCCTATGGCGCTACCGGTCCGGCGGTCAGCCTGGTGCAGGAATGGCTTCGCGGCCTGAACTACTACAGCGGACCGGTGGAAGCCAAGTTCGGCTACTCCACTTTCCTGGCTGTGAAGGATTTTCAACAAAACAATGCGCTGACTGCTGACGGCGTAGTAGGTCCGCTGACCTGGGTCCGCCTGCAGGATCCGGCAGCGGTACCCAAGCCCGTTGTCCCCGTACCTTCCGTGACCCCTGGCCCGACGGCAACCCCGACGGCAGCGCCACCGCTGCGCATCGCCTATGGGGATTCTGGGGCACTGGTGCTCCAGATCCAGACACAGCTGACCGCGCTGGGGTATTACAGCGGAGTCGTTGATGGAAAATTCGGCTTTGCCACCTATCGGGCCGTGCGGGATTTCCAGAAGGTCAACACCCTGAAGGTGGACGGTGTGGTCGGCGCCCTGACCTGGGCGAAGCTGTTTGACCCGGCTGCGCTGCCCAAACCTACCGCTGCTCCCACCGCGGCGGTACTGCGCCTGCAATATGGCGATGAGGGTGCCCTGGTTGTCCAGGTTCAGACAAAACTGGCCGCGCTGGGGTATTATGAGCTGACCATCGACGGGAAGTTTGGTTATTCCACTTACCTGGCCGTCCGCGCTTTCCAGGCGAAGAATGCTTTGAAAGTGGACGGCATTGTCGGGCAGCTGACCTGGGACAAAATGATGAGCCCGGGCGCCATTGCAAAATAAACCGAGGCTGTTCGCCGATTAACATTTTTCATCGCGTATGGCAGCCTGCTTTCATGCAGGCTGCTGTTTTGTTTTCCAGATATCCAAAACCGGATTTCCAGCTGGAAAATATTGACATGCAATCCATCCGGTGGTTTAATGATACCTGTCATATTGTTTAGCAATGCTAAACACCAGACGGGAGGACAACGTGGACATCGGCGGAACACTGCGCAGTCTGAGGCTGGCGCGCAACCTGACACAGGAAGACCTTGCGGACCGGTGTGAACTGAGCAAGGGCTTTATTTCCCAGGTTGAGAACAACCTCACCTCGCCCTCTATCGCGACCCTCAAAGATCTGATTGAGTGCCTCGGTTCCAGCCTCCGGCAGTTTTTCAGCGAAAGCCCGCCTGAAAAAATCGTCTTCACCAAGGATGACATGTTTGAAAAGGTGGATGAGGAACTGCTCAAGGGAAACATTGTCTGGCTCATCCCGGACGCGCAGAAAAACCGTATGGAACCCATTCTGGTCACCCTGGGGCCGGGAGGGCGGACATCGGAGTTCCCGGCGCATGGGGGGGAAGAGTTTGGCTATATCCTTGAGGGGAACATCCTCCTGAATGCCGGGCGGGCACGTTATCCCATTTCCAAGGGGGAAAGTTTCTGCCTTCATCCGGATGCGCCGCATTTCATTGAAAACACAGGCAGCCAGGAGGCTTGTTTTCTGTGGGCCTCTACACCGCCTACATTTTAGGAGATATCTTACATGCTGGAGGAAGTCATGCTGGAAAGGCCAAGGCTGATCAACCTGGAGAATGTATCCAAGGAGTTTGACGGGATCACCGTCCTCTCAGACATCAATTTGTTCATCCGTAAAAACGAGTTTGTCACGCTTCTTGGGCCCTCCGGCTGTGGAAAGACTACAACCCTTCGCATCATTGGCGGATTTGAAACACCATCCTCTGGCCGGGTGCTCTTTGATGGGCAGGACATCACTCGCTTGCCGCCCTATAAGCGCCGTGTCAACACGGTGTTTCAGAAATATGCGCTGTTTCCGCACCTGAATGTGTTTGAGAACATTGCATTCGGCCTGAGGGTTGCCAAACGGCCCAACGACGAAATCAGGATGAAGGTCGAAAAGATGCTGGACCTGGTCAACCTGCGCGAATACGGCAAGCGCCGTGTGGACAGCCTGTCCGGCGGCCAGCAGCAGCGTATCGCCATCGCGCGGGCATTGATCAACGAGCCGGAGGTGCTCCTGCTGGATGAGCCGCTGGCCGCGCTGGATTTGAAACTGCGCCAGGAAATGCAGCTTGAACTGAAACGGATGCAGAAGAGTTTGGGAATCACTTTCATTTATGTCACACATGACCAGGAAGAAGCGCTGACGATGTCTGACATCATCGTGGTGATGAAGGACGGGCTGATCCAGCAGATCGGCACCCCCAAGGATGTATATGATGAGCCCAAAAGCGCCTTCATAGCGAATTTTATCGGACAATCCAACATCATCAGGGGCAGCATGGTGCACGATGAGCTGGTTCATTTCTGCGGCGCGGATTTTCCTTGCGTGGACAAGGGTTTTGGCAGCGATGTGCCTGTAGACGTACTCATCCGGCCGGAAGATCTGCAGATTGTCGGGGATCAGGAGGGGAAGCTGTCAGGCATCGTGCGCAGCGCTCTGTTCAAGGGCGTTCACTACGAGATGATGATTGACTCGTCCGGGATGCTCTTCAAAGTGCATTCCACCGTCATGCAGCCGGAGGGATCAACCGTTGGGCTTGACGTCATCCCCTTCAATATCCATATCATGAAGCCGATGCCGTTGGAGGACATGTCTGAGGAAAGGACAGAGGAACCGGAGGCCGCGGCCATATGAAGGAGATGCGTTTTCCGCCCTGGGCGGTCTGGCTGATGGCGCTTGGCCTGATTGCCTTTATCATGATGATTGTGATAAGCATCAGGCGCAACCGCGGGATCAGGAGGACGCTGTTCTCCTTTCCATATGGTTTGTGGATCGTGCTGTTTACGCTCATCCCCCTGTTCCTGATCGGGTACTACGCCTTCACTGACCGCGCCGGGTCCTTTACGCTGGATAACTTCAAGACCTTCTGGGACAGCAACTATGAGATGAATAAGCAGTTGGTTGAGTTGGGCATCGATCCGGCGACCCTGGGCAGCGCGCGGGGCAATGTGAATGTGGATACGCTGATCTATTCCCTTTGGATGGCTTTCCTGTGTACGCTGACCTGCCTTTTGCTGGGTTACCCGGCGGCGCTGTTCATGGCGGACAGGAATTTCCGGCTGGGCAGCACATTGGTGGTGCTGTTCATCATTCCCATGTGGATGAATTTCCTGCTTCGCACCATTGCCTGGATGAGTCTGCTGGAGGACAACGGTCTGATCAACACCCTGCTGACATTGATCGGCCTGCCCAGGATGCAGCTGATGTACAACTCACAGGCTGTGCTGCTGGGGATGATATACAATTACCTGCCTTTTATGGTCTTCCCGATTTACAACGCCCTGAGCAAGCAGGACCAAAGGCTGTCCGAAGCCGCGATGGACCTGGGCGCCAACGCTGCGAAGACCTTTGTCAGGATCACCATGCCGCTCTCCCTTCCCGGCGTTATATCCGGCATCACCATGGTATTCATGCCTTCTGTCACCACTTTCTTCATTCCGCGTGTCCTGGGGGGCGGCAACACCGAAATGTTCGGGGACCTGATCGAGCGCACCTTCCTTTCGGCTGACAACTGGAACGTGGGGAGCGCGTTGAGCCTGATCATGATGGTGCTGATTCTCATGAGCCTCAGCCTTCTTCGCAAGGTGGATCCGGAGGGTGAAGGGGGGAGCATGATTTGAGCAAGCTGATCAGGCGCGGCTATCTGGCCCTCATCCTGCTGTTCCTGTATGTGCCCATCCTTGTGCTGATCCTCCAATCTTTCAACGCCGGGATCAGCCGCGCCAAGTGGGAGGGCTTCTCCCTGAAATGGTATGCGGATCTGTTCAAAAGCCCCTCCATCATGAACGCGCTGTACATCACCGTCACCGTCGCGCTTTTGGCGGCCCTGATCGCGACTGTGCTGGGCACCCTGGCTGCCATTGGGATATACGCCATGAAGCGCCGCTCCCAAGCTATCATGATGACGCTGACCAATATCCCCATGACCATGCCGGACATTGTGACCGGCATCTCCCTGATGCTGCTGTTCATCTTTACCCAGGTGCCCCGCGGGTATTTCACCATGCTGCTGGCGCACATCACCTTCAACATCCCCTATGTCATCCTATCTGTCCTGCCCAAGCTGAAGCAGATGAACCGCTACAGCTATGAAGCGGCGCTGGACCTGGGCGCGACGCCCGGGTACGCGCTGCGCCATGTCATCCTGCCCGCCGTGATGCCGGGCGTCATTACCGGAGGGCTGCTTGCCTTCACGCTGTCGCTGGATGACTTCACCATCAGCTACTTTACGACCAGCCCTCTTGTCCAAAACCTGTCCACGCTGATTTACTCTGAAGCCCGAAAGGGCATCAAGCCCACCATGAACGCCCTGTCGGCGCTGATGTTCATCGCATTGCTGGTCCTGCTGTTGACGGTCAACCACCGCGCATCCAAAACAAATGAAACCAAAAATGGAGGGAAATTATGAAAAAGACTGTTTCTATGCTCCTGGCACTCCTGCTGGTCCTGGCTGCAGCGCCAGCCTTCGCCGAAGGCGTGGTCAACGTGTTCAACTGGGAGGATTACATCAACGAGGATGTCATCCTTTTGTTTGAGGAAGAAACCGGCATCAAGGTCAACTACATGAACTTCACCCTGAATGAGGACATGATGGTGCATGTGCGCAACAGCCCCGGCGCCTTTGACGTCGTGTTCCCCTCAGACTACGCGATCGAGCGGATGATTTCTGAAGAACTGCTTCAGCCGATTGATTTTGAGAAAGTGCCCAACGCGGCCAACATCCTGGATTGGCTGCTCAATCCTGATTATGATCCTGACAATCAGTACTCTGTCCCCTACATGTGGGGCACGGTGGGCATTCTGTATGACACAGAGCGTGTCACTGGGCCGGTTGACTCCTGGAGCGTATTGTTTGATGAGCAGTACAAAGGTGAAGTGTTCATGATGGATTCACCGCGCGACACTTTGGGAGTGGCGCTCAAGTACCTGGGTTATTCCGTCAACTCCAAAAATCCTGTTGAGATCCAGGCCGCGGCCAACCTTCTGATCGATCAGAAACAGAAAGGGATCGTCAAGGCCTACCAGGTGGATGAAACCAAGGACAAGATGGTCGCGGGCGAGGGCATCCTGGCGCTGGTATGGTCCGGCGACGCGCAATATGCCATCAACCTGAAGGAAAGCCTAGCCTATGTGGTGCCCAGGGAGGGGAGCAATGTCTGGGTAGACGGCATGGTCATTCCGGCGAGCGCCCAGAACATCGACAATGCCCATCGCTTCATTGACTTTCTCTGCAGGTCGGACATCGCCCAGCTCAACTGCGAGTACATCGAATACTCCTCTCCCAACGCGGAGGCAATCAAGCTGATGGGAGAGGACTACACAGAGAACACCAACCTGAATCCCAGCCAGGAAACCATCGACAGCTGTGAGTTTTTCCATGACAACCAGGACGTGAAGATACTGTATGACACATTCTGGGGCCAGGTCAAGAACGCGAAATAAATGCGATCAGCATGCAAGCGTCCTTTCATCATTATACTGGCTGTCGCTTTGCTCTGGGGGGCTTTGCCTTTCTCAGCGTTCGCCCTGGAAACTTCGCTGAAGGAGGGCAGCCGGGGACAGGAGGTCCTGGACCTGAAGACCCGCCTGTTTGATTTGGGGTATATCCAAAGCCTGAAGAATGTCTCAAATCGCTATACTGCCGATACAGCTGAAAAAGTAAAAAAGTTCCAGCTTCAAAACAGCCTGCCCCAGACGGGGGAGGCTGATCTGGATACGCTGGAAGCGATTTACTCGCCGCAGGCTGTCAAGGCACCCCTGTCTGATGACCGCCCAATGTACAACATCCTGCCTGATACCATGCTGCAAATGGATTTCCCCGGTATGCCTGCGCTTGATGAGGCGGGTTTTCTGGCTTCACCCGGCAATCCCTACGTATACGGCGACCGGGACGTGGGCATATGGCGTTACATTTCCGGCAGCCTTCGTGTCGACATTGCGCGGTACCATCAATCCGACGGCGAGATCGAGTGGTTTGAGGTGTATGTCAGCTTCAGTGAAGGCGGAAAACCTGTAACGGTTGAATCCAGGAAAGACGGGACAGCCTTCCAGTCTCCGCTGAGACTGGCGGAGGAGGCGCAGGCGGTATGCGCCATCACCGACGACTTTTACCGCTACCGCGTCAAATACAAACAACGCCCCGGAATCGTGGTCCGGGACAGCGAAATCAAGGCTGACCGCACGTACGCCCAGGACCGTTCCCGTATACCATCCCTGGAGGTTCTTGCGATGTTTGGGGATGGAACGCTGAAAACGTTCGCCTCAGACGCGCATACCGCGCAGGAGTATATCGATATGGGCGTGACGGACACCTGGGCATTTGGGCCTGCTTTGGTCCAGGAAGGCGAAGTGCCGCGCTATTTCTACTCAAAGGATTACCGGAGTTACCGTGAGCCGCGTTGCGCCTTTGGCATGCTGGAACCCGGCAAGTATTGCGCCCTGGTCATCACAGGACGAAAAATAGGCAGCCGCGGCGCGTATTTCGGCTGGATGGCGGAGAAGATGCAGGCGATGGGGGCGAAGGAAGCGCTGAACCTCGACGGCGGCGGTACGGTTGCGCTCATCTTCCAGGGGGAAATGATCAACCATTCCGAAAAGAACCAGTCCAGCCGGGAGGTTTCCGGCCTGATTGCCTTCAGGGAACCGGGGAGTCCTTAAAGAGATAAAAAGACGGGAGCGCTGCCATATCGGCAGCGCTCCCGTTTCATTTGGGGTTTATTCGTCGGATATTACTGCAGTTTGAACTCCGCCCATATTTCCTGGTATTTGCTCTCGTATTCGCCGACATCCATGATGAATTCGGTCTCGCCCAGGATATTCGCCGGGATCCTGACAGCAGGATTGTCCCTTAAGTATTCGGGGATGAAGGGATACGCGGTTTTCACAGGGGAAAGGTAATACTGCATGGCGGCGGTGTTTCCGGCGACCTCGCTGTCCATCAGGAAATCAAGCAGCCGGTGGGCGTTGCCCGGGTGCGGCGCGTCTTGCGGGATCACGAGGGAGTCGATCCCAAAGCCCATGCCCTCCTTGGGATAAACCACTTTCAGGTTTGGGTTGCTGTCCATTGCCAGGAGGACAAAGGGCGTAAACATATAGCCCACGCTCACTTCCCCGGAGAGCAGGTCATTATGCGGGGTGTCATAGTTGAAGGAGCGGATATTGGGGCGCAGCAGCATGAGCTTTTCCCTGGCCTGATTCAGCTGCGCGTCGTCCGTGGTGTTGAAGGAATAACCCAGGGTCTTCAGTGTGATGCCGATGATGTTGCGCGCGTCGTCAATGATGACGATGCTGTCCTTCAGCGCAGGGTTCCAAAGGTCCTCATATCCCGTTATCTCAATATCTACCAGACTCGGATCATAGATGATCAGCGGCGTGCCCGCGGTATAAGGCACGGTGTACTCATTGTCCGGATCATAATACTGGGAGAGGAAAGCCGGGTCCAGGTTGATGTAATTGGGCAGCAAGTCTTTATTGAGCTTTTGCAGTTTTCCATCCTTGCGCAGCATGTTCAGCGCATAGTCGCTTGCCAGGATGACGTCAAACTCACTGCCTGCGGCGCTCATTTTCAACAGCATCTCTTCATTGGTGGCGAAATAGGTATAGTTCACCTTGATGCCGGTTTCCTCAATAAACCGCGCGACGGTCGCGTCGTCGATGTAGGTCGCCCAGGTGAAGAGGTTGAGGGTCTTCTCCTCTTCGGCCAGCGCCAGTGGGAGGGTTGCAAGCAATGCGAGTGCCAGCAGCAGGGACATCAGTCTTTTCATTTTTTTCCTTTCTTTTGTCAACCTTTATTTTCCCGGGTCCTCATCAGCGTCGAGTATATCAAAACTGGCAGCCCGCGCCAGCCGGTTCATGACCGCAAGCCCCAATCCGTCGCTGATGAGCGTTTCGGACAGGATGCGCTCAATCCCTTCCTCATCCGCCTGCCTGAGCAGATAAAAGAGCCTGTGCGCTGTCTCCTTCGCATCCCGTCCCAGCGAGTGTACATTGAGATACCGGTAATATTCTACCCGATCCTCCGGCGCAAGAATCCATGTCTTTCCGTTTTCCCCTGCCAAACGCAGAATCAGCTCACACACCCTGTCCGGATCTCCTTTTACCAATGTCATCCGTGCCCTGGGCGCATAATGCCTGTGCCGCATTCCGGGGGAGGGGGCGCGCTCATCGTCCTTCATTTCGCGCAGGACGCTGTCGGAAACCCTGCATTCCCCGGCGACCATTGCGATCATTTCCGGCGTCACCGCGCCGGGGCGCAGAACCAGAGGAGACGGGCCGGTTGCATCCACCACCGTGGATTCAAGCCCGACGTCGCTTGCCCCGCCGTCAAGCACCAGGGGAACCAGGCCGTCAAGGTCGTCCAGAACGTGCCGCGCGGTCGTCGGGCTGGGGCGTCCGGACCGGTTGGCGCTGGGGGCGGCTATCGGAAAACCGCATGCCCGCAGCAGCTCGCGGGCTGCCGTGTGGCTGGGCGCGCGCAGCGCGACCGTTTCAAGCCCTGCGCTGACTTCCTTGGGGATGCCTGCCTTTCTTCGCACGATCAAGGTCAGCGGCCCCGGCCAGAACGCGTCCGCCAGCATATCAGCCAGCGAGTTCCATTCACCGCACGCCTGCGCGGCTTCTTTGTCCAGCACATGCAATATCAGGGGGTTATCCGCCGGACGGCCCTTCACGGCAAAAATACGGCGCACCGCGCCAGGCAAAAGCGCGTTTGCTCCAAGGCCGTATACCGTTTCCGTCGGGAAGGCGACCAGGCCGCCGTCAGCCAGGATGCGGGCCGCTTTGCCAATGCCCTCCCTGCCGGCGGGCAGGCAGTCAGTTTTCATGTAAAAGCCCTTCACGCATTGTTATTCATGGAATACAAATAAAGAAAGCGTCAGGATTGTCCTTCCGCTTGCTTAAGAGATAGCCCAAAGTGCCGCTGCCCGCCATTTTTTCACCCGCTATGTTCAGCAGGCCGGTGTCCCGCAACAGACTTTTACCGTCCCCTGTCGCTTGCGCGGGGGCGTGGCAGCCATCTGCTGACGAGGGCTCCGTTTCGTAATCTGTGGGTAAAAACAGAGGGCTGGCGCACACTTCAGGTGGTATCCCTGCAGAACGATTATAGATTCGGGCGCAGATGCTGTCAAGTCTCCGGAACAGGATGCTTCGATTCATACACATATCGGAGCGTTCTGTCCATTTTTCATGCATGAGGAATATAATGAAGCCCTGCTATGAAAGCAGGGCAGAGATTGTAGACAAACGATATCCAAGGGGAGTTTCAGAGGGCACAGCCCTCTGACTGTCATCGTTTCATTCGGCTTTGCCGGGCGGGCGGGGAGAATTGCGAAGGGTTTCATTCCTTGCATTTTCACTGACCGGGAGCGCAGCGACCAAGTGAAAATGCCCGTTCTTCCAAAATGACAAAGTGTCCGCAGACACTTTGTCGACACAAAAAGCCCTGCTTTTATAGCAGGGCTGAAGATAGGTCGGTTTGAGGTTTTTGGCCTCAGTAGGTTTCCTGCAGCTCAATATTCTTGTATCGGCGCAGGCCGGTGCCTGCCGGGATCAGTTTTCCGATGATGACGTTTTCCTTCAGGCCGATCAAGGGATCGACCTTGCCTTTGATGGCGGCTTCGGTCAGCACGCGGGTCGTCTCCTGGAAGGAGGCTGCGGACAGGAAGGAATCGGTGGCCAGGGAGGCTTTCGTGATGCCAAGCAACACACGCTTCGCGCTGGCTGTGCGCGGCTGGTCATCCGGGCCTGCCTTGCCTGCGGCGACCTTCTTTTCAAAGGCTTCCACTGCCTTTACGTTTGCTTCATCAAACTGGAAGATGTCCACCAGGCTGCCCGGCAGAAGATCGGTGTCGCCCGATTCCTCAACGCGCACTTTTCGCAGCATCTGGCGGATGATGACCTCAATGTGTTTGTCCGCAAGTCCGACGCCCTGGCTGTGGTAAACGCTGAGCACTTCGCGCAGCAGGTATTCCTGTACGGATTTGATGCCCAGGATGCGCAGCAGGTGGTGTGGGTTGATGGATCCTTCGATCAGCTCGTCCCCGGCCTGGACATGGTCGCCGTTCTCAACTTTCAGCCTCGCGCCGTAGTGGATGAGATAGGCCTTTTTTTCCTCCGGGTTATGCTCGGAGGTAATGACGATTTCCCTGCGCTTTTTTGTGGTCTGTATGGTCACATGGCCGGAAATGTCCGCCAGCGTCGCCTCGCGCTTTGGCTTGCGCGCCTCGAACAGCTCCTCAACCCTGGGAAGGCCTTGCGTGATGTCTTCCACATTGGCGACACCGCCGGTATGGAAGGTGCGCATGGTCAGCTGCGTGCCGGGCTCGCCGATGGACTGCGCGGCAATGATGCCAATGGCTTCGCCGATATCCACATCTCCGCCGTGCGCCAGGTTTGAGCCGTAGCAGCGTGAGCAGACACCTGTGCGTGAGCGGCAGGTAAGCACGCTGCGCACCTGCATCTTGGTGATTCCGGCTTCCGTGATGGTGTGGGCAAGCTTTGCGTCGATGGCGTCATTGGTGTGGCAGATGATCTCACCTGTCAAAGGATGGATGACATCCTCGGCTGCGACGCGTCCTGTGATGCGATCCTCCAGGGGCTCAATTTCTGAGATGGGCTCAACCGTGATACCGCGCACCTTTTCACCGCGGGCTTCAAAGCAATCCACTTCACGCACGATCACTTCCTGTGAGACATCGACCAGACGGCGTGTCAGGTAGCCCGAATCGGCCGTGCGCAGCGCGGTATCGGCCAGGGATTTGCGGCTGCCGTGGGATGACATGAAGAATTCAAGGACGTTGAGCCCTTCACGGAAGTTGGCGCGAATGGGCAGTTCAATGGTCTTGCCCGACGGGGAAGCCATCAGGCCGCGCATACCGGCCAGCTGGGCCACCTGGCCTACAGAGCCGCGGGCGCCTGAGTTGGTCATCATATAGATCGGGTTCTTTTTATCAAGCACGCCCATCACGCGGTTTTTCAGTTTGGTGGTGGTATCGCCCCACAAGGCGATGACCGCCTTGTACCGCTCATCCTCGCTCATCAGGCCCCGACGGAAGCGCGCCTCGATCTGGGCGACTGTCTTGTCAGCTTCCGCCAGCCACTCGGTTTTTTCGGGTGGGACAATGATGTCGGCGATGGAGACGGTGATGGCGCCTTTGGTTGCGTACACATAACCCAGGCGTTTGATATCATCAAGCACCGCGGCGCAGGAAGTCACGCCGTGCACATGGAAGCACTTCTCGACGATGCGGCCGAGGTCTTTCTTGACGACCTCATGATCGATCTCCAGTTTGAACGCATCCTCGGGTGTTTCCCGCTTCTGAAAGCCAAGGTCCTGCGGGATGATTTCGTTGAATATCAGGCGTCCCAGCGTGCAATCGATCACACGCCGCTGCGTTTGCCCCTCAATGCTGCGCTCAACGCGCACCTTGATAGGGGACTGCAGTGTGATCTGGCCGTCTTCATAGGCCAGTTGCGCCTCGTCCCGGGAGCCGAAGGTCCTTCCCGCGCCCTTTTCATCCTCATCACAGACTGTCAGATAGTGGCATCCGATGACCATGTCCTGCGCGGGGGAGATGACTGGCTTGCCATCCTGGGGCTTCATGATGTTGTTGGCGGCCAGCATGAGGAAACGCGCTTCAGCCTGCGCCTCAGCTGACAGGGGAACGTGCACGGCCATCTGGTCACCGTCAAAGTCAGCGTTGTAGGCGGTGCAGACAAGGGGATGCAGTTTGATTGCCTTGCCCTCTACCAAAACCGGTTCAAAGGCCTGGATACCAAGCCGGTGAAGCGTTGGCGCGCGGTTGAGCAGCACAGGGTGATCCTTGATCACGGTTTCCAGAATGTCCCAAACCTCAGGCCTGACCTTTTCAACGGCGCGTTTGGCGGATTTGACGTTGTTGCAGATGCCCAGTTTGACAAGCCTTTCCATGACAAAGGGCTTGAAAAGCTCCAGCGCCATCTCTTTGGGCAGGCCGCACTGGTGCAGCTTGAGTTCAGGGCCGACGACGATGACCGAGCGGCCGGAATAATCAACGCGTTTCCCCAACAGGTTCTGGCGGAATCGTCCCTGTTTGCCGCGCAGCAGGTCGGACAGGCTCTTGAGTGGGCGGTTGCCGGGCCCGGTGACAGCGCGGCCTCTGCGGCCGTTATCGATCAGGGCGTCGACTGCCTCCTGCAGCATGCGTTTTTCATTGCGCACAATGATCTCAGGGGTGCCCATTTCCAGCATCCTCTTGAGACGGTTATTGCGGTTGATGACGCGGCGGTAGAGGTCGTTGAGATCACTGGTGGCAAAGCGTCCGCCGTCCAGCTGGACCATCGGGCGCAGGTCCGGCGGGATGACGGGCAACACGTCCAGGATCATCCATTCCGGCTTATTGTTGGAGTTGCGGAAAGCTTCAACCACTTCCAGCCGTTTGATCGCGTGGGTGCGCTTCTGGCCTTCGGTTTCCTTGTCGCGTTCCTTCTCTATCAGAAGAGTGATCTCGCTGCGCAGGTCTTTGCTGAGCTTCTCGAGATCCAGTTCCTTGAGCAGCGCCTTGACGGCTTCAGCGCCTATGCCTGCGCGGAAAGTCCCGCGGTCGGCCTTGTCCTTGGCCATGATCTGGCGGTAAGCGGCATCGGAGATCAGGGAGTTTTTCTCAACCTTGGTGAAGTCCGTGTTGCCGGGATCGATGACGATGTATGAGGCAAAGTAGAGCACTTTCTCCAGGTTGCGCGGTGAGATGTCCAGCAGCATGCCCATGCGGCTGGGGATGCCCTTGAAATACCAAATATGGCTTACGGGTGCTGCCAGCTGCAGGTGGCCCATTCTCTCGCGGCGAACCTTGGAGCGGGTGACCTGTACACCGCACTTGTCGCAGATCTTCTCCTTGTCGCGGTACTTGATGCGCTTGTATTTGCCGCAGCTGCACTCCCAGTCCTTGACGGGTCCAAATATCTTCTCGCAAAACAGGCCGCCGCGCTCGGGCTTCAAGGTGCGATAGTTGATGGTTTCAGGCTTGGTGACTTCCCCAAAGGACCATTTTAACATTTCCTCGGGGGATGCCATGCCAATTTGGATGGAATCCAGGTTTGTCAGTTCAAACATATAGCTCCTCCTGCTGGGCCTTACTCAATATCATCATCATCAAGGTCAAGGCTGAGATCCTCGTCCTCGTCCTCGTCCTCATCGTCCAGCGTATCCCCAACCTCATCGGCCAGTGACAGTTCACCCTCGCCAAGGCTGAGGTCGTCCAGATCAATGTCTTCCAGATCTTCATGTACGGCCTGCACATTGCCGGGCATCTCCTCGCGGCGCAGGGAGATGGGAGGTGTGTCGTCCTCTTCGATCTCGCGCAGGACGATCTCTTCCCTGTTGTCTCCCCAGACTTTGATATCCAGGCTCAATGCCTGCAATTCCTTGATGAGCACCTTGAAGCTCTCAGGGATGCCGGGGGTGGGGATGGACTTGCCCTTTACGATGGCCTCATAAGCCTTGACGCGGCCTACAACATCGTCAGATTTGACGGTTAAGATCTCCTGCAGTGTATTGGCCGCGCCGTATGCTTCCAAAGCCCAGACTTCCATCTCACCAAAGCGCTGGCCGCCAAACTGGGCTTTGCCGCCCAGAGGCTGCTGCGTCACCAGGGAGTATGGCCCGGTGGACCTGGCATGCATCTTGTCATCCACCAGATGGTGGAGTTTCAGGAAGTACATATAGCCGACCGTTACTTTGTTTTCAAAGGCGTCTCCTGTGCGTCCGTCAAAGAGCTCTGTCTTGCCGTCCTTGTTGTAACCTGCGTCCATGAGGCATTCTTCGATGTCCTTTTCGCTTGCCCCATCAAAGACTGGGGAAGCGAC
Source organism: bacterium UBA6115 (assembly GCA_002428405.1). The sequence goes on from DIWD01000070.1 coordinate 54,199, forward strand.
ATGCCAGCCCAGCGCTTTGGCAGCCATGCCCAGGTGGACCTCCAGCACTTGACCAAGGTTCATACGCGAAGGTACGCCCATGGGATTGAGCACGATATCAAGCGGCGTGCCGTCTGGCAGGAAAGGCATGTCCGCCTCGGGCAGGATGCGTGATACAACGCCCTTGTTCCCATGGCGGCCGGCCATCTTGTCGCCGACTGAAATCTTGCGCTTCTGGGCGATATAGACGCGAACCATCTGGTTGACGCCGGGTGAAAGCTC
>DIWD01000070.1:54556-55434 GCA_002428405.1 bacterium UBA6115
TCCAGGTCCTTGAGCGCGTCCTCACCGATATTGGGGATATCGCGGGTGATCTCCTCAGGGCCCAGTTTGGTTTCGCGGGCCTCAGACTCATATTCCTCAATGTGTATGGAGGTGTACTTGTCTTCAATGACCATTCGCTCGGAGATGAGGATGGCATCTTCATAATTGTAGCCTTCCCAGGTCATGAAACCAATGAGCACATTGCGGCCAAGGGCGATCTCGCCCTTATCGGTGCTTGGGCCGTCGGCCAGAAGGTCGCCAACCTGGATCTCTTCGCCCTGCGATACGCGCGGGCGCTGGTTGATGCAGGTGGATTGGTTTGAACGGGCAAATTTGGTCAGGCGGTAGCGGAAGCGCTCACCTTTGCTGTCCTTGATGACGATTTCGTCGGCGGAGACGCTTTCAACAGTGCCTGCATGCTTGGAAAGCAGTACGACGCCCGAATCGTGCGCGGCCTTGAACTCCATGCCTGTGCCGATGATCGGCGCCTCGGGCACCAAAAGCGGAACCGCCTGACGCTGCATGTTGGAACCCATCAGGGCACGGTTTGCGTCATCGTTCTCCAGGAAGGGGATCATGGCGGTGGCCACGGATACCAGCTGTTTTGGCGAAACATCGACATAGTCCACGCGCTCGCGCGGGACACTGACAACTTCCTCACGCCAGCGGCAGGTAACGCGTTCGTTGACAAAGCTTCCGTCAGGGCTGATCGGTTCTGTAGCCTGCGCGATGTAGTACTTGTCTTCTTCATCGGCTGTCATGTAGACAATCTTATCGACCACCTTATGGCTCTTCTCGTCCACCTTGCGGTAGGTCGCCTCAATAAAGCCATACTCGTTGATGCGCGCGTAAGTGGCAAGCGAGCCGATCAGGCCGAT
>DIWD01000082.1 GCA_002428405.1 bacterium UBA6115
TGCGGGTAACGGTCCTTGTGATAAGCCTGAAGCCCGCAGGATTCCATGATGCGGGTGATGTAATCGTCAAACTCGTTATCGGGGACAACCTTGTGCTCTTTCACCGCTTCACCGATGATTTCACCCACCGGCATGCGCGGAGACAGGCTGGAGTAGGGATCCTGGAAGATAATCTGTATCTTGGGCCGCTTTTTGCGTAGCTCCTGACTGCCCAGGCCAAAAATCTCCTCCCCGTTGAACAGGACATCGCCTGATGTCTTTTCATTCAGGCGCAGAATGGTCTTCCCAACGGTGGTTTTTCCGCACCCGGATTCGCCGACCAGGCCCATTGTGGTGCCGCGCTTGATGGAAAAGCTGATGCCGTCAACGGCCCTCACCTGGCCGACAACACGGTTGAACAGCCCGGAACGGATGGGAAAATACTTCTTCAGGTCCCTGACTTCCAGGATGTTGTCCACGGAAGAGGTGGCGTTGGTTGGCCTTGCGGCTGTCATATCATTTTGCATTCTGATCGTCCTCATACAGGTAACAGGCGACACTGTGGGTCGGGGAAACATAAAACTGCGAGGGGTACTGCCCAGCGCACTTATCAAATGCTCGATTGCAGCGGTCCCTGAAGTAACAGTAGCTTGGCATGTTGATGGGGTTGGGGACCGAGCCCGGAATGCTGTACAGCCGCTCAACCTTGCGGTTCATGACTGGTTTTGATGCCATAAGCCCCACCGTGTAGGGGTGCACTGGATTGAGGAAGACTTCCTGCGCGGTGCCTTGCTCAACGATGCGGCCTGCGTACATCACAACCACGAAGTCTGCCATCTCCGCGACAACACCCAGGTCGTGCGTGATGAGCATGATGGAGGAATTGATTTTGTCCTTGAGGTTCCGTAATAAGTCCAGGATCTGCGCCTGAATGGTTACATCCAGCGCGGTGGTCGGCTCGTCCGCGATGATCAGCTGCGGGTCACACACCAGCGCCATGGCAATCATCACGCGCTGGCGCATGCCGCCGGACAATTCATGGGGATAGCACTCATAGATGCCTTCCGGATTGGCAATGCCGACGATTTCCAGCATTTCTATGCTGCGGGCCTTGACCTGCTCTGAAGACATTTCAGGGTTATGCAGCAGGATGACCTCATCCAGCTGCATGCCGATTCGGAACACCGGGTTAAGGCTGGTCATGGGTTCCTGGAAAATCATGGACACCATGTTGCCGCGGATCTTTTCCATCTCCTGCGTGGGCATCCTTGCCACATCATAGGCCTTGCCGTTTCCCATATTCAGCCGGATTTCGCCGCCGACAACCTGGCCCTGGGGGCGCTGTACCAGCTGCATCAGGGACAGGCTGGTGACCGATTTGCCGCAACCGGACTCACCGACAACCCCCACTGTCTTCCCTTTGGGAATGCTGAAGGTGATGCCGTCCACAGCCTTGACAACCCCGATGTCTGTATAGAAATAGGTTTTCAGATCGTCAAACTCGACCGTATTGTTGTCGTCCTTCATCCGGGTCAGGTATTCAGATTCAGGCACATTCCTGCGGTTGCGCCGCTTTTCGATCTCGTCGGTGATCCTGCGGTTCTCACGGCTGATGAGCCGGGATTCCTTCGCGGTCAGATAGTTGACATTCTTGTTTTCCTGCATGTAAACCTTACCTCTTCATTTTGGGGTCAAAGGCATCGCGAAGCCCGTCCCCCACGAAGTTGAAACCAAGCACGGTGAGTAAGATCAGAAAACCCGCCGGTATCCAGATAAACCAGTAGTTGGTGACGATGTACGGGTTGCTGGCGGCGTTGATGATGCTGCCCCAGGACGCGAGGGGATATTTGACGCCAAGGCCCAGGAAGGAAAGCGTCGCCTCCGTCAGGATGATACCGCCCAGTCCCAGGGTGGCTTGCACGATCAACAGGGGCATAACGTTGGGCACCAGGTGCTTGATGATGCGCCTGGATACCCGCACGCCGGTCGCTTCAGTCGCAACCATAAAGTCCTGCTCGCGCAGCGCCAGGATCTGTCCGCGCACCACGCGCGCGATGCCTGTCCAGCCCAGCAGACCCAGGATGAACATCAGCAGAAAGATGCGGACATAGGGGTCGACCTCGAGCGTATCCATTACAGAACCGAGGATGAGCAAGATCGGCCAGAAGGGGATGCAGTTGAACAGGTCGATAAAGCGCATCAGCAGGGTATCCACCCATCCGCCAAAATAACCTGATATTCCGCCGATGATGATGCCGATGAACATCTCCAGGAAGATGACGATAAAGCCGACCATCAGGGAAATACGCCCGCCGTACATCAGCCTGGTCAGCATATCCATCCCGTTCTGGTCGGTGCCGAGCAAGTGCTTTCCGTCGGGGGCGTGGTACATGTCCAGGACATGGGTGGCCATATCCGTTTTAATGTTGAAGGTGCGATGCACCAGATCGATCCGGTAGCGTTGTCCATCAAAAACAAACTCGGAAAGATCGCCGTTGATGGCCGCGGCCACTTCAGCTTTATATTCCAATGTCAGGAACACGTCGGGCATGATGGCGTTGATGATCAGATCGGTGACCACTGAAAAGGTTTCGATTTCACCGTTATTCAGCGTCCGCTTGATCAGGTAGCTGCCATCATCTTCAGTTAAAGTAAATATACTTCCGTCCATTTCAAAGGTCGCGGCATCCTCAGCGATGGCTTTCTGTACAGCATAGCGGAAGGAGAAGCTCTCAATCTTCGCCATATCCTCCTTCCGCGCGGCATCAAAGATTTTCATGGATGCTATCGCGGAATCGCGGATCTTCCCGATCGTCGCCCCTGTCTTACCGCGGAAGATCTGATACTCTTCCCCGTCAGACACAAAGCTGTCCGCTCCCGCCTGGTAAGCGGCTTCAAACGTCTTTTTCATCTCCGGGGTCATGCTGAAGCCAGGCGCTGTTTCATATCCGAAAAAGACTTTGCGGATGGCCACATCGGCCAGGGATTCGGCTTCCTGAATCAGGTAGGTTCCTTCGCCGACCGGCGCGTAGGTAAAGTGAAAACCGCCTGAGCTGAAGGAGGCTTCCCCATTGTTGATGGCAAGGATCAGCCCCGCGTAGGCAGCTTTTGTAAAATGTGAGCCAGGAGCCACGGCATAACGAAGCTCTGCGTTTCGGGTCGCTCCGGCATATTCCTTGAGCATGACCTGCGTTGTGTGAAAGGTCTGGTCCTGCCGATAGGAAGCCAGAACGCCGCCCAGGAAGGAGAACAGGAACATGATGACCAGAATGACAAGGCCTGTGATCGCCAGGCGGTTTCTGATAAAGCGCTTCAACACCATCATCCCGGGGGACAGCACCTTTACGCGCTGCTCGTCTCCCAGCATTTTTTCATAGTGATTCTGATGGCTGCTATCCGTTTCTCTCTCTGCTGCTGCAGGGTCAATTGGATTGTGCACTGATTTGTTATCCATATGCGTATGCCTCCTCCCTTAATTGATCCGTACGCGCGGATCGACCACGGCATACATCATGTCGGCTATCAGCAGGGAAATCTGTGTCAGCACAATGCTGAACACCGAATAGAACATGGTGAAGGGGATGTCCCCGGCTCTTATCGCGCCAAAGGCGATGTAGCCGATGCCGGGTATCTGGAAAAGCGTCTCCGTGATCATGGAGCCCGCGAACATGCTTGGCAAAAGGTAGCTCATATAGCTGACCAGTGGGATCAGGGTGTTGCGGAAGGCGTGTCTGTTGATGACTGTTTTCTCCGGAAGTCCTTTTGCGCGTGCTGTACGGATGTAATCAGCGCCAAGGACCTCCAGCATGTTTGTGCGGGTGAACCGCATCAGCCCGCCGATGGACAGCATTGTCAGCGTCGTGACGGGCAGGACGAGGTGATAGGCCATGTCGAGCAATTTGCCCCAGGTGTCAAGCTGCTCGTGGAAGCGGCCGACAATGCCGTAGAGATCAAACCATCCAAGGTTGATGGAAAAAACGTACTTCAGCATGGTCGAGAGAAAAAATGAAGGAAGCGAAATGCCAAGCATCGCGAAGAACGTGACAGCATAATCTGTCTTGCTGTACTGTTTCCTGGCAGCCATGATGCCCAAAGGGATGGCGATGGCGATCTGGAGGATGAAGGTTATGATGTTGAGCGCGACCGTATACCAAATGACGTTCGCGAACTTCTCCGTCACCTTGATGCCGTATGACCATGAATTGCCAAACTCGCCGCGGACAGCGTCCCCCATCCAGCCAAAAAACCCGGTGAAAACATCCGTGTTCAGCCTGAACAACGCGTTCAGCTCAGCCACCCATTCAGTGTAGCTTTTGCTGTTNNCTGATGACCGCATAGACGATAAAAGCGCCGAAAACGATGATCAGAGCGGCCAGGAAGACTCTTCGGATGATATACTTCGACATTCAAGTTCCCTTCTCCAGTAAAAGACCCGGGTTGGGCGGCGATAAAGCCGCCCAACCCGGTGATGTTTTTGGAAATTACTTCATTTCAATCAGTTCGATGTCGTTCATCCAGCCCCAGAATGTGGTGATGTCCGGGGTCACCGTGTCCATGTTGATGCGCTGGGTGCTGAAGATGATGGAGTTCTGACGCTGATAGGCGGGAACCTCAACGGCCCAGTCAACAACCAGGTCAAGCGCCTGTTTGTAAACTGCCTTGCGGAAAGCCTGGTCGTCAGACTTGCGGGCTTCCATGATAAGCTCGTCCAGCATCGGGTCGGCGATGTGATAGTGGTTGCTGTCGGTGCCGCCCTTGCCGACGACGTTGTTGGAATGGTAGACCTGGTACATGTCAGGATCGATGGTGGCGCCCCAGGCCGCCGTCCACATTTCCTGCTTGCCGCTGTCCAGCGCTTCCCAGAGGAGGTTGGAGTCAGCAGGGTCGTTGATGTTCAGGATGATGCCGGCTTTCTCAAGCAAGGCTTTGGCGCCGGTGAGGACCGCGAAAGAGGGATGGTCGCCCTGGCCGTCGCCGGGGATGATGACTTCGTAGGCCAGCTTCGCGCCTTCAGGGGCGGCGGTAAACAGTCCGGTCGCCTCGTCAAAGGTAAAGCCTGCGGCCTTGAAGAAGCCGATCGCGGCCTTCAGGGCTGCGTCAAAACGCTCCTCAGCGGTCATCTCAGAGGTGTAGATATCGTTTCCATCCACATCAACGGAGAACGCGACCTTGTAATCCGGATCGGTCGGCTGCGGGGCTGCCCAGGAAGTGTTGGAGATCGGGTAGTTGATGACAGACGCGGCCTCGCCGTAGTAGCTGTCATAGGCCATTGCGCGGTATGCCGCGTAAACGGTGCCAAAGGCCTTGCGCAGGTTCTTGGAGGCATCGCCGCCGGGATCGCCACCGACATTGACGGTGTCAGCGTTGATGCCGATGTAACCGTAGCCCAGGTTGTCGACCTTGGAGGTGGTCACCACGTCGCCGGTGATATCGCCGTTGGAGTTCATCTTGGCGACGGTCTCAAAGTTGGCCTTGTTGCCGCTCATCTCGCCCGCGTCCACAACGCCGGTCTGGATGCCTGTGGCCACTTCAGAGGTGTTGGTCTCCTTGAACTGGATGTACTTGGTCTTGGGCGCGCCCTTGTAATAGAGCTCGTTGGCCTCAAAGTACACGATACGGTTCTCATATTTGATGAACTTGTAGGCGCCGGCGCCCANNTTGTCACCGTAGTAGTGCAGCGGGGTGACCTGGAGGCCGAGGATGGTGTACACCGCGGGCGCCTCATAGCCGTTGGTCTTCACTTCGACGGTGAAGTCGTCCAGCTTCTTGATGCCGGCGACATTCGGCACACCAGCGCCGCCCATGGAATCGTCCTTGGGGCCCCACTCGCCGATGAAGGCGTCATTGGTCACAGCGACGATGTCCACGCCGTTGGGTGACTCACCCGCGGAGACATAGGCTTTCGCCTCGCCGTATTTGGCAAGGGCCTCGGCGTAATAGTCGTCCAGGGTGGGGAACTCTTCCTTGGTCAGGTCGAAGGTCTTGCCGGATGGCGTGGTCAGTACCTTGTCCGCGACATCGCCAAATCCCCACAGCGCCATGCCGAAGGCGGTCTTCAGGCCTTCGGAGGCGGCAATCTCTTCAGAGGTATAGCCCATTACGTCCGGGCCGTAGGAAGCGTACTTGGAGTTGACGGTATTAACGATGGACTGGACGTCATTCTTCCAGTTTGCGGTCAGGCCGGCCCAGAAGCTATCCTGCTGATCCTTGGTCCAGGCATCGCCTTCCGCCCAGACATGGTCAGCGCCCGCGGCATAGAGGTCGTCCGCCATCTTGGCGTACTTGTCATACACGTCGCTGGTGGTCTGGGTACGGTAATCTTTTAGGCCGATGATGGGGTAGGAACTCAGGGAAGTCGAGCCGGTGTAGCTCGGGTCAATGAAGGTGTAATAGGTGAAGATGACGTCGTCAGCGGTGACGGGCTCGCCATCGCTGAACTTCAGATCCTCACGCAGCTTCGCCGTGTAGGTGGTGATGTCAGCCGCCTCGTCATACTCAACCTTGAGGTTGGTGGCGCCTTTGTACACATAGTCCTTGCCGTTGTAGGGGATCGTCTCGCCTTCGATGGCGTTGTAGACGATACCGCCCATGCGGTCAGTCGTCATCAGGGAGATTTGTGTCATGGCAGCGACGTCGTTGTCGTAGCCGGTGTCGGCAAAGAACGGGCTGAATTTTTCACTGAAGGTGTTATAGGCGACTACCAAGGGTGTTTCCGTCGTCTCCGCGAACGCGGGGACAATGGAAATCATCATAGCGATCGCCAGCAACAGTGAAATCATGGTTCTGGACTTTTTCATGAGATTCCTCCTTTTTACGTACGCGGATGCCTACTGAATGAATAAGCATCCGCTATAGATAGAATGATTGTACCCAAAACGAACAGGGAAGTCAATCTTGTTGTATGGAATTATCAATTTATTATACAGCGTCTGATATTTATATGCTTTCCCCTGTTTGTTTTCCCGGTTTTTATTCTGATATCCTGTCCTGTGCCTCACCCGCTGATGCAGTATTCAGGTTTGGCCTGACCAAGCAGGGCTTCTCTTTCATAAAAAAATGCAGAAATAACGCAAGGACCGCCTGAGGCAAATTCAACAGGAGCAAGGGCCATTCCTCATGGAAATGCCCGCCAAAAAAGAGAACATCCATCAGTACCGACATCAGGAGCAGCCCGCCTGACACCGCGGAAGCCAAGCTCCCCACCGCCAGCGAATGCCAGGAGAGCTGATGCTGCCTGAGTGTCATCCTGTCCCTCCATGTGAACAGCATGACAGCGGCGATGAATGATTTCCCGGCAGAGAACAGGACCGCAAGGAAAGGGATGATGACATAAAGTTTTCGAAATGATGGAAAGTCCAGTTTTCCCATCAGGAAAACAAGGATTGCCTGAATCACGCATCCCAGCAGCAGCAGGATTTTTATGCGAAGCAGGAAAGGCGGGGAGACAGAGGGCACATGCCAGGCCCCCTGGTATTCATAGCGAAGTTTCCCATCGCTTTCAACGAGTCTGTACAGGTCCAGGTCCTTTCGCTTTCCCATGCGTGATTCTCCAAATCTGTGATATACTATACATATAGCATAATCAACAGGCATAGTGAAAGGAGGCATTGACCGTGTCAGAATCCGCGTCATCCTCATCATCAGAAAAAGGCCTGCAAAACCTATACTATAAGACACGATATCCCGCGCTGGCGCTGGCGCTCGCCCTCACGCTTAATAAAGACAAGGCGTTTGATTCTTCCGAGAAAGCGCATATCCTGGAAGGAGGCCGCCGTTCAGGGAGAGCGGACCTGCGGACGGTTCTGCGCAGACTCCTTCGGGTAACTCCATTCATGGAGGAAGCGGACGATGCCAGCCAGCCTGTGCTGAAAACCCTGGCCGGATTGGACAGGGAAGCAAGGATCATTTGGACTCTTCGCCGGGTATGCGGTTTTTCCGCTGATGAGATCGGCAAGCTGCTCAGCGTGCCCTCCGCGGCCGCTGACGCGGCGCTGACGCGCGCCGACAGCCTCCTGAAGGAGTCGGATGCGGGCAGTTTTGCTGATTTAGTCAGTGAAATGCTGAGCAGAAAGGAACTGTGGAACGATATCACCTTCGGCATTGAGCAGCGCAAGAGCATCAACAGGCGGATTTTTTTCATCTTCGGCTTGGCTGTGTTGGCCGCTGCCTTGTTTTTTCTGGGAAGGGAAGCGTTTTTCCTGGCCAGGGTCATGGGTCTTGATGCGCGGACTTCTGAGCGAATAATTTCTGACAGGTACGACAGCGAGTCGTTTTATAAACGCTTCCCGGAACGCCCAAGCGCGGACAATCCGCGGGTGAATCAACCCTTGATGGATCGCCTGAGCGGGATCACAGACGAACAGGCCCTTAGGGTCGCTTTCCGCTTCTATGACAGCGAACTGATGAGAGGAACCAGGACAGACGGACAAACCCTTGAAGAGCTTTATACGGCCTTATACAATGAAACATTGGACCGCGGCCGGGTCAACACCCTTGTCGCCAACGCGCTGACCGCCTATTACGCTGACTACCGAAGACCCTTTCGCGCGGAAGACCGGGAGAGTGATTTCAAGAGCGCTTATGAAAACATTTATGACGCCGCCCTTGACATAGCCCGCGGCGGCGCTTTTGAGCAGACCATCGCGCAGCACCCTGATATATTCGGGAGCCGGGAGAGTTTTGAAGCATATCTGTACAGCCGGAAGTTTGTGAATGAAGTCCCCTACCTTTATACACTGTTAAGCCTTGAAATGCAGATTTCATCATCAGGGCAGGATAAAGGTCCGGAGACTTCCCAACTGCGCCGGGAATATGAGGACGCGCTGTTTGCCTTCTTCAATCCGGGGGGATATGGCGGAAAAGTCAGCGTGAACAGCTTTCCCTTTGAGCCTGAAAACCTGAAGTCCTTCTTTATCCTCAGGGAAGAACTCGGCAAGGATTTCTACACCCTGAATGTAAAGAGCTGCGGGCAAGCGCTGCCTGAGGACGCGAGCCTCAGCAGCGACATCCTGGAAGGCAGTGAGAGCAGCCTGTTCAGCGCGACGCTGACAAAGAAAGAGATCCTCAGTCTGGCTGACCGGGATGGCCGTTTCTTTTTCCTTGGCATCGCGCCGCCGGAAACCCACTTCTTTGACGGACGCATCGAGGCTGACCTGGCGCTGCTCTCCCGGGATGAATTGCTCGCCCGGCATGAGGTCTATCTGATCAACGAGGACTATCTGCTGTACTCCATCAACTTCGCGGCCCCGCTGAAGCTGCCCCAGGGATTCATCGATGAAATCCGGGCGAAACTCAACTGCGAGGACACGGGGTTTGAGATGGAGGTGCAGTACACATACCAGATGCGCTACGCTCACCCGCAGACCCGTTCAGGGTATGGGATCCTGCGCGCGCTGCTGCTCAATGACAAAGCGCAGTTCACGACCCGCCAGTATAAATATTTCAGCAAGATGGCGTCCTACTGATTCGGAAAGAAACTGAGCGTGTTATTATAAAGGCCTTCAGCGCTTGTCCGGGATGATCTCAATCCAGTAGCCGTCCGGATCCTCAATAAAGTAAATGCCCATCGCCTTGTTCTCATAGCACACCGCGTTCATCGCGCGGTGTTTTTCAAGCGCGCTGATGCTATCATTCACCCGGAAGGCGAGGTGGAACTCATTGTCGCCGAGGTTGTAACGGGGCCTGTCAAAGCCCTTCAGCCAGGTCAGCTCCAGCTGATGGCCTGTAACGCCGTCCCCCAGGAAGACCAGGGTGAATTGGTCCGTTTCCTTTCGGCGGACTTCGGTCAATCCCAAAGCCTCGCGGTAGAAGGCCAGCGATTTTTCAAGGTCAACGACGTTGAAATTGTTGTGCGCGAATGTGAAGCGAAGCGGCGCCTGTCCCTGTTTGCTGTCCATATCGGCGTCTCCTTTTGCCTTCGGAATGATACGCTGAGAAATCCCTCAGTCTATTCTTCCGGTTCATCCTCGATTTCCGGCAGCGCAGCCGGCTCGGACCCGTCCAGCGACTCGACCGAGCGCAGACGTCTTGTAATGGTGCGCGTCCTGCGGGAGGCAAGGTCGATGGATTCGCTGGCCTGGCGCAGACGGTTCTGGGTCTTGTCCAGAATATCGCCGAAAGCGGCGAACTCCCCCTTGACCTGGCTGAGCAGGCGCCAGACCTCCGCGCTGCGCTGCTGGATGGCCAGGGTCCTGAACCCCATCTGCAGGCTGTTGAGCAGCGCCAGCAGCGTTGTGGGTCCCGCGACTGATACGCGGCTGACCCGCTGCAGTTTCTCCACCAGGCCGGGCATGCGCAGCGCCTCTGCGTACAGGCCCTCAACCGGAAGGTACAGGATGGCGAAATCCGTGGTATAGGGCGGCTGGATGTATTTGGAGGCGATGCGGGCCGCTTCCCGGGTGACGGCCTGGGCCAGGGCGTTCATCGCCTCGTCCGTCAGGGTCTTGTCTGCCGCCTCCTGCGCCTGCTGCAGCCGCTCATAGTCCTCCAGGGGGAACTTCGCGTCAATGGGCAGCCAGACAGGGCTGCCTTCCTCCTGGCCTGGCAGTTTGACCGCATATTCCACGCGCTCTGCGCTGTTGGGCTTGACCGCCACATTGGCCTCGTACTGGCTTGGCGCGAGCGCTTCCTCCAGCAGCATGCCCAGCTGGGCTTCGCCCCAGGTCCCCCGGGTCTTGATGTTGCTGAGGACACGCTTCAAGTCCCCCACACCGCTGGCCAGGGTCTTCATCTCGCCCAGGCCCTTGTACACCGCCTCCAGGCGTTCATTGACCAGGGAGAAACTTTCCCCCAGCCGCTGGGAGAGGGTCTGGTGCAGGTGTTCGTCCACTGTCTTGCGGATTTCCTCAAGCTTGGCCGCGTTGTCCCCGCGCATGCCTGTCAGCGACTGGAAGAGGGTGTCACGCATCTCCCCCACTTTCTGATCATTCTGCCCCAGACGGGTGTTGAGCACCTCATCCAGGTGCCTTAGCCGGCTGTCCTGGTTGGAAAGGGAGGCGTCCAGGCGCTGGTCCAGGCGTTCCGTCCGCGCGGCGGCCGCGTTCTCCTGCGAAAACAGGATGCTTTGCAGCGCGGTCTGGTCCTGCGCGATGCCGGCGCTCAGCCGCGTTTCAGTATCCCTGACCAGGCGTTCCATATATTCGCTCAGCGTTTCCTCGCTCTTTTCAGCCCGCGCGCTGTCCTCTTTGCGCATCCTGGCCTGGCGGGAAAGAAGGATGACCAGCAGGACAAGGAGTACTGCCAGAAGGCCCAGCGCGGCGTACGAAACAATTTGGTTGACAGGGAGGTATTCAGGCATGGCTGACCCCCTGCCGCCAATGCTTATAGCAAAGGCCGATGTAGCGGATTTGCTGGTGGTTGTCGATCAATACCTGCTCTCCTGTCTTGATCACCCTTCCTTCCGGATCAATCCGCGTGTTCATCGTCGCCTTCGCGCCGCACCAGCACAGACCTCCCGGCACCTCATGGATTTCTTCCGCCAGGCGCAGCAGGGCTGCGGAGCCGGGAAAAAAATTACCCTGGAAATCAATTTTCAGCCCGTAACAGAAGATGTCCAGATGCTCCGCCATATCAGCCAGTTCCTGCACCTGTTCAGGCGTCAGGAACTGCGCTTCATCAATAAAGACATACTCAAATCCGGAGCAGGCGTTCTGCGCCGCCAGCCAGAGCAGCTGTTCCCGCGCGGAATCGCCCCTTTCCAGCACCAGCTCAGCTTTCGCCTTCAGCCCCACACGGGAATAAACCGTGTTCGTGCCGGCCCGTGTGTCAACCGCGGGCTTGACCAGGGCGACGCGCAGGCCAAGCTGCTGATAATTGTAGCGCTGCATCAGCAGCTGAGCGGTCTTGCTGGATCCCATCACCCCATAATAGAAGTGCAGCATTACATTTCTCTCCTGCCTTCCATGGCTTTGGAGAGCGTGACCTCGTCGGCGTATTCAAGGTCGCTGCCCACCGGCACACCGTGGGCGATGCGGGTGACCCTGATGCCCATGGGTTTGACCAGCCGGGCGATATAGGACGCGGTAGCCTCCCCCTCGATGTCCGGATTGGTCGCGAGGATGAGCTCCTGAACTTTGCCTTCCGCGAGCCTGTCCAGCAATTCCTGGATGTGGATATCCCTGGGTCCGATTCCGTCCATGGGCGAGAGAACCCCGTGGAGCACATGATAAAGCCCGTGGTAATCATGCATGCGCTCCACTGCCGCGACATCCCGCGGATCTCTGACCACACAGAGCACATCCTCCCTGCGTTTTGCGTCATTGCATACCTGGCACAGTTCAAGCGCGGTATAATTGCCGCACTGGCTGCACAGCCTGATCGCCTCCCGGCCCTGAAACAGCGCGTCAGAAAGCGCGCGGACCTGCTCCTTTGGCAGGGCCGCGAGGTGGTAGGCCAGGCGCTGCGCGCTTTTGCGCCCAATACCGGGCAATTTGGCCAGCTCTGCAGCCATGCGCTCAAGGGGTTCCATCTGGGTATTCATCTCAGAACAGACCGCCCATCCCGCCCGGGGTCAGTGAGGACATCGATTTTTCCCGCGTTTCCTCGCCCAGTCTAAGCGCTTCGTTGACAGCAGCCATGATCAAATCCTGAAGCATCTCCACATCATCCGGGTCGACCGCTTCGGGCTTGATGGAAAGGTCCAGCAGCTGGTGCTTTCCGGACACTCTGCAGGTCACCATCCCGCCGCCGCTTGAGGCCTCGTATTCCTTTTCGTCAAGCTCCTCCTGGGTTTTGGCCAGTTGTTCCTGCATCTTCTGCGCCTGACGCATCAGCTGCTGCATGTTTCCGCCGCCCATGCCTGCGCCCATTCCGCCAAATGGCCTGCTTTTTGCCATATGATCCTCCCTCCGGCTGGAACCAGCCGCCGGTATTGTATAAAATACCGCCGTATACACGGCTCTGCGGGTTTTATTTTATCACGGATTGCGGCCTTCCGCAATCAAAGACGCTATGGCTTGGGACGGCGGGCGGCTGGCTTTTTGGGAACGGCCTTCTCTGTTTGACCGTTTGAATTATCCCTTTTGGTATAACTGATTGGAACGCTGAAGGAAGGCTGCTCCGCGCCGGACGGGATAAAGCTCAATCTTTCACGGCTGAGATGCACAATGCCGCTGGAGCCGCGCGCTTCCCCTTCCTTGAGCAGCAGACGCACGATCGCCTCGCTGAGCATCGGACCTTTTGCCCTTTTCAGCGCGTTTTTCCACAGGGTGAAGCGGCAGCCGCCTTTCCAGGCGGCGCAGCCAAAGGCCTTCTCACTCTCCAGAACTTTTTCCCCGCACAGCGGGCAGGACAGCCCCTCAAGCTCCCTCGCGCTGGCGACAGGCCGGACTTTGCCCCTGGCTCCGCGGGATTCCCGCGGGAACTCCACCAGCTTGACTTCCCTGGCGGCATAATCGACCAAATGCGCGGCGAGGCGGCGGATTCCCTCCATAAAACGGCCGGGGTCCCTGCTGCCTTTGGAAATTTCCTCCAGGGCCTGCTCCCATTTTCCCGTCATCACGGGGGACGCGATGTCCTCTGGCACCACCTGGATCAGCTTTTCTCCTTTTTCCGTAGCAAGAATCGCCTTGCCGCGGCGTTGGACATACCCCACTTCCACCAAGCGCTCGATGATGGCCGCGCGGGTCGCCGGCGTACCCAGGCCGTTCTTCTTCAGGGCTTCCTGCAATTCTTCATCCCCCGTCGGAACACCAGGGTGTTCCATGCGGGCCAGCAGGCTGGCATCGGTGTGCGCGGGAGGCGGCTTAGTGGTCTCCTGTTTGATTTTTGTTGATTCAACCACCCGTTCGTCGCCCGCAATGAGCATGGGCAGCGCAGGCTCCTCCGCCGTCTCTATTCCCTTTTCCTTCACTGCCGTCACGGTTTTCCAGCCCTCAATCCTGATGACACGGCCTGTGGACTTGAACGGATGGCCCTGTGACTGTGTGATGACCGTGGTCTGGTCATACTCAAAGGCAGGATAAAAGGCCGCGATGAAGCGGCGGGTGACCAGGTCGAACAGGGCATGCTCATCCGCGGTGTACTTCTCCGGCTCTGCTTTGAGCGAAGTTGGGATAATGGCATGGTGATCGCTGACCTTTGCATCATCATATATCCGTCTTGAGTAAGGCAGTTTTCCATCCTTGCGGGGAATTCCGCGGACAAGCGGCTGATAAGGGTCAGGGAGCGCCTCCAGTGCTTTGCCCACACGCGGAATCATATCGTTGGGAAGGTAGCGGCTGTCTGTGCGCGGATAGGTGAGGCATTTACGCGTCTCATACAGGGCTTGTGCGGTCTTTAGCGTTTTGGCTGCGGTAAAGCCTAAAAGGCGGTTGGCTTCCCTCTGGAGGCTTGTCAGGTCAAAAAGCTGCGGGGGCAGTTCTTTTTTAGACTGGGTGTCCGCCTTTGTCACAACAGCCTTCTGGCCTTTGACTTCCCTGGCGATGCTTTCAGCCTGCTCCCTGTCCAAAATACGCTGGGATGTCTTTTCCTCCGCCTTGGGATCAAACCACTGCCCGCTGTAATCCCCGAAGTCCGCGGTCAGGGTATGGTAGGTGAGCGGCACAAAGTTCCTGATGTCAAGCGCGCGCTCTACTAAAATCGCCAGAGTCGGCGTCTGCACACGGCCTACTGAGAGCAGCGCGTTGTACTTCAGCGTAAAAGCGCGGCTCGCGTTCATGCCGACCAGCCAGTCCGCCTGCGATCGGCACAGCGCGCTTTGATACAGCCCGTCATAGGCAGAGGAAGGTTTAAGATTCTCAAAGCCTTCCCGGATGGCGGCGTCAGTGAGAGAGCTGATCCACAGCCGGTCCACGGGTTTATTGCAGTCTGCCTTCTCATAAATGAGCCGGAAGATCAGCTCCCCTTCCCGCCCGGCATCCGTCGCGCAGATCAGGCGGTCTGTCCCGTGGTCCAGCATCAGTTTTTTAAGCAGGGAAAACTGCTGCCTGGTCCTGGTGATGATCTTGGTATCCAGGCTCTGCGGGAGGATCGGCAGGTCTTCCGCCCGCCATTTTTTATACTTCTCATCCAGTTCTCCGGGATCCTTAAGGGTCACCAGGTGTCCCAGAGCCCAGGCAACGCGGTGGGTCTCCGATTCAAAATACCCCTCCCGGTGCGCGCACTTGAGCACGCGGGCGATGTCCCGGGCAACGCTCGGCTTTTCGGCTATGACCAGAATCACTGGGCTCTCCTTATCGTCCCGCTTATTGGGCTGGCAGGGCAAGATACCGGCTCATGCAATAACCTTCCTGTCCCTCATAGATCACCCGGCACCATTCATCCCCGCGTTCAAGCACCAGCAGGCTGTCCCCCTTGGGCATCTCCCGGATGACCGCGCTGTCCTGGCTGCAGCCCCGGCGCAGGTTCAGTGTCCGGTTCTCCGGCTGTATCAAAACAGCAAGCGGAACAGGCAGTAAATTGAGGCTCGGGTCGCGCCGCTCATCCGGCGGAAGGGTCGGTGAAGGCGTTGGGGTCGCAGGTATTTCCTCCTGCTCCGTCTCCCCATTGATGTCTGTCGTTTCAGGAGAGGGCGAAGGGCTTGGGGAAGCCGCCGTATTATCAGGTTTATCCCCATAATCCAGATAAACGCTCATCACATACCCGGTTTGACCCATATAGGCACATTGTGTCCAGGTTCCCATACGCCTGATGACCTGAATATAGTCGTTTTGCGGAATGGAAGCCAAACGCCTTGCGGATAAACTGGCGTTTTCACGCAGGTTTAAGGAGCCGGACCGGGTGTTCACCCTTGCGGTTTCAGCGGTGTCTTCATCACTTGGCGGAGGGGTGGCCGTTGGCTCATGGACTTCATCAAATGACAGGAATGCCGTCTGCACATAGCCGGTCACACCGGACCAGAGAACCTTGGACCAGCTGGCGCCGCGCTGAATCACTGTCAGTTCCGCACCTTTGGGAATCGTCATTAAAACCTGGGACGGAACCCTCGGCTGGTCCCTGAAATTAAGGCTGCCGGAAGGTGTATTGACTCTGGCTCTGATGCTTTCCTGTCCCTCAGGCGGGGGTGTTGGCCCCGGAGTCGGCGACGGCGTGCCGGGAGCCGGATCAGCTGCAAACTGAAGGAATCGCGTCATCACATATCCGCGGACGCCCATGTATTCGATCCTGCACCATTCTGCCCCTCGGCTCAATACTGATACTTCCGCCAGTCGCGGAATGGTTCCCAATACCTTGGACATCTGGGAAGAAGTTTCACGCAAATTCAATGAACCCGAAGGCGTCAGTACATTCGCGCGCGTCCCTTCGCCTTCAGGAGGGGGTGTCTGCGTGGCGCCCGGATTTCCGCCATCCGCAAGGTACACTGTCATTACATATCCCGGAATACCGCGGTAACGGACCTGGGACCATTCATTGCCCAAGGAGGTAACGATGAGCTCTTCACCCCTTGAAATCTCCAGGATGACAGAAGACTGCAGGTTGGGTTGGCTTCGCAGGTTCAGGCTGCCGGATGACGGCATTGCTGCGGAAATCCATTCGCCCTCCTTTGGTTCGTCGCTCGCCAGCACCGCCTGGCTGCCTGTCAGTTCCACATTCCGGCTGAGCAGGTAGCCGCGGGTCAGGCCCGACTGTACCTCAGCCCAGGAACTGCCATATGCCAGCACCGTGACGCCATCGCCGTCCGTCAGCGTTTTGATGGCATAGGACGAAAGGCTGGCGCGGGAACGGAGAACCACTCCAGCGTCCAGAGTGCGGATAATCCCTGACTGAGGCTCGCCGGTAAAGAGAAGCGCCGGATGGCTGCTGGCCCTGTCGATAAAGTCCAGAGACACATAACCGGCCTGAAGGCCATACTGCACGCGCGCATACTCACCCGTGACGGAGAAGATCGGAAGGATCGTGTCTTTAGGAATGGTCATCAGGATGGAGGCAGCCGCCGAGGGTCCGCTGCGCAGGTTCAGGGATTTGGTGTTGATGACAGTTCCATACCCTATCAGGGCTGTCCCTTCCACCTCGCCGTCGGGAACGGTGCCGGAAAATGAGATGATGCTTTTTTTGACATATCCCTTCAGTTCGCCGTAACGGATGCCATAAAAGAGGCCTTGCTGCGTCAGGATATCAGCCCAGGCGCCTTGGGGAATGACAGAAAGAACCGATGAAGAAACATCCGGTTTCAGATATATTGGCGCGGCGCTTCCGGCCAGCCCCTTTCCCGCGCTCTCCTGCCCGATATCCGCCGGGTCGATGATGCTGGTTTCCTCTCCGCTCTCTTCGCCCGGTACATATGGGCTGAGGATGGAGCTGGTAAAGGAATAGGAAACGCGCTGGCATCCGGTAAAGTAGAAGGCGATGATCTGGTCGTAGGAAAATCCCATGGCACCCATTTGCATGGCCCCGCGCTGGCTCATCCCAATGCCATGGCCATGACGTCTGGCCGTGATGATGAATCCTGTGTCGTCCCTGCCCACGCTCCAAAGTTCATTGCTGCCGGAGTTGATGGAAAGAGCTAAAGGCTGTTCCAGTTCTGAAAAAATATCAAAGCCCAGGGTAGCGGAGACAACAGCGCCGTCCTGGACAAGGTTCACAAAAAAGTCCAGTTTGGTAAACAGCCTGCTGGGTTGGGGATACATGGGCAAGTGCGGCACGATGTTGACCACGCGCTCCAGGTCGATGTCCTGCTGTCCGGTCAGGGAACGGGCTTTTGTGAGAAGGAGCGCCTTCAGCTGCGGGGTCATTGCGTCAGGATTGAAAGGCACTCTGTAGGCCTTGGCGACAGATTGCGGATTGGCCAGGTCGTAGGGATCATCCCGTACGCTCAGGTAGGAATAGCCGGAGGAGCCCCAGGCGTTGGCCGCGCTCTCCGTCTGCCCCCCATTTGATGTCGAATAAAAGGTTGCGGTATAGGATCCGTTATTTTTAATGACGATGCCGCGGGTCGCGTCCACCGCCGCCTTGCAGTTCGCGCTGCCAGAGGGCGTCCCGGCATATACCTGGTCAGAGGTCGTGTCCACCACGTCATACAGCCCGCCGCCCATCTTCCTGAGGGTGTACGTGCGCGCGGCAACCGCCTGGGCCTTCAGCGCTTCTATGTGGGAACTGTTCCCCATTTCATAAGGCAGTACGCCGTAAAGGTAATCCTCAATGAAGACATAGGCAACAACGGTCAGCTTATAGGACGTACCGCTCTGCTGGACTGAAAAATACAGGTCCGCCGGATAAAGATTCCCAGGCGATCTTCCCTGGGCAATTTTCAAACCCGCTTCCCCTGAACCGCTGTGGCGGCGCAGTTTGAACGCAGTGCCCATTGTCAGCGTCTCTCCCCGTAAAGTGAGCGACATTGATCCTGTCTGGGAAGAAAAGGCTACGCTCAGGCTGCTTCCGGATGGGACGGACCTGCTTTGAGCACCGGAAACGGAATAATCGCCCTGTACGGTGATATCAAGCCTTGCGGGCTGGCCCAGAGAACTCAGCGCGACCCGGACCATCCCGTTGAGCGATCCGCCGGTGCTCATGGGCGCTGAACGCAGAGTTTCACCTGAAGCGATGGGAATCAGCCCAATAAACAGGGCAATAAGGAGAAACAGGCACATCAAGCGCCTTAGCCAGAGAGATTTTGCCACGGCGATTCCCCCTTCCGCCCGTCTCTTAACATTTCTGTAATCATTTTGAAGTATATCACCTGATTCACCTGTTGTAAACCCGATAAATCACATCATTTTTTCACTGACAAAAGAAAACCACCCTTTCGGGTGGATCAATGGAACAAGGCGCCGTTTTACCGGCACAGTCAGTCACTCCATCGCCGGCGCGTCTACCGGGCAGACATCTGCGCAGGCGCCGCAATCAATGCAGAACTCCGGGTCGATCACAAACTGGGTGTCACCCTCGGTGATTGCGCTCTGGGGGCACTCCTGTTCGCATGCGCCGCAGCTGATGCAAGCGTCGGAAATCCTGTATGACATGCACATTCCCTCCTGTCCAGTGCGTCCCGCACTTACTTCTGCCGGATTATAAACCATGCTTCTGTTCAACGCAATGCAAGAGGAATGAAATTCCTTATGTCTATCATGCCTCTTGGCGGGTCCTCCGTCTTCCCTTGCCTTGCTCCATTTGAGCGCATATAATGTTCCCAGGCAATCGATCCGCCCACTGCAACAAGATTGGACAAGAAATGAAGCTTGAATTCTGCTCCCTCAACAGCGGGTCAAACGGCAACGCCACTTTTGCCGCGGCCGGAAAGACCAGGGTGCTGATTGACGCGGGGCTTCCCGGACGCGGCATCGCAAAAGCACTGGAGATGATCAACATCCTTCCCGAGACCATCGATGCAATCCTGGTGACCCACGAACACACAGACCATATCCGCGGCGCCGGCGTGCTCAGCCGGAAATACCATATCCCGGTTTACGCAAATGAAGAGACCTGGGAAACCGGCGCGATGCGGAGGATTGTGGGGGAAGTCCCTGCGAGTCTCCGGCGCGTCTTCCAAAGCGAGGATGAGTTTTATATCGGCGACATCGGGGTGATGTCCATGCCAATTCCACACGACGCCGCCGATCCGGTCTCCTTCCGCCTTTATGCCGGCAGCCGCAGCGCAGCCGTCGCAACGGATATGGGAAGGGTTCCCAGCCGAGTGATCCGCTTTCTGGCCGGGAGCGATCTCGTCCTGCTGGAGAGCAACCACGATCCGGACATGCTGCTGGCCAATACACGTTATCCTGAATCGCTCAAACAGCGCATCCTGTGCAGCCGTGGTCATCTGAGCAACATGACCTGCGCCCAGACATTGATGAAGCTGTATGAAACAGGTGTTCAGCATGCCCTTTTGGGCCACCTCAGCCAGGACAACAACACACCGGAACTGGCGATGCACACGGTGGCTTCAGAGTTGAGCCGCCAGGGCATCAGACCGGGGGAGGATATCAGGCTGGACCTGACCTGGCGCGACCGGATCGGCGGATATTACACCCTTGAATAGGCGGACAGCGTTTTTTTACGCGGCGGCCGCGCTCAGCGCGCTGGCAGGCTGGTTCCTGCCGGATATGCTCGCGGGGGATAGCCTGGGATTCATTTCCAGCAATCTGCTGATTGCCCTGCAGGAAATACTGCTGATTGGCTTACCCGCAGCTCTGATCCTATTCAGGAGCCCGCAATCCTCTGTTCAGGCAAAGGCTCTGTTTCAAAAACCGACCGCTTTCCAGACAGGCCTGACGATGCTCTCCGCGGTTTCCTATACGATGGCAGGCCTGCTCATTACACTCATCACCTACCTGTTCCTTCAGCAGCTCGGCATTGCACCCGTGCAGCCGGACACGCTCAACCCNNGCGCTGTGCGAAGAACTGCTGTTCCGCGGGCTGGTTCAGGGTGTCATCGCCCGTCGCTGGGGGGATCGCCCCGCGGTATGGCTGACCAGCCTGCTCTTCGCTTTGATGCACTTTACCCTGCTGGGTTTCCCGGTCCTGCTCGTCATCGGCCTGCTTCTGTCAAGGCTCATGCTGACCGGGAAGACCCTGCTGCTGACAATGATTTTTCATGCGATGTATAACTTTTCGGTTCTTACTATCAACTACAGCGGCGCGGTTCCGGGGTTTGGGGTAATGCTGCTGTGCGCCGCGGTCTTCTGGCTGACCTCGAGGTTCCTGTTCAAGGAGGTTCCCAATGAGATTTAGTGTCATTGGCTGCGACGGCTCCTACCCGTGCGCAAACGGCGCTTGCTCCGGTTACCTGGTGGAAGCGGGGCAGGACGCGCTGCAGCTTGACCTTGGGTGCGGGGTACTGCCCCGCCTGATGGCAAGAAAAAACCCCGCGGACCTTGGCGCAGTTCTGATCACCCACTGGCACAATGACCATGCCAGCGACATGCTGACGCTGAAGTATTATTTATTGCTGACCAATCGCTGTTTGCGGGTCCTGGCGCCTCCCCAGCCCCATCCTCTGCGCGAACTGCTCCAGGGGAACGAATTCCGCTTTGAAGACATCACAAAACCTATTGTCATCGCAGGCTTTTCCATCACCGCCGTGCCTGTCATCCATCCCATACCAGCCTATGCTGTCCGGATTGCGCGGGATGGTCATTCACTTGTGTACACAGGCGACGCAGCGGGGGGCGAAAGCCTGGAAGCGTTCTGCCGCGGCGCGGATCTGCTGATCTGTGACGCGGCATTTACCAAGTCGCAGTGGAAAGAAGGCCTCCCGCATTTCAGCGCGGCACAGGCAGCTGTCCTCGCGCGCAGAGCCGGGGTCAGGAGGCTTGTTCTGACGCATGGTCAGCCCGGCGCAGATCACGCCCTGCTCACGCAGGAGGCAAAAGAAGAGTTCCCGGACAGCATTCCGGCAAAACCGGATCTCATCATCCAGTTGTGAAACAAAGATCTTTCCGCTCTCAGCGCCCGCTGACCGTCCTTGCGGCAGGCTATGCCTTGGGTATACTCATCGGCACTTACTGGGAAGGCTTTCGTGCTGCCCTGCCTTTAACCGGCATGATTTTGGCCCTGGCTGCCATGGCTTTATTCAGGAAACAAAAATCCCGGCGTTTTACCGCGGCCGCTTTCTCATTCCTGTTTCTTGGCATATTCCTGTCGGGGATTGCCGCGCATCCCGTATTGCCGGAGGAGGGCGTTTACCAGGTTACAGCGCGGGTAAGCGGGGAAAGCGAACAGCGGGATGAGGACGGGCGGGTCACGGCGCTGCTGCGCGAAGTATGCCTGACAGAGGAAAATGGCGCCAAACACTGGCTAAGCGGCGCGCACTGGACCTATTACCCATCCGTAGAAGGTCCGCTGCCGCTTGACGGGCAGGAGGCACGGTTCACAGGCAGCCTGTATCATCCTCAGGGTCAGGTGAATCCTTACGGTTTTGATTTCCGCATGTATCTGCTGCAGCGGGGCGTGACCGCAGGGATCACCGGCGCTCGGGATCTGTCATTCACCCCTCTGGATTCAACGGCGCCGCAGAACCCGTGGCTGCGCCTGAGGCAGGGGATCGCGGCGCGGCTTGACAGTCTGTTTAAGGATGAGAGCGGTCTTGCAAAAGCGCTGCTTCTGGGGGAGCGGGACAGCCTGAATGAAAAAATGGCCGCTGATTTCAGGGATGCCGGGATCGCTCACGTTCTGGCGGTCTCAGGTCTGCATGTCAGCCTGTTGATGGCGGGAGTGTTCCTATTCCTGCGTGTTTTCCGGCTGTCGCCCCGTGTTGTGTTCAGTTTGATCGCGGCGCTGCTGATTTTCTATTGCCGGCTGCTGGATTTCTCGCCGTCTGTTGTAAGGGCGTCCATCCTGACCCTGCTGTACCTGCTGGGCCGGGTCCTGCGCAAACGTGTAGACCCGCTGACAAGCCTTTCATGCGCTTTCCTGCTCATCCTCCTTTTCAGGCCCCTGGATCTGTTCAGTGCCGGCTTCCAGCTTTCCTTCCTGGCGGTGCTGGGCATTCTCACCCTGGGCGACCGGCTGAACGCCCGGGCTGAAAGCAGCGCAGGATTCCAGCGTCTTCCACTATTGATGAAGGGAATCGTCCAGTCTTACTTTGTCACATTGTCTGCCAGCGCTATGACAGCCGTACCGCTCCTGAACACCTTTCACCGCCTGTCCCCGATTGGCCTGATCATCGGGCCGCCTGCAGTTTTCTTCATTGGCCTGCTGATGGCGGGGTATCTCCTCCCCCTTCTCCTTTCCTTCATCAGCATGCCTGCGGCGCAAATCCTCTCCCAGCCTGCGCTCCTGCTGTCCCGCGCCTATGGGGCCGGGGCAGGATATGCCGCAAACCTGCCCGGAGCTGTGCTGAACCTCCCCTCCCTTCCTATGCCGCAGACTCTTCTGTTTTTTGCCCTGTTGATTCTTTTGACACGCTATGTCAGGCTGAAGCGGATGGGGAGGCTCCTTGGAGTCGGTGCGGCTGCCCTGATCCTATCAGCCTCCCTTCTATCCCCAAAACCGGACGCGGTCCGCTACATCCAACTCAGCGTCGGCAACGCTGACAGCGCGGTCATACTCAGCGGGCCGCACACCTGGGTCATCGACACGGGGGATCACGGCGGAGACCTGGCCAGCCTCCTGCTCAGCCAGGGGCGCGCCGTGGACAAGCTCATCCTCACCCACCTGCATTTTGACCACACAGGCGGGTTAAGACAGCTGTTAGACAATGAAGTCATCATCAGGGAAATTCTCCTGCCCTATGGTGCTGAAAAGGCGGAACTAACCGACGGCAGCCTGCTTCTGGTCAAGGAAGCACAGGCTGCCGGGATCCCGGTCGTGACGCTTGGCGCCGGGGACATCCTTTCTGCGGGAAAGGTCAGTGCCGAAGTCCTCTGGCCTAAATATGACGCCTTCTATCCAGGGCAGGACCCCAACCACGGTTCTCTGGTTATGCAATTGAACCTTGATGGGGTAAGCCTTCTTGCCAGCGGGGACATCAGCGCGGATTATGCCAGGTATGCGATACGACCGGCTCAGGTGCTCAAGGTACCACATCACGGTTCCAAGGCCGACACGGAAAGCGGACTGCTGGCCATGATTTCCCCGCAGCTGGCCTTGGTTTCAGCAGCTGACAATCATCCGGAGCGATACAAGGCCGCCATGGAAAGGCTGGAGGAGATAGGCGCAGACTCACTGGTGACCGGGGAGCGCGGCGCGGTGACGCTGAATATCCTGAACGGAGAACTTGATGTTGCTGCTTTTCTTAAAGGGGAGAAATAAATGGATTATCAGGCATTTTACGAACATCTCAGGCGGAGCGAAATCAGCCGGGTGTATCTGTTTGAGGGGGAAGAGGAATATGGCAAGGAAAGCGCTCTGAAGACGCTGCGCGCGGCATTGCTGAAAAGCCCGATGGCGCTAATGAACGAGAGCATTCTCGTCAACCCCGGCGAGAACGAACTGATCGCCGCCTGCGAGACACTGCCGGTCCTTCAGGAACGCCGACTGGTTCTGGTGAAGGAATGCGCACAACTTTCAGGACGTGGAGAAAGCGAGGATGAGGAACCAAAAACCTCCATCGGTCGCGCAAGCGCCGACGGGCTGGTGCGGTATATGGACCTGTTGCCGGAACATGTCTGCCTGGTGTTCTATGTAAGGGGAAAGGCTTCCGGCACTAAAAAACTGTACAGGAAGATCAGGGATCTAGGCGGTGTCGTAGTCTTTGAGCAGCTGGACCAGGAAATGCTCATCAAATGGATCGCCAGGGAACTGAAGGATTATGG
>DIWD01000059.1 GCA_002428405.1 bacterium UBA6115
GGAGAAGAGGCAGTCATAATCGTTCTTGAGCAAGGTAAAATTACGGATGGCACCGATATAATTGCCAATATGGATGTATCCGGAGGGCTGGATACCGGAAAACAGAATCGGTTTCTTGGTTATTTCGCTCATGGAAGTTCCTTTCAGCATGCTACAGTTTCATATCCTTTTTAACCCGGCGGAAAGCTTCCGCGGCGAAGTCCAGATCCTCAAAACGATGCGCGGCGGATATCTGGGTGCGGATGCGCGCTTTGCCCATCGGCACGACCGGATAGCAAAACGCGATAACATAGACGCCCTGCTCCAGCATCCTGGCAGCCATCTCCTGGGCTTTATGGGCATCATAGAGCATCACGGGCACAATGGGATGCTCCCCGGGAAGCAGGTCAAAACCCAGCCCTGCCATCCGCTGCCTGAAATAGGAAGCGTTTTCATGGACCTTATCGCGAAGCTCCGGGGAAGATTCAAGAAGATCCAGCGTCTTAAGGGTCGCCGCGCAGATTGAAGGCGCAAGAGAATTGCTGAACAGGTAGGGCCTGGAGCGTTGCCGCAGCAGGTCTGTGATGGGCTTTCTGGCGGCTGTAAATCCCCCGGACGCCCCACCCAGCGCTTTGCCGAATGTGCCGGTGATGATGTCCACGCGGCCCGTGACCCCGCAGTGCTCGTGCGTGCCGCGCCCCGTTCTTCCCATGAGTCCGGTGGCATGGCTGTCATCCACCATCACCAGGGCATCATACTTTTCAGCCAGATCGCAGATCTCACCAAGTTTTGCCACATAACCGTCCATGGAGAACACGCCGTCGGTCGCGATCAGACGGATGCCGCATCCCTGCGTCTCCCTGAGGATACGCTCAAGATCCTGCATGTCGCTGTTGTGGTAACGGTGCCGCTGAGCCTTGCAAAGGCGGATGCCGTCGATGATGGACGCGTGGTTGAGCTCATCGGAGATGACCGCGTCGTCCTCCCCCAGGAGCGTTTCAAACAGACCGCCATTGGCGTCAAAGCAGGAGGAGTAGAGCACCACATCGTCCATATGCAGAAAATCCGCCAGGCGCTGTTCCAGCTGTCTGTGGATCAGCTGGGTGCCGCAGATGAAGCGCACGCTTGAAAGGCCAAAGCCCCAGGCATCATAGGACGACTTGGCCGCTTTGATGATCCTGCTGTCATTGGAAAGGCCTAGGTAGTTGTTGGCGCAAAGGTTCAGGACACCGTTAGCGCGCGTGGTATCGATGCGGCTGCCCTGGGGAGTCAGAATGACCCGCTCTTCGCGCAGGGTGCCTGCCTTTCTGATTTCTTCCAGCTGCCGCTCATAAAACGCCAGGGCGTTCTTCCTTTTGATGTCCGTTTGCAAGGTGTTTTTTTCCTCCCTGTCCTTTTGTTTCGGATGGATCATCCTCAGCTCCACTCAAGGATAATCTTGCCGCTTTCGCCTGTATTCATGATTCGGAATGCTTCTTCAAATTCCGTATAGCGGAATCGGTGAGTGATCAGGGGTTTCAGGTTCAGCCCGCTTTGCACCATGGCTGCCATCTTGTACCAGGTCTCATACATTTTCCTCCCATAAATGCCCTGCACGGTAAGTCCCTTGAAAATCAGTGTATCAAGGTCGATCGCCGGTTTTTTACCGAACAGGCCGAGCAGGGCGATTTGCCCGCCGTTGCGCATCAGGCCCAGCATTTGCTGAAGCGCGCTTTCCGCGCCGGACATTTCAAGCCCCACGTCAAAGCCCTCGACCATATGAAGCTGCGGCAGCAAGGCGGACAGGTCTTCCCGGGCGACATTCACCGCCCGGGTCGCGCCCAGCTTCAGGGCCAAATCAAGGCGGTAATCCTTTACATCAGTAATCACTACGTTGCGCGCGCCGTTATGCCGGCAGATGGCAGCGGCCATCACCCCAATGGGGCCGGCGCCGGTGATGAGAACGTCTTCGCCGATGACGTCAAACATCAGCGCCGTGTGCGTGGCGTTGCCCAGGGCGTCAAAGAACGCGACAACCTCCTCGTCCAGGTCAGGTGTGATCGGGATGCAGTTGGAAGCGGGAATGCAAAGATATTCAGCAAAAGCGCCGCTGCGGCTCACCCCGACCCCCTGGGTATCCCTGCACCACTGCCCGCGACCCGCGCGGCAGTTGCGGCACTGGCCGCAGACGATATGCCCCTCGCCGGATACGGTCTGGCCGATGTGAAAATGCTTGACACCGCTGCCGATCTGTGCGATTTCACCCACATACTCATGCCCGATGGTCAGCGGGGGCTTGATATGCGCCTGGCTCCAGGCATCCCAGTTGAAGATATGCAGGTCAGTTCCGCAAATGGCGGTTTTATGGATTTTGATCAGCACTTCCCCTTCCCCCGGAACAGGCTTTTCAACCTTTGCAAGGGTGAGCCCCGGCTGCGGGCCGGTTTTCAGCAATGCGTCCATCAACATCCCGATTTCTCCTTCCAGTCCATTATGCTTTGCGGATCATGGAAAACTATCCCCGTAATCCTTCACCCGACTGAGTTGCTGTAAACAATGAAGGAATTTTCAATGAATGACCAGTAAAGGCCATA
>DIWD01000009.1 GCA_002428405.1 bacterium UBA6115
TGTCCGTCCGCATGATCAGCGCGAAAAGCTTACGGTTCCCCGTGTGGCGGGCAACGGTGGTGACAAAGTCACGGTAAAACGGCTGGTCCAGCGCCGCGCCTTTTAGCCCTGAGCAGAACCCGGCAAACTCCTCCCAGGTCAGCCGGCCTGCCTGAGCCCCAGGCGAGACAGGATCCTATTCCTGCGCTTCCTTCGTTTCTCCTTCGCCGCCAGCCGCTCGCCCAGGTCCCGCGCGCCGATGCCGTAGACCAGGTAGAGGATCAGGCCTGAGAGCAGCATGATGAACACGGTGGAGGCGGCGCGGCGGCCGGAGGCGTTGATGTTGTAGCCGTACAACCCTTCCTCCCTTGTCATCGCCTGCATCACCATCGCGTAGCTGGTGCCGTAGGAGGAGGCGAAGGTGGCGGACATGTCGTACTCGGTAAACAGGGCGTTGAAGTTGAGCGCGAACACCGCCAGTACGCTTGGCAGGATGATGGGCAGCTTGATCTTCAGCATCGTGGTCAGCCCGCTGGCGCCCAGGTTGCGCGCGGCGTCCTCCAGCTCATCGTCAATGGCATAGAAAGCCGCCTTGATCATGCGCAGCGAGAAGGGCAGCTTGACCACGGTATAGGCGATGATGATCAGCAGGCGCACGTTGTCCGCGTAATAAAGGTTTGCGTTGCCCACGTACCAGATGTCATTGCTGTTGAAATAGGTGCGGTAGGAATAGCAGATGAGGATGGTGGGCAGCAGCCAGGGGAAGAGCAGGGCGTATTCCAGCACCGCCCCTTTCTTCCTGTGCTTGAAGATGTAATTGACGGCGACGACGACAATGACACAGGCCAGCGCCGCCGCCAGGGCGGAGAGGATGAAGCTGGTCCGGATGCCGCCCAGGGTGTCGGCGTTGGAGAACACACCGCTCACCGCGCCTTCGCGCACCCGGTAGACGCCCCTGGAGGTCAGGTAGGAATAATCCTCCTTCCCGAAGAAGTTCAGGAAGGTCCAATTCCCCAAATCCAGCGTCTTCATGCGGATGGCGCCGTAGGTCTGGAAGGAGAAGATGACGATCATGACCACCGGGGTCATGTATACGATGAACAGGAGGTAGGCATAGATGTGCGCGAAGACATTGGCAACCGGGTTGTCGATCTTCTGCTTGACCAGCTTGGCCTTGGTTTTGGACACGGACAGGTAATGCCCCTTTCGCTCGTAAGCGGAAAGGACGGTGAGCAGCACGATGGTGAACACCGCCAGGATGATGGACAGCAGGGCGGCGCGCGCCTGGGGGAAGGCCTCGTCGGCGACGGAGGAACCGGCCAGGCGGACGATCTCCGGGTTGATGGAGTCGAAGCCCAGCAGGGTCGGCGCGCTCATGGCGCACAGCCCGGTGATGAAGGTCATGACAGTGAGGGAGAACATCGTGGGCATCAGCGTGGGGAACACGACTTTCCAAAGGACTTTCAGCGGCCTTGCGCCAAGGTTGCGCGCCGCTTCCACCGTGTTGTAGTCGATGCTCCGGATGGCGTTGCGCAAAAAGAGCATGTGGTTGCTGGTGGTGGCAAAGGTCATCGTGAACATGACGGCGCTGAACCCTGAGAACCAGTTTTTGTTCATCCCGGGGAAGGCGTTGGACATCATGTTGGTCAGGATGCCGTTGTTGTCATAGAGGAACAGGTAACCCGTCACCAGGGCGACGCCGCTGTATATCAGCGTGGTCATGTAGCCCATGCGCAGGATCTTCGCTCCCTTGATGTCAAAATATTCTGTCAGGAGCACAACGGACACGCCCACGACGTTGGCGGTGACGACCAGGCCAATGGCCAGTTTCAGTGAGTTGAGCACATAGGTGCCCATGTTCCCCGCGAAAAAGAAACGGATGACCGCCCAGGGGTCCGTTTCGCCGGCGGCGTTTTTCGTATTGAATATCTGGGTGAGCGTGTTGATATTGGGCATGATCATGAACCCCAGGAAGAGGTAGATGAACAGCCCGAAACCGAAGAGCTTGAAGATCTGCTCGGGTTTGAGCCATTTGGCGGCGCTTTTCATGACGGCACCCCCTCCCCGCGCGGATAGCTCATAATGTTGTCAGGGTGTAGGGTAAGGGTGACCGGCTCCCCGGGCTCATAGATGCTCACGCCGTCGTTGCGCACGATGGAGCGCAGGGTCTGCACCCCCGCGTCCACGGTATACTTGATGTACATCCCGTAATATTCCCGGCTGAGGACGCTGCCCTGTGTTTCCCAGGCGCCCTGGGAATGCTGCGCGTTGACCGGCACCCGCTCCAGGCGGATATAGTGGGCCCTTTCCGGGTCCAGCCCGGCGCCCCCCGCGTTCATCAGGGAGACCGTCTTTTCACTAAGCGGGTTGATGTCGCCGATAAAATTACAGACGAACTCGGTGCTGGAGTGGTTGTAGACCTCATTGGGCGTGCCGGTCTGCTCGATCCCGCCCTTGTTGAACACCGCGATCCGGTCGGACAGCGTCAGCGCCTCCTCCTGGTCATGGGTGACATAAATGGTGGTGATGCCAAAGTCCCGCTGCATCTTTTTCAGCTCGTTGCGCAGCTGCACGCGCAGCTTCGCGTCCAGGTTGGACAGCGGCTCATCCATGCAGATGATGGCGGGCTCGGTCACCAGCGCCCGGGCGATGGCCACGCGCTGCTGCTGGCCGCCGGATAACTGGGATACCGCCTTGCCCAGCTGTTCCTCCGACAGGTCCACCTTGCGGGCGATGTCTGCCACTTTTCGGCTGATCTCATCCTTGCCCAGCTTCTTGATTTTCAGTCCAAAGGCGATGTTGTCCCGCACTGTCATGGTGGGGAACAGCGCGTAGGACTGGAAAACGATGCCGATGTTGCGCTCCTCAATGGGCAGACGGGTGATATCGTTTCCCTTGACAAAAACCTTGCCCGACACCGGTTGGATAAATCCCGCGATGGTACGCAGCGTGGTGGTCTTCCCGCAGCCGGAAGGACCCAGGAAGGTAAAGAACTCTCCCTCCTTCACATGGACGTTGATCTCCTTTAAGGCGGTGAATTCCTCAAACTTGACGGTGATGTCCTCGAGCCGGATCATGGCCTCCCCCCGCTTTCTGATGCGATCGGCAATGGCTGCCCTAAACCGGGGTCCCCTCCCCGGAATGATTCGTAATATTGCGTTTGGCGGGCCGTGTGACCGGCCCGCCAAACGGTTCGTTTCAGCCGGGGCTGTCCCCTGGCCTGCTTACTTTTTCTGCGTCAGGGTCGCCCAGTCCAGGGTATCCCATTCGGGTTCCTTCACGGCGCTGTTGGCGTCAGCCCAGTAGAAGCCCAGGTTGGTCATGATGTTGGTCCACTCGCTGGAGTGCGCGGTGACATACTCGGCGTAGTTCATGTCCGTGCCTTCCACCGGCGCCAGCGCGAAGTTCTTCAGCTCATAGATGCCCGGTTTGCCTTCGGGATAGAGCATTTCAACGGCTTTCTCATTGCAGGGGTAGGAGTCAAACTCAAAGCCCCATTCCGCCTGCACTTCGGCGGAGCCGAACCATTCGCCAAAGGCTTTCACGGCCTCGGTCTGCTCCTCCGTGCGGTTCTGCTTGTCCAGGATGCCGATGTACTCAGCGATGTAGTAGCTTCCGTCCTCGATGTCCACCAGCGCCCAGTTTTCCGGCTGCATGGTGCCCTTCAGGGGATTGGCCGAGCTATCGGCCGCGGCGTCGATCTTGCCGTAGAGGGAGGAAGAATAGAAGGTGGATACCTGCACGTCGCCGCGGTTGAGCGCGTCAAAGCCGTAGCTGTCGCCGGTGAAGACACCGTTCTCGCAGTACTTCCACAGCATCTTCCAGCCGTCCAGGCTGATGCCGCCGGCCTGCGAGGCCGGATCCACAAAGGCATAGAGCATGGAGCTGTTGATGTTGGAGTTTGTGGTGCCGCCGACCTTGCCCTGGCGGTACCAGGTGTAGCCGCAGTCCACGATGTCCGCCCAATGCTTGAAGCTGAGCTTCTCGCCCTTGGTTCCCAGGTCGTCGTTGCGGTAAAGCATCAGGATGTTCTGGATGACCAGCCCGTAGGCCTGCCCGGGGTAGACATACTCGCCGACCTCGGCCGCCCAGGCGGGGGTCCACTCCACCAGTTTGAGGTTCTCGTAGGTGCCGTCCACCACCTGGCTCCAGCGGGTCTCGTTCAGGCCGAAGAGGATGTCCCCGTCCTTGTTCTCGTTGGCCGCCTGGATGGCCGCCACGTCGCCGGAGATGACCGAGTTATCGTCCATGGAGATGGTGAAGCCGGCGTCCGCCGCGGCCTGTTTCAGCCAGATCGCGCGCTCAGTGGAGTTGGAGTTGGAGTAGATGCGGATGGTGTAGCCGGAATAGTCTTTGGCCAGCGCCGTGCCCGTCAGGGACAGCATAATCACGGCGGCCAGCAGGATGGAAAAAACCTTTCTCATTTGGGACCCTCCTTATTATTTTGCCAGCTCCATTATAACCTCATGGAGCGTCCGGTTCAATGGTTTTGTAAAATTCGCGTAAATTTTACGGATGAACAAAAATACCGTCCGCCCAAAAGAAACGTTTTTACCGCCCGCCCGTCAGGGGAAAACAGGAGTAAAATACAGCCGAACATAAGCCATCGCCTTCCGTTGTCATCACTTGCGGCAGGGGGACCTCCCCCGGAAAGGCAGATATGAAAAAGGAACGCCTCATCAGGCTCATAACCCTTGCGGAGCTGGCCGCGGCGGCCGCGGCAATCCTGCTGGACCTCCTGATCCCCACCCTCGTGGTCCTGGCGCTGATGGCAATTTCCCTGCTCCTTCGACGGGAAGGGCCTTCCTCCCTTGGTTTCAGGAAGTTTCCGCCCCGCCTCATCCTGTCGGCTTTCCTGCTCGCGGTGTTCTGGACGGCGGTGGATTTCGGGCTGTTCCTGCCCCTGCTCAACCGCCTGACCGGCGGATCCAGGATCCTGGCCGCCTATGAGACCCTCAAGGGGGACACAGCTCAGCTGCTGGGCCTGCTGGTCCTTGGCTGGACGCTGGCGGCCCTAGGCGAGGAGACTGTCTACCGGGGCTATCTCCCCTCCCGGATCACCGCCCTCATCGGGAACAATGCCATGGGAAGGGTTATGGCCATCGGGATATCCTGCGCGCTCTTCGGCCTCGCGCACCGTGAGCAGGGTGTGACCGGCGTCGTGATCACGGCGCTGGACGCGCTGTTCTTCACCTGGGTGAAGGCCAGGCACGGCGGGAACCTATGAGCCGCCATTTTTACCCATGGCTTTCTGAACACAATCGGGATCGTGGTCTTCTTTTTCGCCGGCCCGCTCTACGGGCTCTGGTAAGCCTCTCCCATCAATGAACCGGCGCGGCCAAGGCCGCGCCGGTCATTTTCAGCGGAAAAAGACGCCGCTTTCGCGCCTACCGCATGCCCTTGTCGTAGGGGACGCCCTCCGCCTTGGGCGCGCGGGATTTCTTGCTGGAGAGGATCAGCACGATCATGGTGACAACGTAGGGCAGCATCATGTAGATATACTCGCTGGAGGCGACGCCTTCGAACTGCGGCAGGAAGGGGATGGAACCGGAGTAGGAACCCAGGATCTTGAAGAAGGCGAACAGCAGCGAGGCCAGGAAGATGTTCAGCGGCTTCCAGTTGCCGAAAATCATCACCGCCAGGGCCAGGAAGCCGTAGCCCGCTACCTGGCTCTGGAAGCCGCTGCCCGCAGCCAGGGTGAAAGCCAGGCCGCCGATGCCGCCCAGGAAGCCGGAGATGAGCACGCCGATGTAGCGCATTTTATAAACGTTGATGCCCATCGAGTCTGCCGCCTGGGGGTGCTCTCCGCATGAGCGCAGCCTGAGCCCCAGCCGTGTCCGGTAGAGCACCACAATGCTTGCCAGCAGCAGCAGCAGCGCCGCGGGAGTGGTCAGGTAGAAGGATTTGAACAGAAAGCGGGGAAGGAAGGTGCTGATGTCCGTGACCCCGATGGATTCCGCGCTGATGCGCGTCCAGGTGGGGATGAAGATGGTGGTGTTGCCCTGCCCCTGGATCGCCCAGGTCAGCACGATGGCAAAGGCGGGCGCCAGCATGTTCAGGGCGACGCCGCCGATGGTCTGGTTGGCCTTCAGGTTGATGGAAGCGAAAGCCAGCAGCGCGGAGTAGACCATGCCGGAAACGCTGGCGATCAGGATCGCCAGCAGCATTGAAAGCTGGGGATTCGCCGTCCCGAAGCCGGACTTGTCCACGGCGCTGAGGAACAGGCAGCTGACCAGGGCGCCCACGATCATGATGCCTTCCAGCGCGATGTTGATGATGCCGGAGCGCTCCGAGAACATTCCACCCAGGGCCACCAGGATCAACGGGACCGCGAAGAGCACCGTGGCGTTTAAGATATCCGCCAGGATGATCACGCGCTTTCACCTCCGTTCGCGTTGGGTTTGTCCGCGGGAGCCTCAGCCGTTTCCAGGATCTGCTGGCGGCGCTGCTTCGCGCGGCCCAGCAGCTCGCGCATCAGGAGAGAAAAGGCGCTCAGGTAGATGATGGCCGCGATGATGATGTCGATCATCTCCCGTGCGAACTCCGGCTGCATCGCGTCGCCGCCCACCTGGATGTAGGAGATGAACAGCGCCGAGAAAATTGTCCCTATGGGATGGGAAGCCGCCAGCATCGCCACCGGGATGCCGTTGAACCCCATGGCGGAGAGCTCCTTGCCCAGGGTGAGCTGCACGGTTCCGGACAGGTAATACAGCCCGCCGCCCAGCCCAGCCAGAGCCCCGGCGATCACCATGGACTGGATGATCGCGCGCCGGGGGCTGATGCCTGCGTACTGGCTGGCGTGGCGGTTGAACCCGCAGGCCTTGAGCTCGTAGCCGAAGGTGGTCTTCTGCAGGATGAACCACATGACAATCGCGACAGCCACGGTGATGAAGATCGCGACGTTCATGCCGTTGAATTTCATCAGCTTGTCCATACCCAGCTTGGGCAGGATGGCGTCCAGGTTGGCCTTGGCCAGGGCTGCGGTGCGCTCCTTGCTCACGTCGCCCCAGGCGCTGGCCAGCATCACCGGGTTGTTGTAGGTGAGTACATTGACGGTAAACAGCCCGATCCAGTTGAACATGATGGAGGTGATGACCTCGTTGACGTTGAAGAGCGCCTTGCAGATGCCGGGGATGGCGCCCCAGACCGCGCCGCCGATGATACCCAGCAGCAGGCACAGGTACCAGGGCAGTTGCCAGGCGATGGCACCGGTCAGGGCCAGGAAGGCCCCCATGGTAAACTGCCCGGAGGCTCCGATGTTGAACAGCCCGGTCTTGAAAGCGAAACCGACCGAGAGCCCGGTCATCATCAGTGGCGCCGCGGTGTAGAGCACTTTGGCAAGGCGGGGCGTGCTGCGCACGCCGGTGAGCAGGATGTTCATGAACCCATTCCCCGCCTTGGCGGGGTTGAAGATGAGCAGCAGGACCAGCCCGAACAACAGGCCCGCCAGGATGGAAACGACGGAGGCGACAAGGGAGTCCATCCCCCTAAAGGAAAGGCGGTGTTTCTTCATCATGCGCTCACCCCTTCCGTCTTCATCCGCTTGGCGCCGGCCATGTACAAGCCCAGCTCCTGCACGCTCACCTCATGCGGCCTGAACTCACCCACGATCTCGCCCTCATACATCACCAGGATGCGGTCGGACACGTTCATCACTTCCTCCAGCTCCAGGCTGACCAGCAGCACCGCGCGCATCTCATCCCGCGCGCGCACGATCTGGGAATGGATGTACTCGATCGCGCCAACATCCAGCCCACGGGTGGGCTGCACCGCGACCAGCAGATCCCGGCCCAGGTCCATCTCCCGTGCCACGATGGCCTTTTGCTGGTTTCCCCCGGACATGCTGCGGGTCGAGGTCTCCGGCCCTTCCCCCGCGCGCACGTCATACTGCGCGATCAGTTTTTCCGCGTATGCCCGCACCGCGTCCTCGCGTATGACGCCGCGATTTTGGAACGCGCCTTCCCAGTAGCGCTGCAGCACCAGGTTATCCTGCAGGGTGAAGTCCAGGATCAGCCCGTGCTTGTGCCGGTCCTCCGGGATGTGGCTCATGCCTGCGACCGAACGGTCGCGCACCGCGGCTTGGGAGATGTCCTTGCCCTTGAGCGTGATCTGCCCGCCGGAGATCTTTTCAAGCCCGGTCAGGGCGGACACGAACTCCGTCTGCCCGTTTCCCTCAATGCCCGCCAGGCAGACGATCTCGCCCCGGCGGACGCTGAAGGACACGTCCCTGACCGCGTTCTTTTTGTGCAGTTTGGAGGGCACGGTGACCCCTTTCACCTCCAGTACGGTCTCCCCGGGTTCCAGGTCTTTCTTGTCCACTGTGAAGCTGATCTCACGCCCCACCATCAAACGGGAAAGCTTGTGCGTGTCGGTGTCCGCAATGTCCACCGTGCCCATCAGCCTGCCCTTGCGCAGCACCGTGCAGCGGTCGGCCACCGCCATGATCTCGTTGAGTTTATGGGTAATAAATAGAATGGACTTGCCCTCTCTGGCGAAGGAGCGCATGATGCCCATCAGTTCGTCGATCTCCTGCGGGGTGAGCACCGCGGTGGGTTCGTCAAAAATGAGGATCTCGTTGTCCCGGTAGAGCATCTTGAGGATCTCCACCCGCTGCTGCATGCCCACGGAAATGTCCTCGATCAGCGCGTCCGGGTCGACCTTCAGCCCGTAGCTCTCCGACAGGGCCATCACCTTTTTGCGCGCCTCGTCCTTCCTCAGCAGCCCCAGGCGCGTGGTTTCAGCCCCCAGGATGATGTTGTCCAGGACGGTGAATACCTCCACCAGCTTGAAGTGCTGGTGCACCATGCCGATACGGAGCGCGTTGGCGTCGTTGGGGGTGTTGATCCTGACCTCTTTCCCGTTCATCAGGATCCGTCCCCGTTCCGGTTGGTACAGGCCGAACAGCACGCTCATCAGCGTGCTCTTGCCCGCGCCATTCTCGCCCAGCAACGCGTGGATCTCCCCGCGGCGCAGCCGCAGGGTCACGTCGTCGTTGGCCCTCACCCCGGGGAAGTCTTTGGTAATGCCCAGCATCTCGATGACATAATCGTTCATGGCACGCCCTCTTGTCTGAGCTTTTGGCGTTGGCGGCCGCGCGGGAACGCTGCCGGACGCAGTTTTATTGTTCTATTTATACCATATAAGAACAAAGATTTCCATGACGGATTTTGCCCCGTCAAAAAACACAAATGAAAAAGCCGGAGGACGTGTCCTCCGGCTTCCGGTTGACAGGATAATCAGTTCTGGTAATCCACCACGGCGTTGGTGACCGCGGGCACTGCGTCGATCGCAGGGCTCACCACGATGGTTTCGTTTTTCAACTGCTCAAACAGCGCGTTGTACTCTTCGACCGTAAACTTGGCAAAACGCCAGGAGTCCGGAGCGGTGGGCAGGCCTACGGCGTCGTCCTTGGCGCCAAATGTCGCCGTCACACCCTGCATGTTCTCAGGCATAACGCCGCCATTGTCGTAGATCGCCTCAAGGGATAGTTTAATGAACTCGGTCAGCGCTTTCGTGGCGCTGGTGATGACGCGGGGGCTGACGTAGCTCTGGTCAACGTCCACGCCGATGACCATCTTGTCGGCCTCTTCAGCCGCGGCTACCAATGACAGGTAGATGCCGCCGCCGCAGGCGAAGACGATCTCTGTGCCTTCAGTGTACCAGCTGCCCATCTTGTTCTTGACATCATCTGTCGGCCAGAACACATCGCTGTACCAGTACTTGATGTCGACCTGGATGCTCATTTCCTTGGCGGCTGCGTCAGCGCCCTGCACAAAGCCAAAGCCATAGCGCACAACAGCGGGGACCGCCATGCCTCCCAGGAAGCCCAGCTTGGTATATCCATCCTTGACCGCAGCGTAACCGGCCAGGTAGCCCGCCTGCTCTTCCTGATAAAGGATAGAATAGGTGTTTTTTGCTGCAACACCCGCCGGAGCGGTGTCAACCAGAATAAAGTTCACTTCAGGATATAGCTCCTGTGCAACACCCATTGCTTCCGCAAACAGGAAACCAGGCGTCAGAACCACCTTGGCTCCTTTTTCGATTGCGGATACAACGGTTTCCACTCGTGCGTCCAGGCTGTCTTCACTGGGTTGGTAATAAGCATAGGTCTTGCCGGTTTCAGCGGCAAAATCCTTGATGCCCTGGTAAGAATACTGATTGAAGCTCTGGTCATCGATATTGCCCACGTCCGTCACCAGCGCCAGTTCGTAGGTTCCCTCAGCAAGGCCCATGACCGGCAGGGCCAGGGCGAGGATCAGGGCAAGCGCCAACAGTTTCCTCATGGATGGTTCCTCCTTCAGTTTTGTTGGAAACAGCGTTTCCAATGTAAGAAGAGTATACCACCGCGGCCCTCCTTATTCAAGGAAATCTTCCCCGGCCGGGGAATTGTCAAGCCGGCCCCGCGGCCTTACAATGGGCAGGAAAACAACCATAAGGAGGCCCGATATGCTCTCTCACAAGGACAGCCATTGGTGGCTGAACGCCAAGTTCGGCCTGTTTATTCACTGGGGGCTTTACGCCGTTCCGGCAGGGGAGTGGAAGGGACAGAAGACCCGGAACATCGCCGAATGGATCATGCACGACCTGAAGATCCCCAGGGAGGAATACGCGCGTCTTGCGGAGCGTTTTGACCCGAAAGAGTTTGACGCGGAGGGCATTGCGAAGATGGCGAAGGACGCGGGCATGCGCTACCTGGTGCTGACCGCCAAGCACCATGACGGCTTTTCCATGTTTCACACCAAAGCCGACCCCTACAACGTCGTGGACGCGACGCCCTGGGCCCGTGATATCGCGAAGGCTTTCCGGAAGGCCTGCGAAAAGCACGGGCTGAAGCTGGGCTTTTACTACTCCCAGGCGCAGGACTGGTATCATCCGGGCGGGCTGGAAACAGGCGTGAGGGACGAAAACCCGGGTTTCCAGGACTACCTGGATACGAAATGCTTCCCCCAGGTGCGGGAGCTGCTGACCAACTACGGCGACATCGGCCTGATCTGGTTTGACACACCCATCAGCATGACCCGGGAACAGTCCGCCGCCCTGAAGGCCCTGGTCAAGGGGTTCCAGCCGGACTGCCTGATTTCAGGCCGCATCGGCAGCGGACTGGGCGATTACATGACCACCGGCGACAACTTCATCCCGCTGCTTCCCTATCCGAAGCCCTTTGAGGTGCCCGCCACCATCAACGGCACCTGGGGCTACAACCGCCTGGACACCGGCTGGAAAAGCGCGAAGCAGCTGATCCGCGACCTGGTGCGGGTGGTCAGCCGGGGCGGCAATTACCTGCTTAACGTCGGCCCGGACGAATTGGGCCGGGTGCCGGAGGGCAGCGCGGCGGTCCTGCGGGAAATCGGCGCTTTCCTGCAAAGCAGCGGGGAGAGTATTTATGAAACCCGCCCTGTGCCGGCTTATCCCTATGACCTGCCCTGGCTGGGCATGACCGCGCGGAAGGGCACCCTGTACCTGCACGTCTTTGAGCGACGCAATGATATCTATCTCCTCAACATGGGCAACCGCCTGAAACGGGCCAGCCTGCTTCATGACGGCAGGGAGCTTTCCTTCTGGCAGGGGCGCACCTGCGAGGGAGTGTTCAGCTGGTCCATCCGCCTGCCGGAAGGGCTGCCGGAGACCTCCGACCTGGTCGTCAAAGCCGAGACGGAAGAAGACGAAATCCGGTTCGAGCCGATTGAGGATTGAAAAAAGCGGAGATGTTCTCCGCAGTGCCGAAACCTTTCCTTTTGGATCAGTCCTTTTGCGCGATCAGCTCGATCTCCACCAGCGCCCCCTTGGGCAGGGCACGGACGGCGACGGTGGAGCGTGCGGGCTTGCTGATGAAATAGTCCGCGTAGACCTCGTTGAAGGCAGCGAAGTCCGCCATGTCCGTGAGGAAGCAGGTGGTCTTGAGCACCCGGTCAAAGCCGGAGCCGGCCGCCTTGAGCACCGCGCCCAGGTTGCGGGCGCACTGGGCTGTCTGCGCGCGGATGTCCCCGGGGACCAGCGCGCCTGTGGCGGGGTCGATGGGTGTCTGGCCGGAGAGGAACAGCAGGTCCCCAAAGGCAATGCCGGCTGAATAGGGGCCCAGGGCGGCGGGCGCTTCCGGGGCTGTGACGGGCTTCATGTCAGGCTTCATATTCTTTCCCCGTTTCCTTTGAGGTAGCTTGATACTACCCCCACCTTACCACAGGGAAAAGAAGGCTGTAAAGAATCCGGAAGGGTTTAAGAAGGTCGATCATATCAAAAACTGACGGCTCGAGTATTGCATTGAATTTCCGGCGCTGATATCCTGATGCGCAGCATAGCGGTCAGTCGGCAGGCCCCTGCCGCCGCATCACGGTTTTTTTTCAGATGGGGTGTGTGAAGGAGAGAAAAAGATATGCCCAGGTTCAACGCGCTGGTTGCCCAGTCCGGCGGGCCCTCGCCGGTCATCAATGCCTCGCTGCAGGGCGTCGTGGAAGCCTGCCTTTCTTCCGGGAAGGCGGACCGCGTGTTCGCCGCCCACCACGGCATTGAGGGGGTGCTGCTGGAGGAGCTGCTGGACATGGGCCGCCAGGCCCCGGAGGAGCTGGCCCGGCTCAAGCACACCCCCGCCGCGGCGGCGGGCTCCTGCCGCTACAAGCTCAGGGACGGCTTTGCGGCGGATTACCAGCGCATCCTGGATGTGTTCCGCGCGCATGACATCCATTATTTCTTCTACATCGGCGGAAATGACTCCATGGATACCGCGCACAAGGTTGACTTGCTGGCGCGGGAGCAGGGATACGGGCTGAGCGTTATGGGCGTTCCCAAAACGATCGACAACGACCTGGGGGACGAGGAGCGCACCCTCATCGACCATACCCCGGGATATGGCAGCTGCGCGCGTTACTGGGCCAACCTGATCCGCAACGTCGGGGAGGAAAACCGCGCGATGCGCCCCTCCGAGTGCGTCAGCGTCATCCAGGCGATGGGACGGGATTCCGGCTTCATCACGGCCTCAGCGCGCCTGGGCGACCCGAAGCGCGAGATGCCGCTGCTGCTCTTCCTGCCGGAGAGCGGCATCACGGGGGAAGCGCTGCTGGACAGGGTGAACGA
>DIWD01000039.1 GCA_002428405.1 bacterium UBA6115
CAGGGCCAGCAACATCTCCTGGCAGGCTGCCGCGGACGAAATCCTTTTAAATATATTGGAGGAATAATCAATGCCCATAGTTGTTGGCGTTCGATTCAGAAACGCCGGAAGACGCAGTTATTATCACCCTGGATTACTGGAGCCCTCCCTGGGCGAGGCAGTCGTTGTCCCCACCATCCAGGGCCTTGAGATCGCTGAAGTATGCCAGGCCGCCCACGAGATGCCCGAAGACCAGCTGCCACAGCCCTTGCGCGAAGTGACCCGCATGGCAACCCAGCAGGATCTTCAGCAGAGGGACGCGAACCGGCTTCGGGAGGAGCAGGCATTTAATGTCTGCCGGGAACGCATCCAAAAGCACAACCTGGACATGAAGCTGGTGGATGTGGAGTATTCCTTTGACAACAGCAAGCTCATCGCCTACTTCACCTCCGGCGGCCGGGTGGATTTTCGCGCGCTGGTCAAGGACCTGGCCAGCGTTTTCAGGACACGGATCGAACTCAAGCAGATCGGCGTCCGGGACGAGGCCAAGATGCTGGGCGGGCTTGGGTCCTGCGGGCGCAACCTATGCTGTTCCCAGTTCCTGTATGAGTTCCAGCCCGTCTCCATCCGCATGGCCAAGGAACAGAGCCTGTCGTTGAATCCAACCAAGATTTCCGGACTGTGCGGGCGGCTGATGTGCTGCCTGAAGTATGAGCAGGACCAGTATGAAAAATCCCGCAAAAGGATGCCCAAACTGGGCCGGGAGGTCATCACGCCGCTAGGCCGGGGCATCGTCATCGGGCTAAACCCCCTGCTTGAAACAGTCCAGGTTCGGGTCAGCAGCGGGGACAGTTCGGATATCAAGACATACCCTTCCGACCAGGTGCAGAAGCTTGGCCAGCCGCAGGCAAAGGCAGAGCCTTCCGTCCCGGTTGAGGCTGTCAAATGGGATGGGCAGTCCTTCCCGGAACTGGACGAGGAGTTCCTCGGCACCCCGGTGGACTCCATCTGCGAAGAAGGGCAAACGCCTGACGAGAAATGATCCGGAAATAGCCAAAAGCCCTGAAAAGGGCTTTTTTATTTATACGCTGAACTATGATTCCGTCTGAAAAGCGATCCCTTTGCGCAGCCAGCGTCGCAGTTGCGGAGCCCAGTCGATGTATTTCACCGATATGTGCCGCGCGCAAGGCATCCCGGTCGTCCCGCTGGCCATCCAGATCCCCATCGCCCAGAGCACTGTCCCAACGGGGGACTTTGCCTTGGTGTTCATGGACCATTGGACGATGGAGTGCGAAGAGATCATCGCTGAATGAGTCACGGTTGATCCTGACTGGCCGGATTCAAAGCCCGGGAGCATTCGCTTTCAGGTATTCAAACACCTTCCCCGCGATGGGCGCGGCGATCTCTCCGCCGCCGCCGGCATCCTGCACGACAACGCAAACCGCGTAAGGCAGTGAGGGCTCGTCCAGAAAGCCGATGAACCAGGCGTTGGTGTCCTCCTGGCCGCCTATCTGGGCCGAACCGGTCTTGCCCGCGACCTTCAGGCCGCTTACCGCGGCGCGGGTGGCGGTGCCGGATACGGCCGCCCTGCGCATCGCGTCGGCGATGGTGTCCGCATCTTCTTTTGACAGCGGGGTTTTGTATACGGCAGGTTTGATCTGCGCGCGCCCCATTTGCCGGCTGTCCGCCGCCTGCAGCAGCAGCTTGGGCTCCATCATCACCCCGTCGTTGGCGATGCCGGAAGCGATGAGGCACATATGAAGCGGGGTTATGGACAGGGCGCTTTGCCCCGCGCCGGTCCAGGCCAATTCCTTCATGACCCGGTTGTCCTTTGGATAGGAGGCATTCTCCACCACCAGGTCCGAGAACAGCAGGTAATCATCCAGGCCGAACAGCTGGGCGGTCTGGCGCAGGTTTTCGTCCCCCACCTCAAGGGCCAGCTTCGCAAAGGTAATGTTGCAGCTGACCGCCAGGGCCTTTTTCAAATCCAGCTCCCCGTGCGCGGCCATGCCGGCGTCTGTGACCACCACATCGCCTACCATGAACCCCCCTGTGCAGGTATAGGTCTTGCTCATCACCCCGGGGATATGCTGCAGCGCGGCCGCCAGGGTCACCACCTTGAAAGTGGAGCCCGGCGCGCTGATCCATCGCGTGGCGCGGTTCCAGTATGGCTGCTGGGGATTCTGCTCAATGCCGGGGTTTTCCGCCATCGGGTCAAAGCCGGGGACGCTCAGAAGGGTCAGCAGTTCCCCGGTTTTCCAGTTCATCACCACCGCCGCGCCCGCTTTCCCCGCGGGGAAGCGCTCAGCGATGAGGCGGGTCAGGGCGCTGTCAACGCTCAGCCTGAGGTCATACCCATGCCTGGGATTCCCGGAAAGGGCGGCGGAGAGGCGGATCAGGTAATTATCATCAAAGGCATACAGCAGATTGGCCATGAAGGATTCCACGCCGTAGGCGACATTGTTGTCCCTGTCTCCGATAAGGTGGACCAAAGCTTTGCGCATCGCCGCATCCTCATGGTATACGCGCTTCCCCTCCGCGTCTGCTCCGGCCAGTAAAATCCCGTTGCGGTCATAGATGCGCCCGGGGATGACATCCTTTTTCACCCAGCGCAGCGATGTGTTGGCCGCCGAGGAGAACCAGCGGTTCCCGAAATAGCTCAGGCTGTAGGCGCCATAGGCGATCAGCGCGGCCAGCAGGAGGCTGATGATGACAACGATCAGGCGGATGTTGCGCTTGATGAGTTTCATCAGCTTTCCTCCCCCATCATCGCAATCATCTGGTCTTCCCTCACGCCCCGCTCATTGACATGGGCGACCCCCTGCAGCAGGCCCATGATGCACAGGCTGCTGACCATGCTGGTCCCCCCGTAGCTGACAAAGGGCAGCGTGACCCCGGTGAGCGGGATGAGCTTGATGTTCCCGCCGATGATGACAAAGGCCTGCAGCGCCACAAAGCAGGAGCAGCCCAGCGCCAGGAGGGTATGGAACCTGCTTTGCGAGCGCAGGGCGATGCCGATGCCGCGCAGGAAAATCATCAGGTAGATCAGCACCACGCCCACCCCGAAAATGACCCCGAACTCATTGAAAACAGCGGCGAAAATAAAATCGGTCTCCACCTCGGGGATGACCCCCGCATTGCCCAGCCCCAGCCCTGTGCCCCAAAGCCCGCCGTTGGCCATGGCGACAAGGGACTGCACCACCTGGTATCCGGCGCCCTGGTAGTCCTGCCAGGGGTCTATCCAGATTGCGACCCGTTTCTTCACATGGGCGAACATGGTGTACCCCAATACTGCGCCGGCCCCGGCCCCCGCGGTGCCCAGGGCCAGCAGGGTAAGGCTGCCGGTGGAGGAAAAAACCAGGATGAGCGTAATGGCATAGTATATCAGCGCGGTTCCAAGGTCCTTCTGCAGCATCAGCAAGCCCAGGCATAAGCCGGCGAACAGCATCGCGGGAAGAACACGGCGCTGGGAGAGCAGGAAAGCGATCACCAGCAGCGCCGCAACCTTGACGATCTCACTGGGCTGAAAGCCCACGCCAAACAGGTTGATCCAAGCCTTGGCCCCGTTCTTCTCTGTCCCGAAGAACACCGGCAGCGCCATGAGGATGAGCGCCCCC
Source organism: bacterium UBA6115 (assembly GCA_002428405.1). Next base: position 3,597 of record DIWD01000039.1, read on the forward strand.
AGCGCGATCATGGGAACCAGCCACTTCAACCGGTGCCAGAAACGCACCAGCAGGAGGCAGCCCACCATCCCCAAAAGCCCTACGGCGTAGTTGAGCGCCTGGTCCAGCCCTTTTTCAGGGTTGATGCGGTAGAGCACCAGAACGCCCAGCGCGCAGAGGAAGTTGACCAGGGTCAGCAGCAGTTTGTCCGCCGGGATCAGGCGGGGCAGGATGAAGGAGGCCGCAAAGAAGCATGCCGGGGCCAGGACGGCCATCACGAAACTCAACGGGGCGAAATCCTTCAGCCCAAGCAGGATAAAAGCGGAGAACAGGAACACCATCCCCGGCATGGCCAGGAAACGGCTGTCCTTCGCATTCGCTTTAGCTTTCATATCCCATCCCTGTCACTCCGGCTTCGCCGCCTGCGCCGGCCTGGCGCTGGCTCCGGGTCATCCTCCGGCGGATTCATGTCCATCTGGGGCAGCGGCGCATACTGCCAGGTCATGTCCATCCCATTCTCCGGCGGCACGCTGGGCGGCAGGGGCTGCGGGGCATATTCCACTCCCGGCTCATTCAAAGAGATGGCTTCCTGAGTCTCCGCAGCCTTTTGAGCAGGCTGCCGGGCAGGCAGGTCCAATCCCGCGAACAGCCGGAAACGGCAGGTCAGGCCGCGGAGTTCAAGCATCGTGCCATGCAGGGCAAAATCATTCCCCCGGAAAAGGCGCTCCCCGTCTAGGAGGGCCGGATTCCTGGAGTGCAGGGAAATAAGACGCATTCCCTGGCCGGGGCGGAAAATAAACTCAAGCTCCCGGCGTTTCAGCCCGGGAAGGCGGATGTCGCAGCTGCGCCCGGAGCCAATCACGCCCTCCCTTGGCAGGGGATAACCCCTGCCTTCGGACAGGTCAACCAACTCGCCCACAAGGCCCGCGTCGGGCAGTTGCCTCAGTGTTCGCCGCCAGGCTCTGCTGTCCCGCCGCATCAGACCAAACGCGCGAAACAGCAGGAACAGGAGTAGAAGGATGAAGAAATACCTCATCCCCATGGAGAGCAGCTCATACGCCGTGTCCTGCACTTTTCCCTCCTAAAACCCCGCTGCGGGACATTATAGCACGCATCTTCCAGTCAGGGATACCCTGGCGTGAGGCCGGAAACATGACAGTCAATGTCAGTGAATGTCACCTGCCGGATAGGCTATTCTATGACTTGAAGGGATGACAGGTGAGGTTTGCATGATCAGGGTCAATTATGTCCGGGAATGCCGCGCCTTCCAGACAGCGGCAGGCGAAAAGCAGATCACCGCCAACGAGGTGGCGCTCTGGCATGCCCTGTTTGAACTGTTCAACCGAAAGGCTGAGGGCGACAGGTGGCCGGAGGGCTTCATTCCCTTTTCAAACGCGCAGCTGCTGTCCATGACACCGTTTGGATCGGGTGATTCCGGGGTCGAGATCCTGCGCCGGGCGCGGGAAAAGCTGGTGAAAAGGGGCTTTATCCACTATAAGCCGGGCCTGCGCAAGAGCCGGATGCCCGAGTACAGCCTGGTGTATTTTTACCCGGAGACACTTCCTGCGCAGCAAGGTGCGAGGGAAAGAAGCGCAGGCGGCGCATGCGATCTTAAGGCATATCCCCGCAAAGACAAGGGCAAAGATTTGGATCATTCTGCGGATACAGTCATAGCCAAACTGTATGACCCGTCTTTAAACCTGAACGGTAACCAAAAACCAGACCACACACAGCTAAATAGAGACGGGACCAATCCGCGCGCGGGGGAGGCTTTGCCAGCCAGTGAAGCTGTCCTGACTGGCCAGGAATATGATCTGGGCTGGAAGACCAGCGCCAGGGCAAGGGGCGCCGTGGCCCAGCGCCTTCTGGACCTCTATCGGGGCAGGCTGGACACGGCGGATCCATGGGGGGATCTGTGCGAGTTGATGGCGCAGGGCCTGCCGCCGGAGGCCATTGAGCTGGCCCTGCCAACCAGGCCTTGCTTCAGCCGCCTTGTCGCAAGGCTCCGCGCCATGGCGCTCTGCCTCGGCGGCGTCCCTGGCCCGCCGGAATAGAGGGGCGGAAGCAGTTTTTGTACTCATTTATTCATAAAGCCGCCATATATAACATCCTTCCCCGGCAAATGCGCGAAAAGTGATTGACAACAGGACATTTATCCGTATAATGTAGTGCAACACAATTGAAGGAGGAACTGCAAATGACCGGTATTCCGCTGCTCATTGCCTTTGTGGTGGCTATCATCCTGATGATTGTCCTGATTTCCAAGTTCCATGTCCATGCCTTCATTTCCCTGATGCTGGTGTCCCTGCTGTTCGCGATTGTCGCGGGCATCAAAATCACGGATATTCCCACCATCATCGGGCAGGGCTTCTCCGGTACCTTTACCAGTATAGGCATTGTCATCATCCTGGGCGCATTGATCGGCACCCTGCTTGAGAAAACGGGCGCGGCGCTGAAGATGGCCGATTCCGTGGTCAAGCTGGTCGGTAAAAATCATCCGGAAGCCGCGATGCTCATCATGGGCTGGATCGTGTCCATCCCGGTGTTCTGCGACTCAGGCTTTGTCATCCTCAATCCCATCAGAAAAGCGCTGGTCAAGCGCACGGCGCGTTCCTCCGTCGCCTCCACCGTGGCGCTGTCCATGGGCCTGTATATTTCCCACTGCTTCATCCCGCCCACGCCGGGCCCCATTGCGGCAGCGAACGCCCTGTTTGAGGGCATCACCCAGCCGGTCAACCTGCTGCTGGTCATCGGCATCGGCGCGGCCTGCTCCATCCTGCCCCTGATCGTCAGCTATTTCTTCTCGCTGTTCATCGGCAAGCATGTCAAGAGCAAGGAAGAAAAAGGCGGCGAAGGCGCGGTCGTGCAGACCTACGAAGAACTGGTCAAGAGCTACGGCAAGCTGCCCAACGGCTGGATGTCCTTCTCCCCCATCGTACTCCCCATCTTCCTGATGGGACTGGCCTCCGCGCTGAAGATGGCGAATGTCGACGTTCCCTTCATCGCTTTCCTGGGCACCCCCATCATGGCGCTGGCCGTCGGCGTCGTTTTCGGCGTCCTGCTCCTTATGATGAGCGGCAAGCTGAAAGAGTTCTACCCCATCACTGACAGCACCCTGCGGGTCGTCGGCCCCATCCTGTTTGTGACCGCCGCGGGCGGCGTGCTGGGCAAAGTGATTGCCTCCACCGACATGGTGAAGTTCATCTCCGACAACTCCACCGCGCTGTCCACCCTGGGGTACCTCTTCCCCTTCCTGCTGGCCGCCATCCTCAAGACCGCTCAGGGTTCCTCCACGGTGGCCATCACCACCACGGCCGGCATCCTGGCGCCCCTGATGCTCACCATTGGCTTCACCACCCCTGTCCATGCGGCCCTGACCGTGGTTGCCATCGGCGCCGGCGCGATGACCGTGTCCCACGCGAACGACAGTTATTTCTGGGTGGTGACCAACTTTGGCGACATGGAAGTCAAGGACGGTTACAAGACCCAGACGCTTGGCACCCTGCTGGTCGGCATTGCCGGGTTCATCAACGTCTGGCTGCTCTCCCTGATCCTGTAAACGGGGATCGGAAAGGCCGAAAACCAAACCGGAGTGCCGGGGCATTTGCTCCGGCCTCCTTTTCCTAAAGGAGAAGAACATGGACTTGCGCAAAGACGCACAGGAAATCATCAACGCCGCGCTAAAAGCCGCCCAGCCTGACATAGCCGTTGAAACGGCGCTGCAGGAGATCCGTTTTGAACCCGGCGGCCGCGTGGTCGCCGTTTCACTGGGCAAAGCCGCATGGCAGATGGCGAAAGCCGCCTCCCGCGCGCTTGGCAAGCGGATCGGCCAAGGCATCGTCATCACCAAATACGGCCATCTGATGGGCGACATCCCGCGCTTTACACTCAGGGAGGCCGGGCACCCGGTCCCTGACGGCAATTCCTTTTCCGCCACGGAGGAAGCCATCCAATTGGTCAGCGGTCTTTCGCCCAGCGACAGTGTGCTGCTGCTGATTTCAGGCGGCGGCTCCGCCCTGTTTGAAAAGCCCCTGATCAGCCCGGACGCGCTTTATGACATCACCGGGCAGCTGCTCCGCTGCGGGGCGGACATCAAGGAGATGAACACGATCAGGAAACGCCTCTCCGCTGTCAAAGGCGGCCGCTTCGCCCAACTGTGCGCGCCCGCGCAGGTCTACTCCATCATCCTCTCGGACATCATCGGCGACCCGCTGGACATGATCGCCTCCGGGCCCGCCTACCCGGACAGCTCTACCAGCGGGGACGCGCTGAGGATCGTCAGCAAGTACGGGCTGCAGCTGCCGAGTGAGGCGATGGAACTGCTGATGAAGGATACGCCCAAAAGCTTGGACAATGTGCGCAGCCTGGTCACCGGCAGTGTCAAAGTCCTCTGCCAGACAGCCAGCGACACAGCGGCTGCCCTGGGCTACCGCCCGTTTATCCTCACCGCGAGCCTTGCCTGTCAGGCGCGGGAGGCGGGCAGCTTTCTGGGAAGTATCGCCCAGTACAACCACAGCAGCGATACCAGCCTGGCGTTTATCGCCGGCGGGGAAACCGTCGTCAAGCTGACCGGAAAGGGTAAAGGCGGGCGCAACCAGGAAGTGGCGCTTTCCGCCGCGGGTGAAATCGACGGCCT
>DIWD01000080.1 GCA_002428405.1 bacterium UBA6115
GGGATGTTCATCAGGATGCCCGTCGCGATGAGCATCAGGTAGGGGATGCCGATCCAGATGTTGATGATGATGATGGTGACCCGCGCCCAGGCGCCGTCCGTCCAGAAAGGCAGGGCCCTGTCGATCCACCCCCATTTGAGCAGGTAGCTGTTGATCAGGCCGTCCGCCGCGAACATCCTGGACACATACAGGAGGCTGACAAACTGCGGGATGGCGATGCTCATCACCAGGATGGTCCGCCACAGTTTCTTGAGTTTGATGCCCTTTTTATTGATCATGATGGCCACCATCATCCCCAGGAAATAATTGAGGAAGGTGGCGAAGAGAGCCCAGATCAGCGTCCAGAGCAGCACCTGGGAAAAGGTGGAGCCGTAATTGCCGCTGCCCGAGGAAAGCATGGCGCGGAAGTTGGCCAGTCCCACCCAGGAGAACAGCTTGCCGGGGGGCTGGTGCGTCCTGTCAAAGTTGGTAAAAGCCACCAGCACCATAAAGACAATGGGCAGGATGGTAAAGACGAAGATCCCCAATGTAGGGAGCGCCAGCAGGGTCTTGTGGAACTGGTTGTCCGCCAGCGCCGCCAGGTCTTCCTTGCCGGGTTTCAGTTTCTTGCCGCTCTTCAGGATCCCCTGGGCGATCCGGTTCTGCCGGACGTTCACACGCCAGGTATAGAGGAAGGCAACGATGAAAAACAGGGTGAGGACGCCGTAGAGCAGGATAAAGAAGCTGTTGTCCCCGTATACGGTCACACGGCCCTGCTTGATGGTCTCCACGGTGCCCAGTGTCCCCAGCTTGGACAGGTACACCCAGCCGAAGGTCAGCATGTACAGGATGAACACAGCCTGGAAGAGGAGGAACAGGATGCCCCGGAGGAACTGCCCCCGGGCGATGGAGCCAAATCCCATCACAAAGTAGGAGATGCGGGTCTTCCAGTCGCCCTTCACAAAGGTTTCCGCCAGGTCCTTAAGGTCCAGGGCTGCCGATTGAAAGAAATGGACCGCTGCCCCCCACAGCTTCATCAACCCCTTAATGAACCTCCCAGGCAGTTTGGTAAAAAACCCAGCGAAGTTATGGAGCAGGCGGGCGCCCTTGCCCATTTTCAGGTATTCCAGATCAGCCATGCCATCACCATCCCTGCTGTGTCGTTAAGGCCGGATGAAAAATGCGGGCTGGGGGCGGAACGCCCCCAGCCCACTGGAGAAAAGGTTACTTGGAGACCAGGCCGATGCAGATGTCCTGGAAGCCCTGCAGCCGCTCCAGCAGCTGGGCGTCGGTCAGGTCGTTGAGTTTGCCAGAGATCACGTCATCGCCCAGACCGGTGGCCGTGCCCCAGTAATCTCCGGGGTACTGGCCCTGGCCGAAGCTGAAGTTCAATTGGGCGGCAAGTGCTGAGAGGGCCGGATCCGCCTTCACGGCATCCAGTTGCTGGGCCTGCAGGTTGGAGGGGCCCCAGCCGTATTCCGTAAAGCGGGCAGCCTGTACGTCAAAGGAAGTTAGATACAGTGCCAGCGCGTCGCAGGCGGCCAGCTTGGCCTCATCGATCTGGGGCTTGACGCCCAGCATCTTGAAGCCGCCGAAACCGCTCATCTGGTAGGTCTGGCCGTCCACGGTGAAGGTAGGCAGCTTGGCCGCGGCGTAGTTCTCCCCGAAGGTCGCCTGTACAGTCGCTGCATCCCAGGTGCCGCTCACCAGGGCGGCATGGTTGGAAGCATTGGCTGCCTGGGAGCCGTTGACGAAGGCGGGGCTCTTGTTCAGCGCGATCATGGCTTTCAGCGCGGCGACGCCCTTGTCGGAGGCGTAGTCGATGTTGGCCTTCACCAGGTTGCCGTCATTGTCCACGTCATAGGTCAGCGTGGCGCCGGTGCCGAAGAAGAAAGCGGTCTGGTACCAGCCGGAGTTGATCTCCATGTAGAACTTCTTGCCGGCGGCCTCGACCTGGGCCAGCACACCCTCCAGGGTGGACGGGTCGGTGACGACGGACTTGTCATAGTAGAGGAAGTAGCCGTTGTCGCTGGTCATCGGATAGGCGTACATCAATTCGCCCAGTGTGACAGCAGCGACAGAGCCGCCGTCGTTTTCCGCGGCGACGATCTCGGCGTTCTCAGGGGACAGTTCGATCAGGGCGCCGGCGGCCACCAGGCGGGCCAGCTGATCCTGGGCGAAGCCGAAGATATCCGCGCCGCCCTCGACGTCGGTGATCATGTTGGTGGCGGAAGTGCCTTCGCCGACCGGCTCGACCAGGGCGGTCAATCCGGCGTATTCGGGATTGGCGGCCTTGAACTCTTCCACCTTGGCCGTGGTCAGTTCGACCATGTTGTCGGCGACCCAGATCTTGATCTCGCCGGAAAAGCCCTCGGCAGCGGCGACGCTCACGCCGGTCAGGGACAGCAACAGTGCCATGGACAGGACAAGTACGAATAATTTCCTCATAGGAGTCCTCCTCTTACTTGAGCGTTTTCACTCAAGATTTATTGTGGATAAGGCCGAATTGCCTTTATCGCTGATTGGATTATACCCTTCCTGGGTGAATCTGTCCATTATATTTCCATTTATTCCTGTTTTTCACTGTTCAGTTTGGCATCATCGATTTTGCCCCAGGCTCCTGGGCCCGCGCATTTCACATAAATGCCCGCCGTCAGCGTATCCCCCTTGCTGACCTGGATCTGGCGGATGACGGGGGTATCCCAGCTGTTGTAGACAGTGATGCCGCTCTTGCAGGTATACAGCATGTCCCCGTTGATCTTCACGTAGCTGTAGATGTCGGCGTCTCCGCTGTCACCCCCCTGGATGGACAGCTCAAAGCGGTATGCGCCGGCCGGCAGGCCCTCCACTTTTTGTTCCAGGGTGAACTCCACTGTGTTCCTGTCAGCGGAGTAGAAATGATAATGCTTTGTCCCGGTCAGGGAATCAGACTTTTTTTCTTCAATGTACATTTGCCCGGTCGCATTCAGGTCGGTCGCTTCCCACATGCTGCCGTCCGCATCCTCAAAGCTGTAGTTTCGCAGGTAGTTGTATTCCACCATGTCCACATGGCACTTGGCCTGCATCCCCCCCGCCGTCCCATTGATGGTATATTCGGCGACACCCCCGCGCTTCATGGCCGCCGCGTCAAACGTTTCCCATAAAACCGGGATAGCCCTGAGGGAGCCGTCGTTCATCACGGCATTGACCGTGTTTGGCAGCACGATATCGCCCTGCAGGTCAATCATCAGGTTCGTTTCAGCAATCGCGTCCACTGCGACAGGCACCGGATTGCCCTCCCGGATGAGCCGGAATATCTCCAGGGACTGAAGCGCTCTCCCCTGCGGGTCAAACAAGGCCTGGTTGTCGCACGCGCTGCCGCCAAAGTATACGCCCGCGTCCTTCGGATCGTATTCCGCTGCAAAACTGGTGGCCCAGCCGGAACCGAACTCCTCCCATTTGGCGGCGTTCTCTTCCCAACTGCCGCCTCCTGCGCTGATCCACGCCCCTTCCCAATAGAACACCCCCAGGCCCCCGATGCTGCTGAGGGCGCGGATGACCTCCGCCACCGCGTTGGCCTGGCCCTGCACGGTGAAAGGCCAGGGCTTTTCATAGCTGCCGCCTTCCCCGATGGTGTTGGGGTGGAAGTCTGTGTCCTCCTGCGTATAGGCGTAGCTGGTCTCGGCCACCATGACCTTCTTGCCATAGTCCGCCTGCACCTGGCGCAGCACGCTTTTCAGGTTCTCAAGCGACCCGTGCCAGTAGGGATAGTAGCTGGAGGCAAAAACATCATAATCCAGGTTGTAATAAGCCAGCTTGGATGCGTAGGTTTGATAATTGCCGCCGGTCTCCGGGTTGGAGAAATGCACCGCGATGAGAATGCCCGGGTCAGCCTCCCGGACGGCCCTGCTGCCGGCACTGAGGATCTTGTAGATGTTCATCCAGGTTTTTTCTCCGCACAGCCTGCCGTTTGTTTCATTGCCCAGCTGGACCATCCCAATGTCCGCCCCCGCCGCCTTCAGCCTGTTCAGGCAATCCAGGGTGTAGCTGTACACCGCGTCCGCCTTCTGGGCAATCTTCATGCCCTGCCATGCTTTGGGCGCCTGCTGCTTGCCGGGGTCCGCCCAGAAATCGGAATAATGGAAATCCACCATCAGCTTCATGCCGTTTTCCGCGGCGCAGCGGCCGATTTCCATGGCGGCCCTGATGTCGTTGTTGCCTCCGCCATAACCGTTTCCATTCAGATCAAAGGGGTCGTTCCAAACCCGGACGCGGATGTAATTGATCCCGTTTTCAGAGAGGATCTCAAACAGGTCCTTTTTCACGCCATCAGCGTCAGAATATGTGACGCCGCTTTTTTCCAGGCTGATGACGCTGCTGACGTCCATACCCAGGATAAAATCATCCGGCAGATCCGCCTTCTTCACATACAGCGGGCTCTCCGCCTGTGCGACAGCATTGCAAAACAACAGTAGGGCCGCGAGCAAAACAACCAGTCCTTTTCGCATATCCTTCACTCACTTTCCCCAAAATAAGCGATCCCGTAGGGCTGCAGGGTGACCAGGGTGTCCTGCCCCTCCGTTGCGGCAAAAGATGTAACAACTCCTGTATCCAGCGTGTCCAGGAGCCTGAGCTGCCCCGGGACGCGCACTTCCCGCGCCTCCTTTGCGGAGAAATTGACCGCGATATAGACGCTGTCTCCCTCAAACCGTCTGATCAAAACGCAGGTATCATCCGTGACAGGCCCAAATCCCGTCTTTCCCAGCGCGATGGCCGGCATCGCCAGTTTCTGGTGATTGAGCTTTCTGATGTAGTTGAGCAAGGAAGCCGGGTCCTCCTCCTGAATCCGGACGGCGGCAAAGGGATACTCCATGGCGGTCACGCCCGGCGGAGGATCGGTGGCATCCCCCTCATCCCAGAGCATGCCCAGGCGCTTGTTCGGGTCCGCCCCCGAGCCGGCCATGCCGATTTCCTCGCCGTAATAAGTGAAGGTATATCCGCCCATCAGCGCGATGAGCGCGTGGGCGAACTTGACCCGTTCGGGTGCCTTGCGCCCCTGCACCAGCCCGACTGTCCTGCCGGTGTCATGATTGCTCAAAAAGGGTGTCAGGATGCCTTCCGGGATCGCATCCAGCACGCGGTTNNTCCGCCTGGGAAGCCGGGAAAAGGAAGAAACTGTCAATGCCGCTCTGATAATACCCGGCAATCGTATCCAGCCCCTTCCAGCATTCCCCGACCAGGAAGCTGCCGGGCTTGAGCGCCTCCGCGGTTGTCTTCAGGAAACGCAGGAACTCAATGTTCTTCGCTTCATCCCCTGTGTAGAAACTGGTCACCGCGTCCAGCCGGAAGCCGTCAACCCCGCATCCAATCAGCCAGAAATCAAGGATCCTGCGGATCTCCTCCCGGACTTCCGCGCTGTCCAGGTTCAGGTCGGGCATTCTCCCGCCGGCAAACTGCTCCTCATAATACCAGTCGGTGCCTGAGACAGGCACGTAATTGGAGGCTGGCTCTCTGCTGAAAGAATAATAATCCACCGCGGCATCGTCGTTCCGTCCGTCACGCAGCGCTTCCAGCGCGGCCAAAAACCAGGGGTGAAGCGTGGAAGTGTGGTTGAGCGGCAGGTCCACAATGATGCGGATACCGCGCTCATGACAGGCTTTTACCAGATCTTTCATGTCCTCAAGGGTGCCATACTGTTTATCCACGGCGCAGTAGTCCGTCACATCATACTTGTGGTAACTGGGGCTGGGCATGACCGGCATCAGCCACAGGCCGGAAAAGCCCATGTCCTTGATGTAGTCAAGTTTTGACAAAAGGCCCCGCAGGTCGCCAATGCCATCCCCGGAACTGTCCTTATAGGAATACACGAACACCTCATACCAGTTGAAGGATGCCTGCCGGGCCGCGGCCGGGAAGGCGCCTGCCAGCAGCCCCAGAATGAAAGCCAGGCACAGCATTCTTTTCATTTTCATCTCCTGTGATGTTTACCTCTTGGTATTATTTTCGGTAAGTACGCGCTTCCCTGATATGGATGGCTCTTGCTTTATTATGATTGTAGCACGCGAAGGAATGCCGGGCAAGTTGCTGGCCTGCGCTGCCGGGAGAATGAATTGTCCTTCCTCAGGGGCTGTGATACAATAAGCAAAATCTCTGAACGGGAACGTTCCCAAAATGCATGCCAAACAAAACCGGCAGCGCCGGAAAGGAACCATCTGTATGCGCCAGAGCGGGATTCTCCTGCACCTCACCTCACTGCCCTCCCCGGAGGGCCTTGGCACCCTGGGTCCGGAAGCGCGTGGCTTTGCTGACTTCCTGGTAAAGGCAGGCATGCGGATATGGCAGGTGCTGCCCATTTCCCCCACGGGTTTCGCGGAGTCGCCCTACCAATGCTTTTCCACCTACGCGGGCAATCCGCTCCTAATCGACCTGCGCACGCTGAAAAAGCAGGGCATCCTGAAGACAGCGGAACCGTTGGAGCTGCCCGGCGACCCGGAAAGGGCGGACTACGCCCTGGTCATAGCGTATAAAAACAGAATGCTGGGTCAGGCCTTTGAGCAGTCCTATGAGAGCCTGAAGGAGAAGGTGCAGCGGTTCCGGGAAGAGAACGCCGACTGGATCGAGGACTTCGCGCTGTTCATGGCCATCAAGCGGTCCTTCGGCGGCATCTCCTGGCAGGACTGGCCGGATGAGGGCATCCGCATGCGCAGCGCGGGGGCGATGCGCATGTACAGGAAAGAACTGAAGCGGGAGACGGATGAGCAGGTTTTTATTCAATACCTCTTTTTCCAGCAGTGGTCCGCGCTGAAGCGCTACGCCAATGACCGTGGAATCAGCCTGTTTGGCGACATGCCCATCTACGTCGCGGAAGATTCCTCTGATGCCTGGGCCAACCCGAAGGTGTTCCAGCTGGACAGATCCCGCCGCCCGACCCGCATCGCGGGCGTGCCGCCGGATTATTTTTCCGCCGACGGGCAGCGCTGGGGCAACCCGCTGTATAACTGGTCCTATCTGAAGAAGACCGGGTACGCCTGGTGGATCCAGCGCCTGCGCGCGATGAGCCAAATCTTTGACATCACCCGCGTGGACCACTTCATCGGCTTTGCCAACTATTACTCCGTCCCGGCGGATGAGGACACCGCCCGCAACGGTGTCTGGATGCCCGGGCCGGGCCGGCACTTTTTCGAAGTCGTCAAAAGGAAGCTGCCGGATATGCGCATCGTGGCCGAAGACCTGGGAGCGGTCAACCCCAGGGTCAGCCGCCTGATGAAGTTCGCGGGATACCCAGGCATGAAGGTGATGACCTTCGCCTTCTCCGGCGATCCCTACAACGAACACCTGCCCAAATATCACATGAAGAACAACGTGGTCTACACCGGCACCCATGACAACAACACCCTGCTGGGCTGGTGGGCCAACAGCTCTCAGCTTGAAAAGAACACCGCCGTCCTGGCGCTGGGGATCCGGCACGGCGAAGACCTGAGCGAGGCCTTCATCCGCGCGACACTGAAAAGCGAGGCGGACACCGCCATCATCCCCATGCAGGACATCCTGCGCCTGGGGGAAAAAGCACGGATGAACCTGCCCGGTTCCCTGGGGGGCAACTGGCTCTGGCGCATGAAACCCGGCGCAGCGACAGCGAAACTGGCCAAATGGCTTCGGGAACTCAGCAAGGAAACAGGGCGGCTGGAAGAAGAACAGCAGGGCTGACGCCCTGGAAACAAAGAGGAATCTTAGCGGACAGGATCCGCCAGGGTTCCTGCAATATTCCTGCGGGATAAACTATGGACACTCAGGCGTTCCGCTAAGAAACTGTCCGAGGCGGGCACTGTTTCATCAGGATGCTCATTCCGCTTTTCCCTGGACAAGCCGGGAGGAAAGGCAGCACGCCGCGCAACCCAGGGTTGCGAAAGCATCTGAAAGAGCAATTCCCGGTTGGTGGCAGTCATGTTTATATACCGGTATCATCAGAGCATCAAAAATGAAGGGGGATGAACAGATGAGTTTCGGGCAGAACCTCCAGTTCCTCAGAAGGATGCGCCGCGGCATGACCCAGGAGGACCTGGCGGAGCGGATGGGTGTTTCCAGGCAAACCATCTCAAAATGGGAGACGGGCGAAGCTTTTCCGGAGATGGACAAGGCGGCGGAGATCTGCGGCATTTTCTCCTGCACGATGGACGCGCTGTTCCGGGAGGACATGGGCGCGGGCAGCGAAGCCTATTCCAACCTGCGGGTGGAGAAGGCGAAGGCATTCTCCTATGTCCGCTATGCTGTCATCAGCCCTGAACCGGAGCACGATTCCATTGCCCATATCAAGGTATGGGCACAGGAGCAGGGACTTTCAGAGCCGGACATTGTCGGCTGGGACTTCCCCCATGTATCCCAGGAACAGATCAATGTCTTCCACATGCACGGCTACGCTGCCGCCTGTATTCTTCCTGAGGGCTTTACGCCTTTGAAAAACAGCCTGGAAATCATCCGGCAGCCGGAACAGGACTATGCCGTGATCACCATCAGGGACCCCTTCAGGGCACCTTTCACCCTCATCCCCAACGCCTACAAAACCCTGATGGCCTATATGCAGGTGAACGGGCAACGGCACGCGTGCGGCAAGGAGGCCATCGAATGCTTTGAACGGCAGTACGAGCGCGAGGGCACCCAGTATATGGACGTGTACATCGCTGCGGAGGGCTGAACACCGCAAAAAACAAGAAGGGCTGCCGGCGCTTTGGCGCGGCAGCCCTTTTTTGGCCTTGAATCTGCTGATGCCTGTTCCCCTTTGGAACAGACCGCCTGAATCCGTCGATACGGGGAGTATCACTCACTCCTTTTTTTACCCGGGATGGTCCGGATGCCAAAAAGGAACAGCAGAATGTGCCCGACCCAAATGACGCCCAGGATGGCCTGCCCCCACGGGATGCGGCGCATGGCGATGAAACCGATGAGCATCACCGCGGTGACCGTCGCCATCAGTCGAACCTTCGCGCCCCGGGACATGCCGCGGCCGGCCATGAAGCTCTCCAGGTTGCTTTTATAGAGCCTTGTATTGAGGAACCATTGGTGGATCCGCTCGCTGCCCCGGGCAAAACCAAAGGCAGCCAGCACCAGAAAGGGAAAGGCCGGCAGCAGCGGCACCGCCGCGCCAACGGCCCCCAGCGCCAGGCCAATGAAGCCAAGCAGGATGTAAAGAGCATTCTTCAGTCGCATCTATTTTATAGTCATTCGTCTTTCTTCACGGGAGTGTGTGATTTGATTTATTTGAACCCCTCAACGCTTCCGCCACACCATCCTGTCGACGATCCCTGTGTAGCTCTGGATGATTTTGACCACTTTGCTGCTGACGTTCTCATCCAGATAATCCGGCACGGGGATGCCCAGATGGCCGTTGCGGTTCATCTGAACAGAGGTGTCAATGGCCTGCAGCACTTCTTCTTTCTCTATGCCGGCCAGCACGAAATTCCCCTTGTCCAGGGCCTCCGGCCGCTCGGTTGAGGTGCGGATGCACACGGCGGCGATGGGTTTGCCGATGCTGAGGAAATACGAGGATTCCTCCGGCAGGGTACCGGAGTCGGAAACGACGCAGAAGGCATTCATCTGCAGTTGGTTGTAATCCAGAAAGCCCAGGGGTTCATGCTGGATAACATGCTTGTGGAAGATAAATCCCCTCTGTTCAATGAACTTCCTGCTGCGCGGGTGGCAGGAGTAGAGGATGGGCATGTCATACTTCTCCGCCACAGCGTTCACCGCGTTCATGAGGCTTATGAAGTTGTCCTCCGTATCGATGTTCTCCTCCCGGTGGGCGGAGAGCAGGATGTACTTCCCCGCCTTCAGCCCAAGCCGACTGAGCACATCCGATACCTGGATCTGCTTGAGGTTGGCGCTGAGCACCTCCGCCATGGGGCTGCCGGTGACATAGGTGCGTTCCGGGGCAGTCCCTTCCCGGTTGAGGTAGCGCCTGGCATGTTCCGAATAGCACAGGTTCACGTCCGCGATGTGGTCCACGATCCGGCGGTTGGTCTCCTCCGGCAGGCACTCGTCAAAGCAGCGGTTGCCCGCCTCCATATGGAAGATCGGGATGTGCAGGCGCTTGGCGGCAATGGCGGACAGGCAGGAGTTGGTATCCCCCAGGATGAGCAGCGCGTCGGGCTTCAATTCAGCCATCAGCGAGTAGGATTTGGCGATGATGTTGCCGATGGTTTCACCCAGGTCTTTGCCAACGGTTTCCAGAAAGACATTCGGAGCATCCAGCGCCAAATCGCGGAAGAAAACCCCGTTTAAGGCATAGTCGAAGTTCTGTCCCGTGTGTGCCAATACCGTGTCGAAATACTGGCGGCATTTTTTGATCACTTCAGACAGCCGGATGATCTCAGGGCGGGTTCCTACGATAATGAGGAGCTTGATCTTTCCGTTATTACTGAATGCAATGTCGCCCATCCCTTCATACCTCCTCAAAGAACGTGTCCGGTTTATCGGGATCAAACTGCTCATTCGCCCACATGACAGTCACCAGGTTCTGTGTCTCGCTCAGGTTGATGATGTTATGGGTATAACCCGGCAGCATGTGGACGGCTTCAATTCTGTCCCCGCTGACCTCAAACTCCAGGATATCCTCCGTGCCGATCTTCCGCTCCCGGATGAGGCCATACCCAGCCACAACAATGAAGAACTCCCACTTGCTGTGGTGCCAATGATTGCCCTTGGTAATTCCCGGTTTGGAAATATTGACCGACACCTGGCCGCAGTTCAGGGTCTTGAGCAGCTCGGTGAAGCTGCCGCGGTCATCCGTGTTCATCTTCAGCGGAAAGCTGGCCGCTTCCTTTGGCAGGTAGGACAGGTAGGTTGAATAAAGTTTTTTGGCAAAGGAGCCGGCCGGTATCTCCGGCAACAGCAAGGTCCGGGGCTGGGCCTTGAAGGCATGGAGCAGGTCCACGATCTCTCCCAGGGTCACGTGATGCGTTGTGGGGACATAGCAGTAGCGCCCCTTTGCGTCCGGCAGCGGCGTCAGGCCGTCATACCCGCAACGGTGCGCCTTGCCCTCCATCGCGTCCAGCATCTCCTCCGCCAGGTCATCGATGTACAGCAGTTCCAACTCCGCGGCGCGGTCGTTCACCTGAATGGGCAGGTCATTGGCAACATTGTGGCAGAAGGTGGCCACCGCGCTGTTGTAGTTGGGGCGGCACCACTTGCCAAACAGGTTGGGAAAGCGGTAGACCAGCACCCGTGTGCCGGTATCCTCCCCATAGCGGAAAAAAAGCTCCTCGCCCGCCAGCTTGCTCCTGCCGTATTCGGATTCCCCATAGCGGCCAATCAGCGTCGCCTGGATGGAACTGGCCAGCATCACAGGGCAGCGGTTGCCGTGCTTCCTCAGCGTGTCCAGCAGCGTACTGGCAAAGCCGAAGTTGCCAGCCATGAACTCACCCTGCTCCTTGGGCCGGTTCACGCCCGCCAGGTTGAACACAAAGTCCGCCTTCGCGCAGTATTCATCAAGCAGCGCAGACTCCGTATCCACATCGTATTCATAGATGTTACCAATGGAGAGGCCTGGCCGTGTGTGATTCTTGCCTTCCTTGAGTGTTCGGATGGTAAGAGTCAGGTTTTTCCCCGCAAAGCCCTTCGCGCCGGTGATGAGGATATTCATCGCCTTGCCTCCCAGGCTGCCAGCTCATCCCGGATATATTCAAGGGTCAGCAGTTTTTCTTTAACCTGCTCCACGGTCATCAGTCGGGTGTTGTTGCTGTTGAAGTCTTTCAGCTTGCCGCCGTTCCCCTCGCCTTCGCTGA
>DIWD01000023.1:0-1256 GCA_002428405.1 bacterium UBA6115
TCCAGCCCATGTTCCACTTGAAACCAAAACCAAGTCCGCCCATGTCGACAGGCCGTGTGACCATGGGGTAGGCGGATGACTCCTCCGCGATCATCATTACCCCCGGAAAATCCCGGTAGACCACCTGGTTGAGCCGCCGCAGGAAGGCGATGGCTTCCAGGTTCTCCCGCCCCCCGTGCTGGTTGGGTAAGTAGCTTCCCTCCCGGGCAAAATCGTGGTACAGCATGCTGGAAACGGCATCACAGCGCAGGCCGTCGGCATGGAACTGCTCCAGCCAGAAGCAGGCGTTTGAAAGCATGAAACTGCACACCTCGCCGCGGGCGTAGTCAAACATCATCGTGCCCCACTGGGGCATTTCCGCCCTGCGCGGATCCTCATGCTCATAGCATGGGGTGCCGTCAAAGCGTCTCAGGCCGATCTCATCCCGGGGGAAGTGTGCGGGGACCCAGTCGAGGATGACCCCGATTCCGGCCTGGTGCATCCGGTCAATGAAGTCCATCAGCTCCGCGGGCCTGCCATGCCGGGCGGTAGCCGCGTAGTAGCCTGTGACCTGATACCCCCAGGACATGTCCAGTGGGTGCTCCATCACCGGCATCAGCTCCACATGCGTATAGCCCATTTCTTCAATGTAGGGGATGAGCTGGTCGGCGATTTCCCCATAGGAGAGCATCCTGCCGTTCTCGCCCCGGCGCCAGGAGCCAAGATGCATTTCATAGATGTTGATCGGGCTTGAATAGGGATGCCACTGAGCGCGNNCTATTGATCCAGTCCGAATCCCGCCACACATACCCCCCCAGATCGTACAGGAGGCTGGCGGTGTTGGGCCTCAGCTCGCAGGAAAAGGCAAAGGGATCGGATTTCAGCCGCCACTGGCCGTCTGCGCCTTTCACGGCATATTTATAGGCGCGCAGCTTTTCCGCCGCGCCTTCATAATTGAAGCAATCAGGGTTCGCGCCGGGTGTGAACAGGCTGTCGGGCAGCCGGATCTCCCAGGTCCCGTCAAACTGCTTGGACATGGGGTATTTCTCATAGTCCCANNAAGCAGAACTCCCCTGTCAGGCTGACCGCCTGGGCGTTTGGGGCCCAGACCGCAAAGTTCCAGCAATCCACGTCCTGCCAGACGGGATGCGCGCCCAGCATCTGATAAGCATGCCGGCTGGTGCCCTGATGGAACTCCTGCCTTTGCGTGCCGGTAAAAGCCTGATAGCGCAAGGTGACTCCTCCTTCCTTGCTGAAGACGGACGCTCCCCATGCGT
>DIWD01000023.1:1339-3488 GCA_002428405.1 bacterium UBA6115
ATAATTTCTGAATATCAAAGAAAGGCGGCATTGATGAAACTGCAAAGCGGAAGGCGTCTTTTTTCACCCGGGCGCAGGCGGCATCCTGGCTGCCTGACGGTCCTTCTGCTCTTTTTTGCTTTGCTCGCGCTGGTGCTTTCGCTCAACGGTCTCTCCAANNTGCGGCTGGAGACCCGCCGGGTCACAGTGCTTTCCCTGCCAAAAGCACTTGAAAAGTTTACCGTGCTGCACCTGAGCGACCTGCACGGCGCAAGGCTTGGGAATGAGCAGGAAAACCTGCGCAAAGCACTGGACAAGGAGAGTTTCCAGGCCGTTGCCCTCACAGGCGATATGGTGGGCAGGGGCGGGAACGGGGAGCCGCTGCTGGAGATGCTGGCACTGATGCCCGAGGGCGTGCCGGTTTTCCTCATCGCAGGGGACGGTGACCCNNGCCCCGCTGCTCTCAGCTCCTCACGGCAGCAGCGAGGTAAAAGCCGACTACATCCTTCAGGCCGAGGCCATGGGCGCGATCTATCTGGAGGCGCCTTACCGGATAGATTATGAGGGGCAAACAGTCTGGTTTTGCCCGGGCGACCTGTTCTTCTACGATCTGCCAAGCGCCAGGAACGCGCTGGCAGGGCAGGTCGAAACACTGAAAAGCTCAGGCAACGCCTATGACCCTGAAATCGGCGCGCAGCTGCGCTACGCGGAACACCGGCTGCAGGTGATGGAGCAGGCGGTGGAGGGAATGAGCGCGATGAAACAGGGGGATGTCATCATCGCCGTCATGCACCATCCGCCGGGGCCTGAAATCCTGGGNNGAACTCTCCCTGAACAGCCAGGAGGGGAACATGCCCGCGCCAAGCCTCATCCTGGCGGGCGGTTTCAACAACGGCCAAGTCCGCCTGCCCGGCCTGGGCCCTGTGTACATCCCCCTGCAGGGAGACGGCAGGGGCGGCTTCTTTCCGGGGGATGAGGGCTTTACCGGCCTGTCCATCATCAAAGGCTTTCCCCTGTACATCAGCCCGGGCCTTGGCGTATCGGATTACTACCCCCTGCCCCTGAGGCTGTTCAACCGCCCCGGCGCGACGCTGCTTCAGCTCACCGCGCAGATGACACGATAGGGAGGCACTCCTTGCCAAACCGCGGCCTGTATGTGAACCGGGAACTGAGCTGGCTCAAATTCAATGAGCGGGTCCTGTCGGAGGCTGTCAATCCGGACAACCCGCTTTTGGAGCGCGCGCGGTTTCTGTCCATCGTGTCCAACAACCTGGATGAGTTTTTTATGGTCCGCGTTGGCAAACTGGAGCGCAAAATAGACGCCGGACGCACACTGGCTGACCCGGCCGGGATGACACCGGCNNGAACAGGTGCGCGCGGTCCGGAAGGCTGTGCGCGAGCATGTTGCCCGGCAGTACCGCATCCTCTCCCGCGAGCTGATGCCGGAGCTGGAGGAGAACGGCATCCATCTGCTTTCCGGGGACGGCCTGAACGCGGAACAGCGGCACTGGCTGTCGCAGTACTTTANNATCTACATCGCGGTGCTGCTGCAGAGCGACAAGGGCGGGCTGCCCCAGCTGGCCGTCATCCCGGTGCCAAGGACCCTGAAACGCATCGTGCTGCTGCCCATGGGCCCGGGCCGCGCTCGGGGCATCCTTCTGGAAGAGCTGATCGCCCTGTTTCTTCCCCGGCTGTTCCTCTACATGGCACCGCTGGCGTATATGCCCTTCCGAATCACGCGGAACACTGATTTTGAGGTCAACCTTGACGACATGGACAATCTCATCAGCGAGATGAGCAAGAACGTCCAGCGCCGCTCCTACGGCAAGATCGTGCGGCTGGAAGTCATGGAGGGCAGCAACAGGAAGCTTCTGGATATGCTGCAGGAAATGATGCAGGTGGATGACCAGGCGCTGTACGAGGCGGACGGGCCGCTGGACCTTCGATTTTTCATGCGGCAGCTGTGCGACCTGCCCGGGTTTGANNCCCTGCGCTTCCCCACCTTTACGCCAAGAGTTTCCCCGCGTCTGCTGGCGCGGGAGTCCATCTTCCGCACCATCCGGGGCGGCGATCTGTTCTTCCACCATCCTTATGACAGCTTTGATCCTGTTGTCCGCTTTCTGTCAGAAGCGGCAAACGACCCTAACGTGCTGGCCATCAAGCAGACGCT
>DIWD01000050.1 GCA_002428405.1 bacterium UBA6115
AGGATCAAACTCTTGTGTTTAATCCAACAACCTCCGGCTCCCGCCGGATGTCGCTTCTCTCGCTCAAAGAATCAACTGTCGTTTTTTCGCTTCTCTTCTCTGTATCGTTTTCAAGGTCCCCGCTCCCCCCAATTTGGGGTGCCCGATGAATATAACATACCCCCTCACACCAGTCAAGCAGAATTATTGTGATTTTTCATTCTTCTGGTCAACCTGTATCGCAGGCATCCAGAACCCTTCATGAAGCAGCCAATAACCTCCAGGGTTCCTCTCCATGAAGCCGAAATCGACAAGTTCCCGGCGGATGGTGCAGTAGTCGTCATACAACTGGTTGATGACTGCGTTGACCTCCTTTTCAGCGTATACACGGCCAAAAGAGAAACATGCGGCGAAACGCTGCAGCACGAGAAGCCGCTTTTTCATCCTGACAGGCAGTGCCGTGAGACGCCCCTCCCTGAAGAAAGCTGCATAAACCTTATCCCTTACAGCCTGACTGACATCAGACGTACCGCTTGATATTTCTGACATTCCATGACCCTCCTTCTATTCCCGCTGATAATTATTCTATCATGGAGAAAAAGCGCGACACACAGGGCATACATGAACAATTCCGTCATTATTGTCGCGTTTTGCCGTGCCGGACTAACGCGGGATGATTAAGTCCCCCGGTAAAATGGTATATAAACAATGACATCAAGGTGCCCGGAAGGGCAGGAAGGGAAAACATGAACATTCAAAAAATCACCGGCCGCCAGATCCTGGACAGCCGCGGCTTTCCTACTACAGAGGCTGCCGTCACCCTGGGAAACGGGATCACCGGCGTTGCCGCCGCCCCCAGCGGGGCGTCGACCGGCCTGTTTGAGGCCCATGAACTGCGCGACGGGGACAAAAACCGTTTCGGCGGCAAGGGAGTCACCAGGGCAGTCGGCCATATCAATCATGAAATCGCAAAGGAATTGGCGAACCGGGACTGGAAAACCCAGGAAGAGATCGACACGGCGATGATCAGGCTGGACGGCACCGCCAACAAGACCAGCCTGGGTGCCAACGCCATCCTATCCGTCAGCCTGGCCTATGCCAAGGCCGCCGCGCTAAGTGAGGGAAAGAGCCTGTTCCGCCACCTGGGCGGAGAGAGAGCCGTGACGCTTCCCGTGCCCATGATGAATATCTTAAACGGCGGCGCGCACGCGGCCAACAACCTGGACGTGCAGGAATTCATGGTCATGCCGGTGGGCGCAAAGACTTTTGAGGAAGGCCTGCGCTGGGGCACGGAGGTATATCAGGCGCTCAAGGCGCTGCTGAAGAGCAGGAATCTCGCCACCGCGGTAGGCGACGAGGGCGGCTTCGCGCCGGACCTGAAGAGCGAGCGGGAGACGCTGGACCTGATCCTGGAAGCCATCCGCAAGGCAGGCTACGTGCCGGGCCGGGATGTGGCGCTGGCCATCGACGCCGCCGCCAGCGGGTGGAAGGCTGATGGGGGCTATCGACTGCCCAAGACCGGCCTCACATTCACCACGCAGGAGCTGATCGATTTCTGGGCAAAGCTGGTTGAGGACTATCCCATTGTCTCCCTGGAGGATCCGCTGGATGAGGAGGACTGGGAAGGCTGGGCTGAATTGACCAGAAAAATCGGGTCCAAAGTCCAGATCGTGGGCGACGACCTTTTTGTCACCAACGTCAGCCGCCTTGAGAGGGGAATCAAGGAAGGCTCCGCCAACGCCATCCTCATCAAGCTCAATCAGATCGGCTCCCTGACGGAGACGCTGGCCGCCATCCGCCTGGCGCATGACAACGGCTTCAAAACCGTCATCTCCCACCGCTCAGGCGAAACGGAGGACGTCACCATTGCCGACCTGGCTGTCGCCGTCAACGCCGGGCAGATCAAGACCGGCGCCCCCTGCCGGAGCGAGCGCGTGGCCAAGTACAACCAGCTGCTGCGCATCCAGGAGGAGCTGGGAAGCAGGGCAGTATATCCGGGCAAGGACGTGTTCAGAAGATAAAATCAGGACAGAATCAGGGGAACGGATTGGGGGCTTTCTTGAAAGAAAGCCCCCAATCCGTTAAAGAACTTTAGAATCTATCCATGTACTATTTGAGAGATATGGGGAACGCTTTGAAAAAGGGTTTCCCCTTTTCTTTGATTATTCGTCCAGTCCGCGTTCAGCGCGTCTTCCCCACCGGCGCCAGGTAGATGATGAACTCCTCCTCGCCGTCCAGATGGAACAGCGCGTCCGATGCCGCCTGGTCATAAGCGGCAATGGCGCAGGTGCCGCATCCGATGGCTTCCGCGGCCAGATAGAGGTTCTGGCAGATGTGCCCCGCGTCCAGCGCGATGACCTTGTGGGAGGCTTCCGCGTAACGCCACTCGGTGCGGTAGGGGATGCAGGCCCAGAAAAAGACTGCCGGCGCCTGGCCAACAAAAGCCTGGTCCATGGCGGCTTTACCGATCTGGCCGGGCAGGTTGTCCGGGCAGCCCATGAACAGCAGGGCATGCTCAAGGGGCAGGTAGCGCCACAGGCCCGGCTGGAAGGCGATTTCTCCTGTCCGGGATAGGGCTGGCTGCGTCAGCGCCAGGTAAGTCTCTGTGCTGTGGCGGTTTCCGGCGGAGGGCACGGTACGGAAAACACGCCCCGGAGTCGCCCGCCGCACCCCCTGGGTCGCCCAGAGCAGGAAGGAGATCTCCTCCGCGCTCAGCGGCGTTTCCTTATATTTACGCTGGCTGCTTCGTTCCCCGATCAGTTTATCCAGCGTGCCCTCCGGGTGCACTACCTCCCGCCACTGGGGCAGCGCGACAGGCGTTTCCCCATCCGGTACAGGTTTTTGAATGGGCGGCATCGGAATGCCTTGCGCCTGGTCGGTCATGCCGAAGTCTGTCATCTGGCGGATGGAGTCCTTCAGATAACCCCGCAACTCCTTCATCTTTTCCGGTTTATCCATATGAGTCTCCTTTCTCTTGCGCATTTAATGGTCAGCGAATCAGCATGTGGTCAGTGGAAGTAAAAACGAAGAAATCAAGAAAATGTCCGGACATCAATGCCCCTTTTTCCAGATGGCCGGATGGAACAGCACTAACAGCGGGATGAACTCCAGCAGAAGGCAGAGGAACGCCAAGGCCAGCCAGGGAATAAAAGCATGATCTTGCGGTGCTTGTCAGAGCGTTTCCGCGCTGCACCCGTTGAAGGCCGCCAGCCGGAGGAGAGCGCTGTTGACGGTCTCCAGCGCCGCGGGGCCAGGCTCCATTCCCTCCTCCCACCACAGGCCTCTGACGCGCAGCACGCCGGCGCGCCTGTCGCACACCGGTTCGATGCGGCCGATGAAAGCGTCCCCGTACAGGATGGGCAGCACATAACTGCCGTATTGCCGCTTATCCTTTGGCGTGTACACCTCCCAGGTATACCGGAAATGAAACAAGGCCATCACCAGTTTTCTGTCCCAGATGAGGCTGTCCAGAGGGGCGATGAAGGCACAGCGGGGCGGAGATCCGGTAATCCTGAGGGATTCATCCAGGGTGCCGGCGTCTTCCCCGGCAATCCACAGCGTATCCTTGATGCCTTCTACCTGCACCGGAAGGATCCGGCCGTCCGCCTTCAGCCTGTCAAACGCCCGTTCGCGCTGGTCTGCCTTGAAACCTGGGATACCCAGCCAGGCGTCAGAGGCGCGGTTCCACATCAGTCCGACCGCGCGCACGCGGCGCAGGGCCCGGAAACACTGGTGATCCAGTTCGTCCGGCAGCGGCTCCGGTATGATGAGCAGCTCCTCTGGAAGGCATCTTTCCGCCAGGTCATAGGTTTTGATATTGCCTTTTTTGTGATGGATCACCAGCTCGCCGGAAAAGTACATCTGCTCCAGCACCGCGCGCGCAAGGGTGGTTTTGCTCCAGTACCAGTCCACCTTTTCCGGAAGCCCCAGCTGCGATGAGTTCCGGGGCCCTTCCAGCCGGATTTTCTCCAGCACCTTTTCGCGCACCTGGTTGATCTGTTCAAAGCTTCGGCTGTCAGCGGAGTAGCGTTCCCTTTCCCGGCGGAAATAAGGCCAGTCTTCCCTGGGCAGGATGGCCAGGTTCTTGTCAAAGTAATCCACCAGACGACGGCTTTGGTACAGCAGCTCTTCCAGCATTCCGGCGTGATAATCCGGCACACGCGCCAGGAACACAAGCTCCGGGCTGCGCCCGCAGACATCCACCGGGTCAAACTGAACGCAGCCCGCCTGGCGGACAAAAGCCATCACTCCCTCAGGACCTAAAAAGCGCGCCTCGCCCAGCAGCCCGTGGTGATAAAGCAGAAACCGGCGCGCCTCTCCCAAACTCAGTTGTATCATGCCTTCCCCCGCCTGTTCACTATGTACTGTTTGTAATAATAATAGCATGAAGTGTACGGAAAGCACAAAACACATTGTCATTTTCCGCATGGTTGGCTATAATGGCTTTGCGTGAAGACGCAAGGAGGAGACGATGTACAAGCTGTTGCTGGTCACCAAGGATGCTCAAGTCAGGGAATCTTTTACCGGCATTCAGGATTTGCACAGGCAGATGTTCGAACCGATCACCGTCCTGGAAAGCGCAGAAGAGGCCGTCGCCTTCCTGCGAAAAGGCGGGACAGACGCCGTGGGCTTCGCGCTGAAGGAACCGGAACAAGGCTTTCTGATGAACCAAATTGCGCAGCACTATCCCTCCCTGCCCATTTTCCGCACCCACCGCCGCGGCGAGGAGCTGCGCGCCGAGCTGACCCTGGTGCGCGAATACCTCGACCAACTGCATGCCGATTACAGCGATTACGAAAACGATGCGGACACCACCCTCGCGCGGCTGCAGAACGAACTGGTCCACAAACTGCTGGAGGAAAAGATCTTATCCCGGGATGAGCTGAAAAGCAGGCTGCTGCTTTCGCGCTCACCGCTGTTGGATGAGAACCCCTGCTTCCTGTTTGAGTTCAACCTGCCTGACGGGTCCCAATACCTTCAATCCCGCTGGCATCACGGCTTTGAGCGGCTGGACCTTTCCCTGCGCGCGAACTTTTTCGGGCGGATCCAGGGTCCGCTGTTCTGTGGCGCCGCGTTACTCAGCGGCGAAAACCTGCGGGTAATGGCCTGCGCGACAGGGAAACTCAGCGAGAGTGAAGTGGACATGCTCAGCCAAAGCGTACATGAACAGGTGCTCTCAACCGCGCGCCAGGTCAAGGATTATATGGACCTGGAATTGGTCTGCACCAGTTTCCGTGTATTGGACAGCCTTTCCGCCCTCATTCCCCGGCATACTCCCTGATCACACGGGCCCCAGTGGCCTTCATTTTTAAGGATATACATCATAAAGGAGGATACCCCATGAGTTTCTTCAAAAAGGTCATCAACAGCCAACTGATCGACGTCATCGAATGGACCGATTCCAGCAGCAACACCATGGTGCACCGTTATGAATCCCAGGGCAAGGAAATTATGATGGGCGCGCAGCTCACCGTGCGCGAGAGCCAGGTCGCCGTGTTTGTCAACGAGGGCAAGATCGCGGATGTGTTCCAGCCCGGCCGCTATGAATTGAGCACCCAGAACATGCCCATCATGACCGCGCTGAAAAGCTGGAAATACGGCTTCAAGTCGCCCTTCCAGGCTGAAGTGTACTTCGTGAACACCAAGCAGTTTCTGGACTGCAAGTGGGGCACCAGCAACCCTGTGATGATGCGGGACGCGGAGTTTGGCATGGTTCGCCTGCGCGCCTTTGGCATCTACTCCTTCCGCGTGATCGATCCTGTTGCCTTCCTCAAGGAAGTGTTCGGTACGGCCGAGCTGATGACGGTCGAAGGCGTCGATGGGCAAATCAAGCGCACTGTCGTGTCCGCGCTGTCTGACATCATCGCCCAGAGCAAGATCCCCGCGCTGGACCTCGCCGCCAATTATGAAGAACTGGGGCAGTTTGCGCTCAACGCCCTTGCCCCCCGCTTTTCCGGCCTTGGCCTGAAAATTGAGACCTTTGTGGTGGAAAACATCAGCCTGCCCCAGGAAGTGGAACAGGCGATGGACCGGCGCACCAGCATGGGCGTGGTGGGGGATCTGAACAAATACACCCAGTATCAGGCCGCCGAGGCCATCAGGGACGCTGCCCAGAACGAAGGCGGGGCAGCCGGGATGGGCACGGGCCTGGGCGCCGGCATGGCAATGGGCCAGATGCTCCAGGGCGCTTTCCAGGGGTCCCAGCAGCAGGCAGCTGTGAAGACGGCGCCCTGCGTCGCCTGCGCCAGCGCCATTCCGCAGGGCAGCAAGTTCTGCCCTGAGTGCGGCGCCAGCCAGACATCCTCTGCCTGCAAGGACTGCGGCAAGCCGCTCGCCCCGGGCGCGAAGTTCTGTCCGGAGTGCGGAGCAAAACAGTAAAGTCCTCCAGTGGAAGCGAGAAATCGCTTCCGCTTTTTCATGATTTCCCCGCGTTTGGACCAGGCGCTGTCGGACAGGCGCCGGGATGAACCCCCCGCAAACGGAGGGCAAATGGAACAGCAAGAGATATTGGACCTGTTTATCAAGGCAGGCGCCATCCGGCAAGGGCATTATTACAGACTGTCCGGCCGGCATACCGACTGGTATGTACAGTGCGCGCGCCTGTTTGAGGACACCGGAACCGCGGCGTTGCTCGGCAGTGAGCTGGCCGCGAGGAGCGAAAAATACCAGGCCGGCATTGTTTTGGCGGCAGCGGTGGGCGGCATCCTGCCCGGATTTGAGACGGCCCGGGCGCTGGGCCTGCGCCTGATTTACTGTGAGAAACGGGACGGCGCGCTCATCCTGCGCCGCGGATTTGAGCTTCCCCAGGGCGCCAGGGTGCTGATTATCGAGGATGAGGTGTCCACCGGGCAGAGCGTCAGGGAAATGACAGAAATCGTTCACGCCCTGAAGGGCGAAGTAGCCGGCATCAGCTGCCTGGTGGACAAATCAGGCGGCCGGGTCCATTTTGACGCGCCGTTTGAATCGCTGCTCACCCTGAAGGCTGAGCATTACCGCCCGGAAACCTGCCCAATGTGCGCGCAGGGCATGAAACTCGAAAACGCGGGGTAAATCGCTGCGGAGAGTCTCCTTTACCCGCCACCGCATGGGGAATCCCGTCCATTGCATTTTGGAAAGTCTTTTGATATCCCTCATTGGTTTATTCATATTGTCTCTGTTTATTCATGCCTCACCGGCTTGTTTTTGTGATCCGGCTTGTTTTTTTCGAGAAAAACACTGACTTTCGTTTGCATATGCATATTGTTTGGTATATTATGATTGTATACGGCATGAATGCCGATAAACGCATGTCCGCCTGAACCGCCATATGGCTGTTCGGCGTGAAACTCAAGGAGGAAACACCATGTCAAAGAAAACCTGGACCACCGTACTGATCGTGCTGCTGGTAATAGCAGCAGCGGTCGCCATCTATTTCCTGACCAGGCCAGCGCCCAAGCCCGCGGAGCCGCAGGCCACCCTGGCCCCGACCGAAGCCCCCACAGCGGCTCCGACTGAGGCCCCGACCGCGGCACCGACTGAAGCGCCAACCGCGGCACCGACTGAAGCGCCAACCGAAGCGCCGGCAGCTGAAAAGATTGAAGTCAACATGTTCCAGCTCAAGGTTGAGGTTGACCCGATGCTTCAGGCGTTTGCCAAGCTCTACAACGAGAAGAACCCGGGCGTCAACGTCACCGTTGAGACGCTGGGCGGCGGCGCCGATTACCACGGAGCGCTGAAATCCAAGCTTGCCGCTGACCAGATGCCTGCCATCTTCATGATAGAGGGCAAGGGCAACTATGAGCTGTGGAAAGACTACATCGCTGACCAGTCCGCAACCGATTGGGTGAAGGACACCGACCTGGTGTACTATGCGCCGGACGGCAAAGCGGTGGGCTTCCCCATCGCCATGGAGGGCTTCGGCCTGGGCTACAACGCTGACATCCTGGGAAAAGCCGGCATTGATCCCGCCACCCTGACCACCTTCTCCGCCGTAAAGGCCGCCTTTGAAAAACTGGACGGCATGAAGGCCGAACTGGGCCTGGACAGCGTCGCCAGTGTGGGCACCAAGTCCGGCGAGCTCTGGTGGGTCACCTCCCAGCATGTGTTCAACGCCTTCTACGCGGGTTATCTGGACTACAACGATTCCTCCGTGTATGACGCGCTGATGAAGGGCGAAGTGGATCAGGAACGCCTGACCGCGTTTGCCAACTACCTCAAGCTCCTCTATGATCATTCGGACCAGAATGTCCTGCTCAACGGCAACTATGACGCGCAGGTCGGCGCATTCGCCACAGGGAAAGCCGCTTTCATCACGCAGGGCAACTGGATCGACCCGAACATGAAGCAGTTGGAAGCCACCTTCAAGATGGGCTACATCTCCCACAACTTCCTGGAGACTGAGTCCAAGGGCCTGTATATGGCCGCTCCGTCCTGGTTCGTGGTAAACGCCCAGGCAACCCCCGAGCAGCAGAAGGCCGCCGTTGATTTCCTCAACTACATGGCCCTGTCCGAGGACGGCGCCAACTACATGGTGGCTGAGGCCGGCATGGTGCCCGCCTTCAAGTCCGTCAAGCTCCTGCCCACCGGACAGTTCTCCGCGGCCCTGGTCGAGGCGAGCGCCCGCGGCGGCAACTTCAACTGGTACTTCGGCCAGAATCCCGACGGATTCAACCAGTACACCCTGGGACCGATCTTTGAGCTGTTTGGAACCGAACGCAACGTGGAGGCCTTCGTGGCTGACGTCACCGCCGCGTTCAAATCCCTGGTCAAGTAAATCCGTATCTGAGGGAGGGCTGAGATTCAGCCCTCCCTCTTTTCATTTATGCCCGGATGGTCTATACTGCGTTTGGTATGTGACACTCAACTTGACATAGTAAGGAGAGGATGCAGCTTGAAAAGGCGCGGCTGGGTTGACTTTCTGTTCATCTTTCCCTGCGCGTTCGCGTTCCTGATGGTC
Organism: bacterium UBA6115; assembly: GCA_002428405.1. The sequence continues at coordinate 8,915 of DIWD01000050.1, forward strand.
ATTATCTTCCCGTTCATCCTGGGCATCTATTACGCCATGACAGACTGGAACGGCGTCAGATCCACATTGAACTGGGTGGGTTTTGACAATTTCAAGACCATGTTCTCACAGCCGCAGTTCCTCTACTCTTTCCTGACCACCCTCATGTATACCGCCATCAATATCGTGCTGGTCAACCTCGCGGGTTTCCTGATGTCCCTGCTGGCGACCAGCCGCGTCAAAGGCCGCAATTTCTACCGCGCGGGCTTCTTCATCCCCAACCTCATCGGAGGCATCGTCCTGGGCTATATCTGGCAATTCGTTTTCAACAATGTGTTTTATGACATTGGCCTGGTTTATATGGGGCAATCGCTCATCGCCCGGAAGGAAACCGTCATCTGGGCAATGAGCGCGGTGAACACCTGGCAGTACGCCGGCTATATCATGATGATCTACGTCGCCTCCATCCAGGCCATTCCTGACTCGGTGATGGAAGCTGCAAACGTGGACGGGGCAAGTTACACCACACGGGTGTTTAAAATCATGATGCCCATGATGGCCAGCGCCTTCACCATCACCCTCTTCCTCACGCTGACCAATTCCTTCAAGCAGTTTGACCTCAACTTCACCCTCACCGGCGGCGGTCCGTCCATGCGCTTCATGGACAGGGTCATCCAGTCAAGCCAGCTGCTGGCGATGGACATTTACGCCACCAACCAGAGCAATCAGATGGCCCAGGCACAGGCTAAAGCCGTCGTGTTCTTCATCGTCCTGGTCGTTTTCTCGCTCGTCCAGGTCTACCTCAACAAGCGCAAGGAGGTGGAAGCATGAGCGCCCCCAATGCAAATGCGATTGTCAAAAAGCATGCCAGTTCCGGCGAAAAGCGCGGCGCGGGCATCATCATCCTGGAAATCGTCGCCATCCTGATTTTTGTCCTTTTCATGCTGCCTTTCCTCCTGGTCATCCTCAACTCCGCCAAGACGTCAAAGGATATCATCATCAGCCCGATCTCCTGGCCGTCTGACTGGACGCTGATCTGGAAGAACATCGTCACCATCTTCGAAAATCCCTCCACCGATTACCTGGGCGCATTTATCGACTCCGCCATCATCACAGTGCTCTCCCTAGCAGTCGTTTCCATCTTCTCGGCCATGTGCGCCTGGGCGCTGGTGCGCAACAAGACCAAGTGGTCCACCGTCATCTTCCTGTTCTTCATTTCCGCCATGGTCATCCCCTTCCAGGTGGTGATGTTCCCCCTGGTCAAGTGGTTCAAATTTTTAGGAGATTCCATACGGCTGCCCCTGCTGGGAACCTATCACGGAATCGTGTTCGCCTACCTGGGATTCGGCTGTTCCATGACCATCTTTATCTTCCACGGCTTCATCAAGGGCGTACCGCTGGAACTGGAGGAGGCGGCCACCATTGATGGTTGCGGCCAAGCGCGCACCTTCTTTGAGATCGTCATGCCCCTGCTGCAGCCCACCTTCATTACCGTGCTGATCCTTAACGGCATCTGGATCTGGAACGATTACCTGCTGCCGCTGCTCATCCTGGGTTCTGCCGGCGCGGTGCAGACCATCCCCCTGGCCGTCACCTCCTTTGTGGGCTCCTACCTCAAGCAGTGGGACCTCATCCTGACCAGCACACTGCTGGCCATGATCCCCATCATTGTGCTCTACCTCTTCGCGCAGAAGTACATCATCAAGGGTATGGTCGAAGGCGCTATTAAGTAAGGTTTGTAAACAATAACGGAAGAACCGGGCAGGGAGGGGCGGTTTTGAAAAACCGCCCCTCCCCGTTCCCCTCCCCTGAAAACTTTGATTGGATTCGCAGAGAAAACTGCATTTGGTGAAATCATTTATTTTCTTTGGGGGGCAGAGCATCACCGCCGCCTGTGACGGAGAAAGGTGATGTGTCAGCCCAATGAACCAGAAAGTTTTCCGTCCGAGCAGGACGAGGAAGAGAAAACGACCGTGGTGAATTGAAGGCGCGGGGCTTTCTGGAAAGATTGCCCCGGGATTTCCTGTTCCCCTGTCTTCCATCCAGTGCTACAATGGCATGGAAAAACGCCGCGAAGGGCACTCCCTTCGCCAAAGGAGCCAGCATGATCGATCTGCGCAGCGATACCGTGACCCGGCCGACCCAGGCGATGCGGGAGGCGATGATGACCGCCCCGGTAGGGGACGACGTATACGGCGACGACCCGACGGTAAATGAGCTGGAAGCATTGGCGGCGGAGATGACAGGCAAGGAAGCCGCGCTGTTCGTATGTTCCGGCACCATGGGCAACCAACTGGCCATCATGACACATACGCATGCCGGAGAAGAGATCATCGCCGGACTGCAGAGCCATATCATCCAGCATGAGGCCGGCGCCTACGCGCGCCTGTCCAGTGTATCCGCGATGACGGCGGACACGGAGCAGGGCCCTATTGGCGCGGAGGTCGTCATGCGCCTTCTGCGAGAGCCGGGCAACCTGCACCACCCTGCCTCCAGCCTCCTTTGCCTGGAAAACCCGATGTCTGACGGCACCGTAGTCCCGCTGCCCCACATGGAAGGCGCCATCAGGGCCGCGCACGCACACGGGCTGAAGGTGCACCTGGACGGCGCGCGGCTGTTCAACGCGGCGCTGGCGCTGGGCGAAGACGCAAAGGAAATTGTCAAGGGCTGCGATTCAGTCATGTTCTGCCTGTCCAAGGGCCTGTGCGCCCCGGTCGGCTCGATGCTGGCAGGCACGAAGGATTTCATCATCAAGGCGCGGCGCAACCGCAAGGTACTGGGCGGAGGCCTCCGCCAGGCCGGTGTGCTGGCCGCCTGCGGGCTGATTTCGCTCAGGGAAATGACCAAAAGGCTGGGGGAAGACCATGCCAATGCCCGCGCGCTGGCCGAAGCGCTCTCCGCTCTGCCGCAGGTAGCGGTCAACCCCAAAACGGTACAGACCAACATGGTCTTTGCCCATATTGACGGACCCGGCTGGGATGACACGGGCCTGACTGCGTTTCTTATGGAGCGGGGCGTGCTGATCAACAACGCGCCTGACGGGCATTACCGCTTCGTCACCCACCATGACGTAAGCCGGGCGGACGTCCTTCGCGCAGCCGGGCGGATCGGGGAATACCTGGTGGAGAGGAATCCGGTGAAGACCTGAGCCGCGGGTCCTCTCCCCCGCTATAAAGAAGGGTGCCCGCCGTACCCGCAGCATCCTGACGTGATCCCTGTAATCCCTCTGTTTGCATTGCGAATGGGTCTGTTGTATACTTTGAATATATTGAATCCGCTGTTTTCGTTCGCTGATGATGCGCCTGCCGGAAGAAGCCCGAACGCACAGCGGGGGCGAAAACGGCTCCTGAGTATTAGCCCTGTTAAAAAGAAGGGCGCCTTCCCGGCTGACTGCCGCGAAGGAAAGCAGGGACCGGAACAGGAGGACGCGCGGGACACTTGTACATAACCTGCGGCAGCAAACAGGCATGGAAGCGACGTCGGAAAGGGTTCGCGGCAATTCCCCGCAAAGCCCTTGTGTTCTTTCTGCTCTGCTGCCTGTCCTTGACAGCCGCATCAACAGGCTTTGCCTTGATCGAACCGCTCTCGGCGATGATTTATGACATCCTCACCTATACCCAGGATGCCGATAAGGGGACCGTCAACGGGCTGAAGTTCAACCTGGGCGCGTCCGGAGGGGTCGGCCCATATGACTACAGCATCGCGCTGCATCAGAACGGCGTGGAGGTGTTCAGAACCAGTTATTCCAGCGGAGGGGAAAAACTGCTGCCGTTTCGATATCTGGGATCCGGCACGTACAGGCTGGATCTTTCGGTAAAAGACGTCAGCGGATACCAGGCCTTCACCTCCAAAACGGTCAACATCAATAATGCAGGCGGCCGTGTGACCATCTTTGATATCACGCCTGCCACCCCATATCCGGACCCCGCCCCGGAACCGACAGCGCCCGCAGTGCCGGATCCCGCGGCATCCTCCGCATTGCCCCCCCTTGCAACGCCTGCCGTGACCCCCGCGCCGATGCCAACGCCTGTCCCTGGAAAGAGCTATTTTTACCGGGACAACACCGCCTGTTCGGAGGGATTCCGCTTCCGCGACCTAAGACCGGCGCTGACTGAAAAATGGTATATGTTTACTCCCCTGGACCTGTCACAGGACGGTGAGCAGATCATCCCCCTGATCGCCTCGAACCTGTTCCAGATCGGCCTGGTGAAAGTCAGCATCACAGGCGGAAACGTCACGATCACCTATATGGCCGCAGAAGGGGTGTTTGTGAAAAGCGAGTTCATGACCCTCTTCCCGAGCCTTGATTCCGTGACCGAGGTTGAAACAAGCGGGCTCTTATCCTCCGCCCTCCCCTTTGGCAAGCCAATCAGCGTGATTGGCGACCTGACCGGGGATACAAGAGTGCTGCTGTACATGAACCTGGTTGTCGACTACAACGGGAACGAGCAGGGCGTTGTGGGCTTCAGCAGCAAAAGCCCTGCCCATGTCTCCTTCCTCAGGTCCCTGGAAGTTATCATGGATTGAACGCCGCAGCCGAAAAGCGGGAACAGAAACATTCTGCTTGCTTTTAGTCTTCAGGAGTGGTATCATGCCGTTTGCGGCTCATGGTTGCGCGCCATGAATCCGGGATATAAGCGCAAAAGAGGTGAAATCATGAAGAAGGATATCCATCCAAAATACACCGTGGCCACGGTTCGCTGCGTGTGCGGCGAATCATTCGAGACCGGTTCTGTCAGGAAAGAGATGCGTGTGGACATTTGCTCCAAGTGCCATCCTTTCTTTACCGGCAAGCAGAAGCTGATAGACACAGGCGGACGCGTGGACCGTTTCAAGAAGCGCTACGAAAAACAGGGCTGATCTTCTGTTTTGTCTTTAAAAGCGTCCGCCGCAGGACGCTTTTATCGTTTCGGATCTGATATAAACATTGACCACTCTCCCCTAAGGGTATATACCATTGACAGAAAATCCTTCAGCAGGTGAAGGCAGAGGAGGCAGATTTGATCCATTCCATAGAAACGGAAAAACCCGCCCGCAGGCCGGACATCGGCGGGCAGGCGGTATTGGACGGTGTGATGATGAAAGCGCCGGACGCTATAGCGGTGGCGGTGCGCAAGCCCAACGGCGATATCCTCGTCAAGCGGGAATCCTACGCCTCCCCGGCTAAAAAGCACAGCTGGATGGGCAAGCCTTTTCTGCGCGGCTCCGTCAACATGGTGCTGATGATGAAACTGGGGATGAAAGTGCTCCAGCAGAGCGCGGACATGACCGGCGCGCTGGAAAGCGAAAAGCCGTCCCGGTTTGAAGCCTGGCTTTCCAAAAAGCTGGGAAAGGGCGCGGACAAGGTGCTGATGGGCCTGGCGATGGTGATGGCGCTGGCGCTGTCCCTGGGGCTGTTCGTGCTGCTGCCCAATCTCCCGACTGTCGCGCTGCGCAAAGCAGGCTGGTCCCTGTTCGCGGTGAACCTTCTCAGCGGGTCCATCCGCATCCTTATCCTGATGGCCTACCTGTACCTGGTCGGCCTGATGCCGGACATGCGGCGAACCTTCCAGTACCACGGCGCGGAGCACAAGGCGGTCTATAACCATGAGGCAGAATTGCCGCTGACGCCGGAAAACGCCCAGAAATACACCACCCTGCACCCGCGCTGCGGGACCAGCTTCCTGCTGCTGACCTTTATCCTCTCGATCCTGTTCTATTCAGTCATGGATGAGATCATTCTACTGGTCTCCGGCTTTGACATGGGGACGAACTACCTGGTGCGCGTGATCTCACGTCTGGTGTTCCTGCCGGTAGTCGCCGGCATCGGCTATGAGGCGCTCAAAGGCCTGGCCCACGCGAACAGCCCGCTCACCCGCGCGTTGCGCTGGCCGGGGATGCAGCTGCAGCGGCTGACCACCAAGCCCCCCACCGATGAGATGCTGGAAGTGGCCATCGCCGCGCTCTCCGCCGCGCTGAACGGATTGCCTGAGGGCGAAAAAACAGAAAACGGCTGCGTCATCCTGCCCAAGACGGCGGTCGGGAACGCTTGACCGCGCGGGAAGCCTTGCAGGAGGCTGAACTGCGCCTCAAAGCAGCCGGTGTGCCGGACGCCCGGCTGGATGCCGAATGGCTGTTGGCTGACGTGTCGGATCTTCCCCGTTTGAAATTGCTTTTACAGACTGATCGATTGTTGGGTGAAGAAGCGCAGGCGCGCTTTTTTGCGTGGGTCTCCCGGAGGGAGAACCGGGAACCCCTTCAGTATATTCTGGGCAGCGCACACTTTATGGGGCATGAGTTCCTCACACAAAAAGGCGTGCTGATTCCCCGCGCGGACACAGAAGCCCTGTGCGAGCGCGCTATCGGGCATGTCCAGCCAGGTTTTCGCATTCTGGATCTGTGCTGCGGGACAGGCTGCCTTGGCATCAGCCTGAAGCTGGCCTTCCCCGGCGAAAAAGTCTGGCTGAGCGACCTGTCAGGGGACGCTGTTTCCCTGGCCAAAAAAAACGCCGCGTTATTGAAGGCCGATGTCCGCGTCCTGCTGGGCGATTTGTTTCAACCTTTCAAGGAACAGGCGTTTGACCTGATCCTCAGCAATCCGCCCTATATTCCCTCGCCGGACCTGCAGGGGCTGCAGCCTGAGGTTCGCTGGGAACCCCTTCTGGCGCTTGACGGCGGCCCTGACGGCCTGGAGTTTTACCGGCGGATCCTGAGGGAAGCGAAAAATCACCTCAATCCCGGCGGGATCCTCCTTTTGGAGATAGGCGACGGGGAGGCAGAGGCTGTCTGCGCCTTGCTCGATAGGGATTACCAAAAACCAGCCTTATTCCCTGACCTGGCCGGACGGACGCGCGTACTTGAAACAAGACTTGGAAACGGTGTACACTGAAGGCATGAAAGAGCATTTTACACGCATGCGTGCGCGATATGAAGAGCTGTCCGTAGCGGCAGCCCAGCCGGACATCTTCTCCGACCAGCCCCACTTTCAGGCTGTGATGAAAGAGATGGCCGGGCTTGAACCCATGCTGAAGGCCTGGGACCGGTACGAAGCGCTCCAGCGGGATGCCGCGTCCGCGCGCGAACTGCTCACACACCCGGAGATGCGCGGGATGGCAGAGGAAGAACTGTCAGCACTGGAAAAGGAAAAGGAAACGCTCTCCCGGGAACTGCGCCTTTTGATGCTGCCCAGGGACGAAGACGATGAGCGTGACGTGGTGATGGAGATCCGCGCGGGCGCGGGCGGTGACGAGGCGGCCCTGTTCGGAGCGCTGCTGCTGCGCATGTATTCCCGCTACGCAGAGCGGCATGGCTTCGATGTGTCCCTGATGAGCGTGAATGAGAACGATTTGGGCGGCGTCAGGGAAGCGGTCTTCACACTGAGCGGACGCGGCGCATTCAGCAGGATGAAGTATGAAAGCGGCGTGCACCGGGTGCAGCGGGTGCCCGCGACGGAAAACGCGGGCCGTATCCACACCAGCACCGCGACCGTGGCCGTGCTGCCCGTCTGGGAGGATGTGGAGGTCGAAATCAGCCCGGCTGACCTGCGCATCGATGTCTACCGCTCCTCCGGCCACGGCGGGCAAAGCGTCAACACCACCGACTCGGCCGTTCGGATCACCCACCTTCCAACCGGCCTGGTCATCACCTGCCAGAACGAGAAGAGCCAGATCAAGAACCGCGAGCAAGCCATGAAAGTGCTCAAGCTCCGCCTGTACGACCTGATGCACGCCCGGCGCGGCCAGGCCTACGCGGACAACCGCCGCGGCCAGGTGGGGACGGGCGACCGCAGCGAGCGCATCCGCACCTACAACTTCCCCCAGGGCCGGGTCACCGACCACCGGATCGGTCTTACACTCTACCAGATCGACCTGATCATGGACGGCGACCTGGACCCGGTCATCCAGGCCCTTGCCGTTGATATGCAGAAGAAACTGCTTGAGGGCGCCAGCGCCTGAAGAGTGGCCTGCGGATACCGCACATCGGAAGAAAAAGAAAGGAAACGCTATGCAGCAAAAGCAGCCCATGAACGCGGCACAGCGGCGCATCCTGCTGTTTTCCCTCCTGATCATCCTGCTCGCGGCAGCGCTTTTCTTCCTCTTCTATCGTCCCGGCGGCCCCGCGGCGCTCCAGCCTACCCCCACGCCGGAGCCCACCTTTGCCACAGTGATAGACGCGCTGGAAACGCTGCCTACGCCAACCCCCACGCCTTCGCCTGTTCCGACCCCCACGCCGGTGCCCACGCCTACGCCGACGCCTTCTCCCTTGCCGCCGCCTGAAACCATTGTCAGCCTGAAAAAAGGCAGCAAAGGCGAGGACGTGGTCCGGCTGCAGCTGAAGCTGATTGAGCTGGGCTACCTCAGCGCGGGCAGCAACGACGGGGATTTCGGTTCCGGGACAGAAGCCGCGGTCAAAGCCTTCCAGGCGAACAACGGGCTGAAGGAAGACGGCATCGCCGGAAGGGAAACACAGACCCTGCTGTACTCTCAGGATGCATTGAGGAAGCCTTAAATCCTGTCTGACAGACGGTGAATCAGCATGAAAAACGCAAAAGAGACCTTACTACGGTCTCTTTTACTTATCAACAAAGCGACTGCGAAGGCTTCATCACTTAAGTGGAACACAGTCCTTCGCTATCTCTGTCAAGCGGTGCAGTCTGACTCAGAGGGCTATGTCCTATGAAAATCAGTACACCTTGCTCGCGCGCACAAAACCGCGGATCATATAGCTGGTCGTCATGGTCTGGATATAGACCCATTCGGTGCCCACACGGCCCAGGAAAGTCACGCTCGTGCCCGCGGGGATGATGATGACCGTTCCGTTGCTCATGACAATGTCATCCGTCAGCGAAGCCCTGTCGTGAACAGTGATGCTGTAGCTTTGCAGGTCGAGATAGGGAATCTGCAGGCCCAGTTGGGGAATGGCGCTCAGGGGGATATAGCCCAGGCGGTAATCGCCGTTGTTGAGCTCATAACCGATCAAGGCCCAGTCGTTTTCAGCGCCGTAGAGGCGGATGACACCGCCGCCGACGACCGCCTTGCCCTGATTCGCCCGGTGATAATGCACGCCCGGTCCGGAATAGACTTCATAGCTGCGTTCCAGGCGGACATGCTGGAAGGAGGGAAGATACTCCCCCTTGCCGTAATCGTGATAGTAGGTATTCGGCGCCTGAACAGGCTGTTCGGGCTCCTGGGGAGGAAGGGAACCGCCGCTGAAATTGCGGATAAAGCCGCGCATGGGATAACTGGGGCCCATCACCTCAACATAGGTCCAAGCTGTGCCCATACTACCCAGAACGGTCACCGCCGTCCCCGGGCTGATATCCAGGATCGGCTTGTTTTTGATGATGGGATCATCCGTGAGGGTGAAGTTTTTGGATGCGGTCGTGGAATAGCCTGTGAAATCAAGCCAGCCATAGCTTCCCTTCAGGTCATACATCGTGCTTGCGGCATTGTCGGTGATATAGCCGATGCGGTAATCCCCGCTTCCCAGCTCATACCCGATCATCAGCCAGCCGCACACAGCCCCGTAAATACGGGCGACACCGCCCGCGCCGTAAGTTGCCTTTCCGTTGTTGGAGCGGCTGTAATATTCCCCCGGTCCGGTATATACGGGGTAACTCCTATCAAACCGCGCTGTCCCGAAATAATCCAGGCTCACTCCCGCGTTGGCGGATAAAAGCGGAAGAACGAGTATGCCCAGCAGGAGCAGCAGGATAACCAGCTTGCTTTTCATCAGCATTCTCCTCTCAGGTTGTCATCCTCTCATAAGGATCGGCATCTATTGCTTTCTGATTATTTATACCATGAAACAGCTTCATTTTCAAGGAATTGTGCAAACGCGTCATCCCCAGGGTGTTGATGATGTGTTGGGGTTGCCGCCTGCAGATAAGCGCCAGGACCGCGCCGGTTCCCTTGCCCCGACTATCCGCATACGCTACAATATGATCAGTTCAACCCAGCCGTTCTCTTCGCGGAACAAAGGAGGTCGCACATGGTGATGCCATCCTCACAGCCGCAGACGGACATGCGCCGGCGCTTTCTGCGCCAGCTGGCCAAGGAATATCCATCCCGGAAAGCAGCGGCGGCGAGGATTGTCAGCCTGAAAACCTGGATGCGGCTGCCCAAGGGCACGGAATACTTCTTTTCAGACCTGCACGGCGAGCACAGAGGCTTCCTGCGCATGCTTAAAAGCGCGTCCGGCACTATCCGGGACAAGATAGAGACGCTGTTCGCCTCCGCGCTCAGCCTGGAAGAACGCGACAGGCTGGCCCAGCTGGTCTACGAGCCGGAGGCCATGCTCAGAAGGAAACAGAAGGAAGGCACTCTGAGCGAGGAATGGTACCGGCAAAGCATTACGCGCCTGATTGCCGTGTTCAAAGCCGTGTCCGCCAAGTACACCCGTTCCATGACCCGAAAGATGATTCCGGAAGATTTCCGCGGCGCGATCGACGAGCTTTGCTATAAAGATGAGGATGAAAGCCGTCTGAATTATCACTACGCGGTGATCCGCGCGATTCTGGAAACCGGCATCGCGGGCGCCTTCATCAGCGCCCTGTGCGATGTCATCCGCAAGCTTTGCGTTGCCCGGCTGCACATCATCGGCGATATCTTTGACCGTGGCGCCCACCCGGACCTCATCATGGATGAGCTCATCGCCTTTCCGGAAACGGATATCATCTGGGGCAACCACGACATGCACTGGCTGGGCGCGGCATTGGGCAATCCCGCCCTGATCGCCAGTGTCGTGCGCCAGGGAATCAGTTACAACACCTTCGACCTTCTGGAAGACGGCTATGGTATCAACCTGCGCCCTCTGTCAACCTTTGCGGAGGCAGCGTACAAGGATGATCCCTGTCTGGCCTTCCGGCCCAAGGACGAGTTCAACATCAATCTCTTTGACACGGTGGAAGCAGACCTGGGCGCGAAGATGCAGAAAGCCATGGCGGTCATCCAGTTTAAACTGGAAGGTCAGTTGATCAGGAGAAGGCCCGAATACGGCATGGCGGACCGCGACCTGTTCAGCCGGACAGACTTCACAAGGGGCACAGTCCGCATCGGGGACAGGGAGTACCCGCTCAGGGACAGCCATTTCCCCACCGTGGACCCCAAAGACCCCCTCATGCTCTCGCAGGGCGAGGAAGAGCTGATGAAGTCGCTCACCGCCTCCTTCCGCCACGGCAGCCGGCTGCAGGAGCATATGCGCTTTCTACTCAGCCACGGAAGCCTGTATTTGAAGCATAATGGTCTCCTGCTCTACCATGGGTGTGTGCCGATGGACGGGGACGGGGAATTCACCCGGGTTGAGTTTGACGGCAGGACCTTAAGCGGCGCGACGCTGTTTGAGTGGATCGACGCGAAGGTGCGCCAGGCATTCTTTGCCGAGTATGACAGCCCAAAGCAGGTTGCCGCGCGGGACTTCCTCTGGTATCTCTGGTGCGGCCCTGTGTCACCCGTCTTTGGAAAAGACCGCATGGCCACTTTTGAGCGCGCTCTCCTTTCTGACAAAGCCACCCATCAGGAGGTCATGAACGCCTATTACCGGCATGTTGAGGGGGAGAAAGCCTGTCAGAAAATCCTCTCCGCCTTCGGAATGGACCCGGAAAAAGGCCACATCGTCAACGGGCATGTCCCGGTCAAGCTGAAGCAGGGCGAGAGCCCCATCAAGGGCGGCGGCCGCCTGTTTATGATCGACGGGGGCATCTCAAAGGCTTACCAGGGAACCACCGGCATTGGCGGCTATACCCTGATCTACAATTCCCATTCCTTCGCCCTTGCCCAGCACCCGGTATGGGATGACCTGGAGAGCGAGCTTTTTGACAGCCCCATCCTGCAGGTGGTCGAAAGGCTGCCTTACCGCCAGTCCGTGGCGGAAACGGACGCGGGTAAAGACATGGCCCGTCAGATCGATGACCTGCAGGCGCTGATTGCCGCTTACCGCTCCGGCGAAATCAGCGAACCGGAGGGCAAGGCGGCCGGCGGCCGGGTGTTTGATCCCGGCTTTCCCGGAGACAGACCTGAAAACCTAATGCAAACGGAGGAAGAATCATGACCATCGCGTTTATCGGCATCGGCGTCATGGGCATTTCCATGGCGCGTAATCTGTTGAAAGGCGGGCATAGCTTGAAAGTTTACACCCGCACGGCAGAAAAGGCCGCACCGCTGGTTGAGGAAGGCGCGCAGCTGTTTGACAGTGTCATGGGCTGCGTGGCGGATTGTGACGCCGTCATCACCATGGTGGGCTTTCCCAAGGATGTAGAGGAGGTCTACCTCAGCCAGGGCGGCGTCCTGGATAGCGCAAAGGAAAACGCGCTGGTGATTGACATGACCACCACCAGCCCCGCGCTGTGGCGGCACATCGCAGGGCTTGCCCGGAAGCGCGGGCTGCGCCCGCTGGACGCGCCGGTGTCCGGCGGGGATACCGGCGCCAGGGATGCTGCCCTTACCGTCATGGCCGGGGGCGATGAGGAGGATTTCACCGCCGCCCTGCCGCTGTTCCAGCTCATGGGCAGGAACATCGTATATGAGGGCCCTGACGGCAGCGGGCAGCACACCAAGATGGCCAACCAGATCGCCATCGCAGGCGCCGTGTCCGGCGTGGCTGAGGCCATCCGCTACGCCGAGGTCAACGGGCTGGACTTAAACAGGTTGATGGATACCATCTCCACCGGTTCAGCGGGCTCCTGGCAGTTGAGCACCAACGGCGCGAAGATGGTCTCCGGGGATACCGCTCTAGGCTTTTATATCAAACATTTTGTCAAGGATCTGCGCATCGCCCTGGAAGAAGCAAAGGGGAAGGGCCTGAAACTGCCCATCATGAAAAAAACACTGAAAACCTATGTCAGGATGGAAGAAAACGGCCTGGGCAACCTGGGCACTCAGGCGCTGATCAAGGCCTACCGGGAGGAGCAATAATAACAGGGATACCTGAAGATTAGACCTCCGAAGCAGGATTTTACATTGATTTCACAAGGATTTAGGGTTGGCGGATATCATTTTCCAACCCTTTTTTGATATCCTTAAGATGGACCTCAGGCGGAAGCAGTGATCCGAAACCCAAAGTCTGACTCGCAAAAACAGGAAGGCAGCACGGGCAAAAACCTTGTGTTTTCCTGCCTGATATGGTAAAATCAGACCAACGTGTACAGTTAAACAATTAGATCCATGCCATGGGAGGGCCATTGATGAGCGTCACCAGCGCCCGGAAACTGCAGGGAACCCCCATCACACACAGAAAAAAGAAGAATCTTTATACCCATATTGAGGCCTATCTGTTCCTGCTCCCTGCCTTCACCGTCTTTGGTTTCTTCCTGTTTTATCCCTTTGTGCGCACCATTTACCTGAGCTTTTTCCTGACGGATAAACTGGGCCAGGCAAAAGTGTTCTGGGCTCTGCGCAACTATACGGATCTGTTTACCAGCTCTCAGTTCTGGGCCAGCGTGGGGGTCACTTTCCAGTTTGTGCTCATCGTGGCCTTTGGCGGACTTCTCATGGGTCTGACCACCAGCCTGCTTACAGCCAAAAAGTATCCGGGCGTTACATTTGCCAGCGCTTCCTACGCCATGCCGGTGGCCATCGCCAGCGCGGCGGCCTCGATGGCTTTCCGCATGATCCTGCACCCCACCAACGGCTTGCTCAATATCCTCTTCGGCACCCAGATCAACTGGACGGGGGACCCGCGCTGGGCGTTGATTTCCGTGTCCATCCTTACTATCTGGCTGGCCTCAGGCATCAACTTTATCTTTATCAGCGCGGGACTGCGAAATGTGCCGGAAGAGCTATATGAAAGCGCTTCCATCGACGGGGCGAACTACTGGCAAAAGCTATTCAGGATCACCCTGCCCTCCATCTCCCCGACGCTCTTTTTCCAAATCATCATCAACATCATCGGCGCCTTCCAGTCCTTCAGCCAAATCCGCCTGCTGACCCAGGGCGGGCCGGGTGATGTCACCAACGTCATCGTCTATGCCATCTACCGCGACGCCTTCTTCAACTTCCGCTTCGGCACCGCCGCGGCGCGCTCCATCATCCTGTTCGTGATCGTGCTGGTCATTACCCTCATCCAGTTCAGCTTTGAGAAAAGGAGCGTCAACTACTGATGACTGCGCTCGTTCACAAAAGACAGGCCAAAGGTTTTCTCAATCTGCTGCTCAACCTGCCCGTTCTGCTGATCATCCTCGCGCCCCTGATCTACACCCTGCTCATCAGCGTGATGCCGGCCAGTGAGATTTACAAAAGCATGCTGATCCCTTCCTCCATCAACCTGAACAACTACGTTAAGGCCTTCACCAATCCCGCTTATTCGTTCACCACCTTTATCCGTAACTCCTTCATCGTATCCACCGCGGTCATGCTGGGGCAGATGCTTACCTGCTCATTGGCCGCCTTCGCTTTCGCGTTCCTGGATTTCAAGGGACGCAAGGTCCTGTTCCTTCTGGTGCTGGCCACAATGATGGTGCCGGGCGAGGCCACCATCATCGCCAACTACCTCACCGTCAGCCGCTGGGGCTGGCTTGACAGTTACAGGGCGCTCATCATCCCCTACCTGACCAGCGCCATGGGCATTTTCCTGCTGAGGCAGAATTACCTGACATTTGCAAAGGAGCTGCATGAGGCGGCGAGGATCGACGGGTGCAGCAACCCGCGTTTCATGGCATCCATCGTGGTGCCGCTTTCCCGCCCCGCCCTTGGGGCCCTGGGAGCATATGTATTCCTGAACACATGGAATCAGTACATGTGGCCGCTGCTGGTCACCAATTCCTCCAACTACCGCACGGTACAGATCGGCATCAGCATGCTGTATGACATTGACGCTGAGTCCCTTGGCCTGATGATGGCCGGGGTTGTCATTGTTATCGTGCCGTCGCTTTCCATCTTCATCTTCATGCAAAAGCAGCTGATCAACGGCCTGATGGCCGGCGCGGTCAAAGGATAAGCTGAAACCACCCCGGTTTGCGGGGTGTTTCAAAATATGACTCGAAAGGGGAAACAAACTATGCGTAAAATCCTGTCCCTGATCCTGGCGCTATGCCTGACGCTCAGCCTGAGCGCGGCTTTTGCCGGGGAAGCACCTGTTGAAATCACCTTCTGGCACTCCATGGGCGGCGCCAATGGAGAGGCCATCTCGAAGATGGTTGAAGATTTCAATACCGCTAATGAGGGCAAAATCAAGGTCAATGTTGAATACCAGGGCTCCTATGACGACGCAATCAACAAGATCAAGGCCGCCGGCATGAGCTCACTGCCCTGCGACGTGGTGCAGATCTATGACATCGGCACCCGCTTCATGATCGACTCCGGCTGGGCGAAACCCATCCAGGAGATGATCGACGCGGAAGGCTACGACATCACCCAGATCGAACCCAACATCGCCGCTTATTACACCGTTGACGGCAAACTCTACTCCATGCCCTTCAACTCCTCCACCCCCCTGCTTTATTACAATAAGACCGCCTTCGCAGAAGTGGGCCTTGACCCGAACACCCCGCCGAAGAACTTTGACGAGATCGTCGAAATGGCCGAAAAGCTCATGACCAAGGATGCCGACGGCAAAGTGACCCGCTACGGCTTCGGCATGGGCAACTATGGCTGGTTCTTTGAGCAGTGGCAAGGCAAAATGGCCAAGCATTATGTAGATAACGGCAACGGCCGCGAAGCCGCAGCCACCAAAGTGGTGTTTGATCAGAGCGGCGGAGCGGAAGCCGTGTTCAACGTCTGGAAGCGCTTGCTTGACGGCGGCGTTATCACCTACCTCAACCGCGGCAACAACGACGCGAAAGCCGCCTTCATCTCCGGCCAGATTGCCATCACGCTGGAATCCACAGCCGCCCTCAAATCCCTGCTGACCAATGTTGGCGAGAGTTTTGAGATCGGCACCGGCTTTTTCCCCAACATCAACCCGGATGATCAGGGCGGCGTATCCATCGGCGGCGGCTCCCTGTGGATGCTGGCCTCCGGCAACGACGCCAAGCAGAATGCCGCCTGGGAGTTTATCAAGCACATGATCTCTCCGGATATCCAGGCCTTCTGGAACGCGCAGACCGGCTACTTCCCCATTACAGTGGCCACCCATGAGCTGGAGGCCTTCAAGGCGAACCTGGCGCTGTATCCGCAGTTCGGCACCGCCATTGAACAGCTGCACGCAACATCCCCGCAGTTTGTCGGCTCCCTGCTCAGCGTATTCCCCGAAGCGCGCGCACTGGTTGAAACCTACACCGAGCGCCTGGTCAGCGGCGAATTGAGCGTAGCGGAAACGGTCACCAACCTGGCCGGCGAGATCAATTCAGCCATTGAAATCTACAATCTGACCAACTGATCTCTTTGAACAAACCAGCGGCCCCTGCCCGATCGGGCAGGGGCCGTTTACTATTCGGGATTTTGTGCTTTCTTTAGGGCCAGTAAAAAAACGATCCGGTCAGGAAGACGGTTTACGGCACGGCAGCTTCGCCAAAGGCCTCTGTGTACCCGATGCCCATGATCTCATTCTGGGTCCGGGCATTGTTTTTGACGCCGGTGCTGTCCAGTTGGTTCAGCTGCCTGCCCATGAAGACCATGGCGCTGGTCCAGCCCCCGTCAAGGTTAAATGCCAGTGTGCAGCCAAGGTCCATCATCATTTCGCCCAGCTGGCGCACAGAGATGCCGCGGCTGGTTTTGATGCGGCCTTCGGCGATGACCGCCAGATAGTACCCCGGGGAAACCATGCCGATGGCCGCCCGCGGCTGCAGAGTATTGCCCAGCCTCTCATGGAACTGGTTCAGCTTGCCGTCACGGATGAGGATGGGCCCGAAGGACAGGACGTCCCGAGCGCCCGAATCCAGCAGCTCCAGTGCGGTCTTTTCGTTTGCCGTGAAAACCTGCATCATGCCGCCGGGATAAAGCGCCAGCAGATCCAGCGGCGGATACGCCTGCCTGCCCGGTCTGGGCTGACTGTCGATCAGAATCTCGCCACCCCGGATCACGATCCCGATCGGATAACTGGTCCCCTCGGTGATCGCGCGGCTGACACGGTAAATGAAATAATCCCCATCCATGGAGAACACCAGGTGATTGTTCTGGGCGATTACTGCCGGTTTTTCTTTGTACAGATCCCTGTTGACCGTCAGATTACCAGGACTATACGGAACCATGCGGAATCCTTCTGCGCCCTGCCTGAGAAAAATCTGCGCAATCAGAAAACTGGTTTTCAGCTTGTCATCCTGCATTTTCTCGATCACAATGCGCAGGTCCCCGGAAGCGTAGCGCCATACGCCGTTTTCCGCGTCAATGAAGACATACTCCGGCTCATTTTCGGGAAGGAAGCCTTCCTGCGTCAGGGGCGGAAATCCCTCTGTGGAGATACCGCCGGTGGGCTTCATCGTCGGAACCGCTGTCGGGACAGGGCTTGGGCTCGGCGTGGGCCGCGGCCTTCCGTCCTGCATGATGACAAAGGGATCATCCTTTTCCCCGCTGCCGGACAGCACGATGACCCGGCTTAGGTCCAGACTGATAAGGGGACGTACGCCAATGTTCCCCGCATCCGCGCGGATATAGCCCATTCCGCCGTTTTTGATCACCCGGCGCTGAGCGCCCTGCATACTCTGGGCCTTGTCCGCGATCCAATAACTGGCTTCAGCCTTTCCATATACCTCAAGCCCTTTTGAGACGGCATATGAGGTGCCAACGGCCTGACGGTCGGCGTTTCGCAAAAATCCCAGGGACTCATCGCGCAGTGTCGCGGCCGAAGGCAGAGAGATGTCCGGCTGTCCCTCCTTGTGAACAAGCGCCGCCTGCTCTTCATCGCTGAAGGCGCGCTGAGCAAACTCCCCCTTCAGCCAGGCGGACAGCGTGGAGGTTTCAAAGCCCTGGTAGGTATCTCCCTGATGGGCAGGCTGGACATCCAGGATCCATTCACTCATCAGCAGCGCATGACCGTCACCGCTTGAGAGCACCCGCCAGAGCACAGGCGCGGCGTCCCCGGACTCATCCGCCGGATACATACCAAAAACCGCCCAGACAGGTCCATCCATTTCAGAATAACCGCGCAGGACAGTTTCAGCCGGAGCCGCAAAGGGAAACAGAGAGATCAAAATCAGCAGGGCACACAGCCGTTTTAGGGACATGGAAACTCCTTTCAAGGCAGGAAATATTGCATAAAACCGCCCCCGGTCTCAGCTGCCCATCCGGCCGGACAGGCTTACCGGAGTGAGGGGCTTGCCAAAAACCGTCTATTGAAGAAAGTTTGCCTCGCCAGTGAGAAGAAAGCTCTCAGGAAGCGCAGTAAAACCTATCGGAGGGGTTTTAAAGCTGAGCTTGCCGAAGATCACCCGGCGCTCCTTCTCATCCGTCACCGGCATGGGCCTAAAGTCCCCTGTGCCTGAGGTCAGGCATGGAATCACCTTGATGCCTGACAGCACAGGCCCGGAAGGTTCCAGCTGATAAACGACCTGAAACATCCCTGTTGAGCGATCCACATGGCTCATGGTTCCAAAGGTAAAGTTACCGGTACTGAAAAGCACAGGCTTGCTCTTGTACAGCGCAATCGGCTGGACGACATGGGGATGGTGCCCGAAAATCAGGTCAGCGCCCGCGTCCAATGCCTTTTTCGCGAAGCTTGTCTGGGCGGAATTGGGTTTCATGTGTGTCTCGCGCCCCCAGTGCAGGCTCAGGATGACCAGGGCGCATCCCTGTTCCCTCAGCGCTTTGCAGGCGGTCTCAATCCTCTTCAGGTCCTCGTTCTGCGGATAAGTGTATCCGATAAACCCGATTTTAATGCCCTTGATCTCAACGATTTCCGCCTTGTCCGCTTTGGTGACGGAGGGCGGGCTCAGGGTGCCGAAATGGGCGATTCCCGCCTTGTCCAGCGTGGCCAGGGTTTCCTCATACCCTTCCCGCATAAAATCCATCGCATGGTTGTTGGCGGTGTTCACGATATCGATGCCCCCTGAAATCAACACCCCGGTAAAGGAGGGGTCGATCACCAGGGGATAGCGGACGTCTTTATGCTTCCTCAGCCTGGTCATGGAGCCTTCAAGGTTCGCGACCGTCAGGTCATCCGCCAGAAGCACTTCCCTGACCTGGGAGAAGGGCCAGTCCATACCTTTGTCCCTGATCACCTGGTGGTAACTGGTTTCATGGCTGCGGTACTGAAAAGCGTCCCCGATGCTTGTGTCCCCGACAAACGTCAGGGTGATGGACTCCGAATGAACCGCAAAAGCGGAAAAAACCAGGAACAATGCGATGATCCGCGCAGCGCTTTTGCGCATTTCACGCCCTCCTCGTTGTATTTGGACTATGATACCATACTCTAAAAGTCAAAGCACCACCAAAGCCCGAAAAACGCATGCGATGCCGGCGACGGAACAGCGGCTGTCCGGTCAATCCGCCGGAACCGCAACAAAGGGGTCCGACAGCGTACCGCTTCCCTGCTCCAAAAGGATCAGGCCCATGTCCAGCCAGATGACCGGACGAACGCCCATATCATCCCCCGTTACGCCAAGGTAGCCGATGTTTCCCTCAAGTTTGATCGAACGGTGGGCAAACTCCTTGGCGGATTGCGTCCGGGTCCAGTAGGGGCTGTGGTTCTTGTGCCGGTAGAAGTACAGGCCCCTGCTGTCTGCCCAGGGGGTGCCGACAGCCCTGCGGCTTTGGTCGGAGACAAAGCCGAAATCCCCGTTCTTCAGGTCCTCAGAGCTGGGGAGGCTGGCCCGGCCCAATTCCGGAATGGTCCTGAGCGCAAGGGTCTCCTCCGGTGTAAACGCCGTTTCAAGGAAATCCGCCTGCAGCCAGGCATTCAGGTCCGCCTTGTCCCATCCGGGATAGCCAAAGGCAAGCGAATGCAGCCTGCTGACCTCCAGGATATACTCGCTGATCAGATACGCCGTGCCGTCCGCCGTTTCCAGAACGCGCCAGAGAATGGGCCTCTCGCCCCCGTCCTCATCATAGGGATAGCGGCCAAAGGTGAGATAGCAGTATCCTTCCGCCTTGCTGTACTGGCGCAGTCCGTTTCCCGCTTCAGCGGCCGCTGCCGCGGCATTTATCAGCAGCAAGAAAATAAAGACCGTGATGATCAGGTTTCTTTTCAGCATGATCACTTCCTTCCTGCGCCATCCTCAGGCGACATGGATTTATTTTATTTCAGGAAATACGCCATCATATATCCTTCTGTGCTGTTATAGCGGACCTGCGCCCACTCCCCCCCGGGGACCAGTACGGTCACGCTGCTGCCATGCGGCACGCGCAGGGTAACGGATCCGGTTTCAACGCTTGGCTTGGTGCGCAGGTTGACATAGGTCCCGGCCGGGTGCCTCACCGTCTTAACAGGGTTGGCCGGCAGGCCGTAGAGCGTCAGATAGCGGGTCATCATGTAGCCGGTTTTCCCGGACAGGGGAACCAGCACGCGGCTCCAGGTCAGTCCCTGGCTCT
>DIWD01000044.1 GCA_002428405.1 bacterium UBA6115
GGCCTGGCGGTGCTGACCGCCCTGATGACAAGGATAGACATTGATTCAATGGCGGTCACCGCCCGCAACAACACCGATGGATACCTGTACGCGCTGGCGAGGAAACAGGGGGAGCCGGCATCCCAGGACATATAATATTCATACCGGTGTCAATAAAAGGACACATATTTTGTCTATTCTGTTCTTGAGGGCATTCCCTCAGTAAAAGGAGGAAGGAACATGAAACGCACATTACTGGCAATCCTTGTGTTGGCCGTGATGCTCACCTTGTCCCTGCCTTTCGCGAAAGCGGAGGAAACACCGGCAGAAAGCGGCCTGACTGCCGCGCTTAACCAGGCTATGCAGGATGAGCAGGATATCCGGGGTTTCTATGAAGACGTGTTGAATACCTACCCCAACGCCCGGCCCTTTGTAAGCCTTCTGCGCTCCGAAATGGCACACATCAAACTGCTGGAGCGCGTGGCCAAAAACAATGGCATCGCCCTGTCGGTGACGCCAAAGGATATCGCGGTGCCCGCGACAATGGAGGAAACGCTCGCCCTGGCCGCGCAGCTGGAGCAGGATGACATCGGGCTGTATGAACAACTGCTCACGGACACCACCCTGCCTCAGGGCAGTGTCCAAGCCTTCCAGCTGCTGAAAAAGGCCTCCGAGCGTCACCTGAGCGCGCTGCAACGGGTCAGCGGAAGCGAAGGCCTCGGACGCGGCAATCCGGGGAATGCCTGGATGAACGGCAACGCGGCGGACGGGAAAGAAGGATCCACAGATAGCAAAAATGCTCAGCAGCCGCGCTTTGGCCGGGGTTTCCGCCGTGACAGCAATCCCCGGCAGTTCTTCAGGTTCAACAGGCACATGAGGAATCGGATGCAGGAAGCGGCCCCCCGTTGTCCCTGTGAAAACTGCCCCAGGAGATAAACAGGTCTGACAGGAAGGACCGCCCCGGGCGCTGGGGCGATCCTTCCAACTTTATCAGGCGAATTCCGCTTATGCCCGCTCTTCCAAACGCGCTTCGGAGGAGAGGTCATCCTCCCGGTCATCAGGGCTGGACGCGCCCAGGCGCTTGAGGTAGAAATACTCAGAAAAGCCAAACTCCGGGGCGTCGTAGCTGCCCACTTTCTCATAACCCAGCGTGGGATAAAAATCCTTTCCCTGCCAGGAAAAGGTGTCCAGGCGGATGAGCAGCGCGCCGCGCCGCCGCGCCTCCTTCTCCACCTCCAGCATCAGCAGGGTGCCCAGTTTGTGATGCCGATAGTCCTTATCGACATATACTGTATCCACATACAGGATTCCAAAGGGGGTCATGGAGCCGGTCGCGCCTGCGATCAGCTTTTCCCCGTCGCGGATGCCGATGCGCAGTTCGTGCGAAACAGGGTTGGGAAACAGCTCACTGTCATATTCTTCCAGTCTTTTTGCCAGCTCGGCCGCTTCCTTGCGGTCAAGACCTGTGATCTGAAACTCCATAAACCCCCCTGAGGGCGTTTTCTTTATACAAGCCGAACAAATGGATGCGTTGGAACGCCGGGCAGTTTGGCATCCATCCGTGAGAAAGGATATAAATGCCCCGCACGGCCGCATCATAGCACCGCATTCCAGGCCGGTCAACGCTGCCAGCCGCTTTTTTCAAAACGGAAATCGTCCCTTTTTCATCCGCACGATACACTTGCCGGATTTGCGTTGACAGGGTTCCGCTTCCCTCCTATACTCCAAAATATATAGAACACTTGTTCTTATTTAGGAGAGGAAAGATGTTGGAGGAACTGCAGGAGCTCAGGGCGCTGCTCAACCTCGCCGGCATCAGCCGAAAGGAGGCGGCGCGAAAGCTGTTCATGAGCTACAGCGCGCTGAACCGGAAGCTGCGCGGCGAAATCAGCATGACGCAGGAAGAGAGGAAGTCCCTGCGCGCCTTGGCAGAAGAGAGAAAGGGCCCAGCAGCTTGAACGCGAGGGAAACGCTGGAAAGCTACGGCGAGCTTGCCAACAAGCTGGACAGTTTCCAGCACGAACTGGCGCTGTGCCTTTGCCACGCGGCAAAGGGCACGCAGGGCGTTGAACGCTGGCAGCGCCGCGTAAAAGCCCTTCAATCGGATATCCGGAAGCACCGCCGGCTCTGCCAAAGGCGTTCCGGGGAGATCGAGCAGCTGCTGATGACGCTGCCGGATGAAACCATGCGCAAGGTACTCGCCCTGCGCTACCTGAGCCTGCTTCCCTATGGGGAGATCAGCGAGGTCCTCCATTTCTCACTGCGGCATATCTACCGCATCCACCATCAGGCCGCCGCGCGCCTGCAGGCAATGATGAATGAGGTATAAACAAAGCGGTTTTTACTGCCTCATCACTTGAGCTCTCATTTCACAATGTTTGGTTTGTTTCACCATAATGGAAGCTTGTCAATTTTCATATTGCCGGTCATCAGGCTCCGTGATTCAGTAAGATCTCCCTTCACCTTCACCCATCACAGTCAGAGGCGAACATTGCCTCCCTTTTTGCATACAACAGTCCTCCGGGCATAGCCACGCCTTTTTTGCAAACCTCATTTGCGATATAATGCATCTGGTGAAAGGCGGCGGTATCGGTGGAAAAAGCAAAAACCAGGAGCTCAGATAGTATTATCCGTCAAGTTCTGATCATGATCATGCTCATTGCCGTCTCAACAGGCGTCGGTTTGCTTTTCAGGCATATTGGGTTTCATGAAGTGAATATCGTTATCATATATCTGCTGTCAGTGCTGCTGACCGCGCGTTTTACACAGGGTTATCTGTACGGCATCATAGCTTCCCTTGCCGCGACGATGATATTCAATTTCATTTTCACAGAGCCTTATTATACGCTCTCTGTCAACGATCCATCCTACTTCATCACCTTTTCAGTCATGACCATCACCGCGATCACCACCTGCGCTCTGACATCAAAGGAAAAGCAAAGCGCGCTTGACGCGCTTGAAAGGGAATCGGAAACAAACGCGCTTTACCGTCTCACAAAGCAGTTGAATGATGCCGCGAACATCTATGAGATGGCAAGCACCGCGGTCAATGCCGTCAGCGAGGCGATTGGCTGCCATACCGGGGTCTTATGCTTCAGTGAGGATGAACAGCCTGAAAACATTTATATCCATCCAAGTGACAGCACACAAGTCCTCTTCGGGCGGGATGAAACGGAGGGGCTAAAACAGCGCATTATGCATTCATCTTATATTCAGGGGGACAAATACGTCGACTGGTCAATCCACGGACACGACAAAATGCTGGGCGTCCTTCGAATCCCCAGGAATACTGTGCTGACCGAGTCAAAGAAACAATTGCTCAATTCAATGATCGAGAGCTCTGCGCTGGCGATGGACAGGCTGCGCAGTGTTCAGGCCCGTATAAAGTCCACAGAAGGGGCGGCACAGGAACGTTACCGCGGCAATCTTCTGCGCGCGATTTCACATGATCTGCGAACGCCGCTGGCCGCAATCATGGGCACAGCGGAAATGCTGAAAGGCATGACCGAACCGGACGATCCCCGGCACGCACTCGCGGAAGACATCTATAAGGAATCAGTCTGGCTGCTTTCATTGGTAAAGAACATCCTGAACCTGACGCGCCTGCAGGATGGCGCGCTGCCGCTATCCAGACAGATGGTCCCTGTGGAAGAAGTCATCGGCGGCGCAGTCAACCATGTGGTTCGACTGTCCGGCCGCGAGATCGATGTTGACATGCCTGACCAGATCCTGTTCATATGGATGGATCCCGTGCTGATTGAGCAAGTGCTTGTCAATCTCCTGGACAACGCGGTCAAGCACACAGCTCCCCGGGATGAAATCAGGGTATCCGCGCGGCGTGACGGCGGGAATCAGATGGCTGTCATCACGGTATCTGACCGCGGCTCAGGAATCCTGAAAGATGATCTTCCAAATATCTTCCAAATGTTTTATTTCGCTTCAGCAAGGCAGGCTGACGCCGCCCGGGGCGTAGGCCTTGGATTAACAATCTGCAAGGCGATCGTTGAAGCGCACGGCGGCTGGATTGAAGCGAGAAACCGTCAGGATGGTCATGGAGCGGAGTTCATATTCTCACTCCCAATGGAGGATCCACATGACACAGAAGCGAAGTGAGCTCATCCTGGTCGTCGAGGACGACGCAAAGATCAATCACTTCATCTGCTATGCGCTCAAGCAGGATGGTTTCAATGTCCTGGCATCAGACAACGCGCAGGACGCATTATCATTGCTCGTCTTCCAGCCGGTTGACCTGATGCTCCTTGACCTTGGCCTTCCTGACTTCGACGGTATGGACGTGATCAGGAAAGTCCGGGAATGGTCGGAACTGCCAATTATTGTTGTTTCCGCGCGCGATCAGGACCGTGAAAAGGTCGCGGCTTTGGACGCCGGCGCTGACGATTACCTGCCCAAGCCTTTTTCCGCGGCCGAACTGATGGCGCGCATACGCGTCGCCCTCCGGCACCTGTACAAGGAAAACCCAAGCAAATGGCAGGCAAGCGTTGAAGTTGGCGAATTAAGGATCGACTTTGACAAACGGCTTGTTTATCTGGCAGATTCCGAAGTGCATCTGACGCCGATGGAGTACAGCCTGCTGGCAATGCTGTTCAGAAACATTGGCAAGGTACTGACGACGGGAGCGCTGATCCGGGAATTATATGGCCCAAGCTACGGAACGGATACGCAGGCGCTGCGCACGCTGATGGCAGGCCTTCGAAGAAAGGTTGAGGCAAACCCATCCAAATCCAGATATATCCTGACTGAGATCGGGATCGGATACCGGCTTGTTGATGAGTAGGCGCGTATCTTTCCCCTGTTGATTTCTTTCCGCTCATTGCCGCCCTTTTTTAGGACGGCAATAGTATAATCCTCACAGCATTCACACACGGACTCCTAACCTCTCACACCATCCTCACAGCGCTTCAGCTATGATGATGGTGCGTTTCTTGCACTGCAAAGGAGGTTTTCCCGTGAAGATGAAAGAAACTGAGGATATCAAAGAACTGCGGACATTGTGCGGCAAAGCGAAAGCATTGCTTGGCAGAGGAGAATTCACCGAGTGTGAAAAAGTGGTCTGCGAAGCGATGAGCAGGTATCCGCATATGCCGGAACCCAACAACCTGTTGGGTATCCTGCTGGAGAAGCAGGGCAACCATGTACTGGCAATGAAGCACTTCCGGGCAGCATGGGCGCTTGATCCCGCCTATCGGCCGGCAAGGCAGAATCTGGAATACTATGGCTCATTCTTTCCCCGTGAAACAATCGCGTTTGATGAAAGTGACTGCCCGCCCGATTCACCGGCAGGCTGTTTTGAAATCAAATACGACTCCCTTGGTGTCGGTCATGCGGTCAGGAGAAAATGAACGGAAAACAGGAGGCGGAAAACGAATGGATCGCTTGCTGTTTCCGCAGACGATCAAGGAGGAGACCCGATGTACTTCATCATTGCAGGATGCATGACAATCGGCGCGAGCCTTGCGCAGATCCTTTCAGAGGAAAATCATGACGTCGTGGTAATCGACAGCGATCCGAGGAATCTGGAAGCGCTGGGATCAGGGTTCAACGGCATGACGATAACAGGAATGCCCATTGATGAGGATGTTTTGCGAAACGCCGGGATCGAGCAGGCGGATGCGCTGGCCGCGGTGACAAGGGACGACAACATGAACATCATGATCGCCCAGGTCGCGCGGAATCTGTTTCACGTACCAAAGGTCATCACCAGGTTGTATTCGCCGGAGCGGGAACGAGTGTTTCGTGAAATGGGCATGACGACCGTATGCCCCACGTCCCTGGCCGTCGATCACATCAGGGAAATGCTTCTGCCCTCCCCGCCCCAGACAGTGCTCACGATCGGAGGGACAAGGATTGAGTTCCTGACAGTCCCGGCGCCCCGGCGGGCCGTCGGCAAGCCGATTTCAGCGCTGCGGGATATACGCATCCTGGGCATCATCAGGTCCGGTGCTTTCTCTTTCGTACAACCGGAGTGCGTCATCGGCCCAGGCGACCTTCTGGTAATACCGGAATATATAAAGGAAGGCAATGAAGACATATGCGCATCATAATCGTCGGATGCGGCAAGCTTGGTTATTATCTTGCAAAAACACTGGCCCCGCACAAGCACCATCTGGTATTGATCGAAGAGGATCCTGACATGTGCCAGAAAATATCCGGAGAACTATCAGGTCTTGGGATCACATTGTTCCATGGCGACGGAACCAGTGTGAACGATCTGAGGGAAGCGGAGATCGAGGATGCGGATATCCTGATCGCCGTGACCGGGCACGACCAGAACAATCTGGTCGCCTGCCAGCTGGCCAAAGATTACTTCGGGATCCCAAGAACAATCGCCCGCGTCAACAACCCAAAGAATATCAATGTGTTCCGCGCCTTGGGAGTGGACTCGGCAGTCTCAAGCACCGCGTTCATCGCCGACATCATCGAGCACGAGGTCGATTGGGAAGGAATCAACCACATGCTTTCACAGAAGGTTGGCAGCCTCCGGATCCATGAGTTTCAGGTAATGGAGCAATCAAAGGCGGCCGGAAAGAAAGTCGCGGACATCAAGCTGCCTGCCGGCATCATCCTGGTCTCCCTGATACGCAGCAAGGAAGCGACGGTGCCCAACGGCCAGACAGAGATCCTCCCGGGAGATACCATCATCGCCATGGGCGGCGAGGAAAGTATTTCTCTGCTGCATGGCTACTTCCCATCTGGAACAACGGAGGGCTGACATGAAAAAGTGGTTTTCCTATACCCTTGGCGTGCTTGCGGAAATCGGGTTTGCCTGCGTATTGGCGCTCATCGGGCTTTTCATTTCGTCGCTCAATAAATAAAGGACAAGTATGCTTGGAAAACACAACGGACAGGGCCAATCAACATGGCATTACATAGGCCTCATCCTGATCGGCATGGGGCTTGTGCAGTATGTTCCGCTTATTACATCCATCATTTACAAAGAGTGGGACATGATGCTCAATTTCCTGATCAGCAGTTCGTCCGCGCTGCTTGCCGGCGGCGTCATGTCACTAGGCGGGAAAAAAAACCAGCACGAACGTCTCAGCTGGAGCCAGGGCATGGTGGTGGCGGCGGGTTCATGGTTTTTTGGGATGCTGCTGTGCGCGCTGCCTTACTACCTCAGCGGAAACTATCATTCATACGTTGACAGCTGCTTTGACGTGATGAGCGGCCTGACAACGACGGGTCTTGTTCTGATCCAGGACCTTGACCACCTGTCCAACGGCCTTAACATGTGGCGGCACTTGCTGACATTCATCGGCGGGCAGGGCATGGTCGTGCTTGCGCTTTCTTTTTTGGTAAAAGGGTCAAACGGTGCCTATAAAATGTATGTCGGCGAAGGCAAGGATGAGCGGCTGATGCCCAACGCAGTGTCCACCGCGCGATATATCTGGCTCATCAGCCTGATCTATCTCGTTATTGGCACAATGGTCCTTTGGGCAGCGGGGATTGCGTCCGGCCTGTCCATAGAGCGCGCGTTTCTGCACGGACTGTGGGTCTTCATGGCGGCATGGAGCACGGGCGGCTTTGCCCCGATGTCGCAGAGCATCCTTTATTACCACAGCGCCGTGTACGAAATCGCAACGATGGTGTTTTTTGTCATCGGCTCATTCAACTTTGCGCTGCACTACGCGGTACTGACCGGCAAACGGAAAGAGCTGATCAAAAATGTGGAAACCGTTTCATTTTCGATTACAGTCACCGCGTTGACGCTGATAGCTGCGCTGGGCTTGATGCGGCTGAATGTGTATCCCGATATTGTCTCGATGTTCCGCAAAGGGTTTTACCAGCTGATTTCCGGCCACACGACCACCGGTTTCATGACCGTCTACGCGAAGCAATTCTACCTTGAATGGGGCGATATCGCACTGTTCGGCATCATTATCGCGATGTTGTTTGGCGGCAGCGCCTGTTCCACGGCGGGCGGGTTCAAGGGCCTCCGGATCGGGATTATTGCCCACACACTCAAGCGGGAAGCCAAGCGCATGGCGCTTCCTGATTCCATTGTGTCAATTGAGAAGTACCATCACATCCGGGATGTCGTGCTGGACGACAGCCAGATCCGAAGCGCGTTCCTGATCGTCGCGGCGTATACAGTGACATTTGCCATTGGGATCCTGGCAGGGATGCTAAGCGGTTATCCCTTTGGCATGGCCGCATTTGAATCGGCCTCCGTTACAGGCAACGTTGGCCTCACTATCGGCGTGACTGCGCATTCCATGCCAACGGCACTCAAGATAACCTACATCATCATGATGTGGCTGGCGCGGCTGGAGTTCATGTCCGTATTTGCGTTGGTCATCTATATTGCAAGAAAGGTCAAGAAAAATGTTCCGTTGGGTATTTAGTGCTCTTCTCCTGTTTCTCCTGTTTGCACAGCCTTTTGCCGCTTGCGGGGAAGAGGTCAGCAGCATTCAGCTGATCGATCAGACAAAGGCGTTTGACAGGCAGGAGGTGGTTTTTTCGGGAGAAGTGATCGGCGACATATTGAACGCCGGCGACCACGTGTGGCTGAATGTTTCAGACGGCAGCAATGCGATAGGTGTATGGGCCAAGAGCAGCCTGGCAAGTGACATTCAAATAGCCGGGCGGTATAGCCAGCATGGGGACTCCATCCGGGTATCGGGGATATTCAACCGCGCATGCCCTGAACACGGCGGGGATATGGACCTCCATGCAGACAGTATTGAGTTGATCAATCGCGGATACCCAACATCACATGCCGTTCCGGAATGGAAGGGGTGGATGGCATCGGGGCTGGCAGCAGGCGCGCTGGCATGCATGGCAGTCATATTGATCCGCACTGTGCGCAGATCGCCGGGATGGCATAGACCATGATAAGGATTTCTCATACGGATGACCTCAGTTGATCACAGGGCCGTATTACGAAAACGAAGTTGCAGGGAATTACCATGGCATGCTGCCGGAACCTCATTCCCCCGCTCTCTCAGAGCGCCCGATGCCGATGATGTCCTGCTGCCGGCGTGTGTTGTGGAAGCCGTTGTAGGTGCCCGGGTCCATGACGTTTTTCCCCATGAACACCATGGCAGCTGTCTGCCCGCCGTCCAGCGTAAAGGCCTCATAGCAGCCCGCCGCCAGCAGCCTTTCCGCCACGAAACGGAGCCCTGTGCCCGCGCTGCGCTTGTTGCGCCCTTCCACCATGATGCCTACGAAATGCCCGGGCCCGGCCACACCGATGGCGCTGCGCGGCTCCCGGTGGGTAAAGCTCTCTTCCAGCCGGTTGTCCATCACCCCGTCCCGGAACAGGATGGGCCCGAAAGCCAGCACATCCACAGCCCCCCGGCCCAGATAGCCCTGCGCGTCCAGTTCCCCCGGGACGCGCATCTCCACATGCCCGTCGGGGAACAGCGCCAGCTCGTCCAGCGGCGGTATCTTGGCGACAGCGTGGGTATAGGTCTTCTCATGCAGCACTTTGCCGTTCCTTATAATCAGCCCTGTCCATTCCTTATTGTAAAGCCGCCAGGAGAAGAGGTCGCCGTTTTGCGCGTAGACCATCCTGTTTTTCTGGGCGATGACCTCCGGCCTGCTCAAGGCGCGGGAGGGGTTCTCAGGATCGGCTGAGATCACGCGGAACGCCTGCTCCCCGCGGAAGAGGATATCCGCGATGTACCAGACCAGGTCCCTCCGCTCCACGCGGGCGCTGAAACGCCGGATTTGGACCCGCAGGTCCGCGGAAACGTAGATCCACTGTCCCAGATTATCATCCGCAAACACGAACTCTTCGCCATTCTCCCCCGACGCCAGCAGGAAGCCCTGCCCGTCAAGCGGCGGCCATTCCTCAAACGGCGGAGGGCCATTGGCAGGCAGTGGGGTCGGGGTGGGCAGGGGAATGGGCGGGAAGGGCGTGCCGTCCTCCACCTGAAAAGGAAACATTTCCGCGCCGGCAGGCAGACTGACAAGCAGCAGGGCGGCGCACAGCAGCAGGGCAGCGCCGCGGAAGGACGCGCTGAAACGGACAAAAAGACCTTTGCCGCGCAAAGCCTGCCACCTCCATGTTTTCCTGCGTCCAGTTTACCCCAGGAAACCCTGCCTGACAAGAAACCGCGGGCAGATTTCCGGATTGACACCGGGCGGCTGCTTTCCTACAATCATTTTGGAGGAACTATATGCGATATATCAGCACCCGCGGAATGAGCCCCCCGGTGAGCGCCCCCGAAGCGCTGCTTTCCGGCATGGCGCCGGACGGCGGACTCTACCTGCCGGAGGATCTGCCGGACCTGAGCCATCTGCTTTTCATACCGCTCCCTTATCCGCTTCTGGCTTCCGAGGTGTTCAAAGCCCTCCTGCCTGGGTTCACCGAGAAGGAGCTGGAAGGGGCGGCCAGGGACGCTTATGCCGGGGCCTTTGACACGCCGGAGGTCACGCCGCTTGTCAGCGTAAAGGGGATCCGCTTTCTGGAGCTGTTCCACGGCCCGACCGGTTCCTTCAAGGACATCGCGCTGCAGGCGCTGCCGCGGCTGATGGCCCTCGCGCGGGACAAGCTGGATGTCAAAAAGGAGTATCTGGTGCTCACCGCGACCAGCGGGGACACCGGCTCATCCGCCATGCAGGGTTTCCGCGGCGTGCCCGGTTTCAAGGTACTGGTATATTATCCCCGGGACGGCGTCAGCACGGTGCAAAAACTGCAGATGACGACCATGCCAGGCGGAAACGTCCAGGCCGTGGGCGTGCGGGGGAACTTTGACGACGCGCAGGCCGGGGTCAAGGCGGTGTTCGCCCGGGGCGGCGAAGGGCTGCCCCCGAATATCCTTCTGAGCAGCGCCAACTCCATCAACATCGGCAGGCTGATCCCCCAAATCGTCTATTACGTTTACGCGTGCCGCGAACTGCTTCACAGCGGGGACATGCAGACCGGTGAGCGGATCGATTTCGTCGTTCCCACCGGCAATTTCGGGGACTCGCTCGCGGGCTACCTGGCAAAGAGGATGGGGATGCCCATAGGGCAATTGGTCTGCGCGTCCAATTTCAACAGCGTCCTGACCGATTTCCTGCAAACCGGCTTTTTTGACAGGCGGCGGCCGCTGTTTCCCACCCTCTCCCCCTCCATGGACATCCTGGCGCCCAGCAACCTGGAGCGGCTGCTGTACCTGGCCAGCGGCAATGACGCGGGCGAAGTGCGCAGGATGATGACAGTGTTTGGGAAATATGGCTGTTACACGGCCGGGGAGAGCGCGATGCGCCTCATCCGGGAGACCTTCACCGGTTTCTCCGCGACGGACCCGCAGACGCTGGACGGCATCCGCATCATGTGGGAAGCCAACCGCTATCTGATGGACCCCCACACCGCGGCGGCTCACCACGCTTTGTCGATGCTTCCGCATCTGCCTCACCTGGCTGTGACACTGGCCACCGCCTCGCCCTTCAAGTTCCCCCGGACCATCTGCCGCGCGCTGGGGATGCCCCTTCCCGATGATGAATCCCGCCTGCCGGGGCAACTGGCAAGAATGGCCCGGCGGCCTCTGCCTTCCTCCCTGCGGAACCTGGCCCGGCGCGCCGAATTGCACAAAGATGTCATCGGGAAGGACGAAATCGTCGGGGACGCCTTGCGAAGGGCAGCGTCATGGTAACCGTCCGCGTGCCCGCCACCGCCGCCAACCTGGGGCCGGGCTTTGACTGCCTGGGCGCGGCGCTGGACTTATATGCCCGCTTTGAGTTTGAGGAAACAGTCCGGGGTTTTTCCGTAACCGGCTGTGATGCGCAATACGCGGGACCTGACAACCTTGTTTACCGCGCCTATGTAAAAACGCTGGAACGCTTCGGCCAGGCATCCCGCGGGCTGCGCCTTCACATCGTTTCCGACATTCCCCCGGCCCGCGGCCTGGGCAGCAGCGCCGCCTGCATCGTCGGAGGGATTCTGGGGGCCCAGGCATTACGGAATCTTCCCCTCTCCCCTGATGAGGTCTTTTCCCTGGCCGCGGACATGGAGGGGCACCCGGATAACGCGGCGGCCGCGGTTTTCGGCGGGCTTCGCGTTTCGATAACGGACGGCGGCAAGCCGCTTTCACTGCCCGCCCCCGTCCAGGCGGACCTGCGCCTGCTGGCGCTGGTGCCTGATTTTTATCTGGAGACAAAAACCGCGCGCCGCGCGCTGCCGGAGATTGTCTCACGGGTGGATGCTGTGTATAATCTATCCCGTACAGCCTTCCTTCTGAAGGCTTTGGAAACAGGCGGCGGAGAATCCATCCGCGCAGCCTGCCGGGATAAACTGCATCAGCCGTACCGCTTCCCGCTCATTCAGGGCGGGGAAGCCTTGGCCGAAAGGATGGAAGTCCTGGGCGCGCTGGCCTGTTTCATCTCCGGCTCGGGCCCCTCCCTGATGTGCCTGTACCGGGACCCCGGCTTTCCTGCGATTGCCGGGAAAGTCATCAGGACCGGATTCCCGCGTTTTCAGGCTCTTTTGCTGAAGTTCAACCCGCAAGGCGCTGTGATAGAAAGGACAGGCACACTATGAGTACGACCGCGAAGATTGTCTGGGGCATCCTTATCCCATTCATCGGCACGACGCTTGGCGCCGCCATGGTGCTTTTCCTCAAGGGGGACCTGAAGACCTG
Source organism: bacterium UBA6115 (assembly GCA_002428405.1). The sequence continues at coordinate 12,567 of DIWD01000044.1, forward strand.
GTTCCGCAAGACCTTGCTGGGATTTGCCTCCGGCGTGATGATCGCAGCCTCCGTCTGGTCCCTTCTGCTGCCCGCGATCGCCAAGGCGGAAGAGTTGGGCGGCATTCCCTGGCTGCCCGCGGCAGGCGGCTTCCTTACGGGCGTGTTCTTTCTCCTGCTGCTGGACAGCCTGATCCCCCATCAGCATCCCGGCGCGGACTTGCCGGAGGGCCTCCCTTCCACCGCGCGCAAGAACACCATGCTGTTCCTGGCCGTGACGCTGCACAATATCCCGGAGGGCATCGCGGTGGGCGTCGTGTTCGCCGGGTTCCTGGCGGGCGACACCTCCATTACCTTCGCGGCAGCGCTGGCGCTCTCCCTGGGCATCGCCATCCAGAACTTCCCGGAAGGCGCCATCGTATCCATGCCGCTGAAGACCCCGCAGGTTTCCAAATGGAAGGCTTTCGGCCTGGGCACCCTCTCCGGCGTTGTGGAGCCGGTCGCCGCTTTCATCACCGTGCTGCTCACCTCCATCATGGTGCCCATCCTGCCCTTCCTGCTGGCTTTCGCCGCGGGCGCGATGATCTATGTCGTGGTGGAAGAGCTGATCCCGGAACTGCAGGATGGCGGGCACTCCAACATCGGCGTCATCGGCGTGGCGTTTGGATTCACGGTAATGATGATCCTGGACGTCGCGCTGGGATAAGGGATCCCGGGGTGTAAAGGGATACCGCCGCCTCCCCATTTCGTTCCATTTCTGTATTTCCTGCCCGGACGGCTTGCCCGCCCGGTTTTTTATTCCTATACTTTTTTATATCCATCAAGGAGGTTGAATGATTGCCGAATTACAGCCTGGAGGACGCGGTATTTGAGGCCGCGGCGGCGTGGTTTCCTACACCTTTTTACCTCTACGACGAGCGAGGCATCCGGCAGGCCGCGCGGGAGCTGAACGCCGCGTTTTCCTGGAACGATGGGTTCCGGGAGTATTACGCGGTGAAAGCCCTTCCCAATCCCGCCATTCTCAAGGCGCTGATGGAGGAGGGCTGCGGGCTGGACTGCTCCTCAAGTCCGGAACTGCTCCTGGCGCAGCGGCTGGGAGCCGCAAATGAGGACATCATGTTCTCCGCCAACGCGATGCCCGGGGAAGAGCTGGCCTTCGCGCGCAAGCTGGGCGCGATCATCAACCTGGATGACAGGAGCGATGTGGACCTGCTGGAGAAAAACGGCGGCGTGCCGGAGCTGGTCAGCATCCGGGTCAACCCGGGCCGCGACTTAAACGGGCACAACGGCATCATGGGCGGGGCGGAGGACAGCAAATTCGGCTGGATGCCCTCCCAGATCCCCGAAGGGATGGAAAAGCTGAAGAGGAAAGGCGCGAAGCGCTTTGCCCTGCACGCGATGACGGTCAGCAACACGCTGCATGAGGAGTACTTTGCCTTTAGCGCCGCCTACCTGTTCAAGCTGGGTCTGCAAGTGGAAGCGGAGTCCGGGTTGGTTTTCGCCTTTGTCAACCTTTCCGGCGGCCTGGGCATCCCTTACCGCCCGAAAGAGAAACCGGTGGAACTCCAACGCGTCTCCGGACTTGTCAGGGCTGAATACGGGAAGGCGTTCGGCGGCCGCCGGGATATCGGGCTGAAAACCGAGCTGGGCCGCCTGATCACCGGCCCTTACGGCTGGCTGGTCTCCCGCGCCATTCACCGCAAGGATACCTACCGCACCTATATCGGCCTGGACGCCAGCGCCAGCGACCTGATGCGCCCGGCCATGTACGGCGCCTATCACCACGTCAGCGTGTGCGGCAAACGGGACAGGCCTGCGGACCGGGTGTATGACCTGACCGGCCCGCTGTGCGAGAACAACGACAAGTTCGCTGTCCAACGGCCCTTGCCCGAAATTCAGCAGGGCGACCTGGTCCTCATCCACGATGCCGGCGCGCACGGCCATGCCATGGGCTACCAGTACAACGGCCGCCTGCGCTGCGCGGAGGTGCTGTACACACAAAAGGGGGATTTCCGCCTCATCCGCCGCGCGGAAACGCCGGAGGACTATTTCAGGACGCTGGCGGAAGCGTGACATAGGCCTGCGCTGGCGGCGCCGGAGCGAGGAAGAGGCGCGCATCATGAAACCTTTTCCATTCCTGATTGCATTTTTATATTACATGCATATACAATGAACCGACTGCTGAGATCATCCTGAAACCTGCGATACGCCAGTGACTGGCTGAAGGAGCGCGCAATGAAAACAGGGATCATCGTCTATTCCAACACAGGAAACACGCTGCAAGCCGCTAAACGGCTGCAGGAGGCAATGAATGGGAAAGGACAGGAAGCGGAGCTGATGCAGATCAAGGTCAGCAATGAAAAGCCTGAAACGGAGGTCAGCCGGGTCCAGCTGACAGAGAAACCATCCCCCGAGGGATTCGACCATCTGGTGTTCGCCTCCCCGGTCTGGGCGTTTTCCCTGTCCGGGGTGATGAAGGCCTACCTCGCAGGTCTCCCCTCGCTTTCAGGCAAGAAGATCAGCCTCTTTGTGACCCACCAGTTTCCCCTGCCCTGGATGGGCGGCAATGCCGCCGTCCGGCAGATGAAAAAGCTCTGCGAAGGCAAGGGCGGCACGGTTGTCGCCAGCGCGGTCATCAGCTGGAATGAGAAGAGGCGCGAACAGGATATCGGTGAAATGCTGGGAAAACTATCCTGAAACCGGATGAACAGCGTGTCAAGGCGTCCTTTCGCTCATTCTCAAACAGGGCTTATGCCGCCAAAGGCTGCATGAGCTGCGAAAAAACGGAGGAAACAAATGAAAAGAAAAGTGCGCGTTCTTGCCGCGGCGCTGAGCCTTCTGATGGCGCTTGGCGGGCTGTCCGCTGCGTTGGCAGAGGCTGCGGAAAACAACCCCGGCTTGGTGGCGGGCGAGTTCCGCCTGGAGGATGAAACCTTCGGCCCCCTGCGCATCGGTATGACGGAAAAGGAACTGAGGGAGGTCCCCGGTGAATGGGCGGCGCTCAGCGAGCCTGCACTGTGGGGGGCAGACGGGCTGGAGCACTGGGACGTATTCTGCGCCCAGTATGGGGTCCAGGTCGGCCTGGCCCGGATTCCAGGGACCGGTTCAGAAGCTGTCATATTCTCGATTTTCGCAACCGCGCCCTGTGAGTGGAAAACGTCACGCGGAGCAGGCATCGGGGACACGGCGGCCTTGCTGAAGACCCTGTACCAGGATGCCATTGACCTTGAAGGGGCGCCGGAGGGAGAAGAAGCGGTGCTGATCGGATCGCTGTTTGAAGGCATCCTGGTCGGCGTACGGGAAGGCCTGGTCACCTCCCTCTTCATCGGCGCATTGGCCGAATAACCGCATATGCCCTGTCCTGCGCGGCAGTTTTACTGCCGCGCATTTTGCTTGCTTCCGAAAGGCGGCGCTTGACGCGGACTAAGGCCTGGGCAGGATGATCCCCGGGTTGAGCCTCTGCACAGTCGGCGTTGGTGTTGGCGTGGGAATAACCACCCCTGGGATAATTTGACGGAATGTTGTCACGGGCACAGGCGTTGAAATAACCAGATCCAGTTCAATTGGATGCACGATGGTCCAGGGCGGGACCGTCGGCTTCAGGCGCAGACGGGTCAAGGGGGCAAGCGGAAACAGGGAGACAGGCATCTTCTGAAACTGCGTCGGGATCGCCGGAACGTCGATATAGGCTTCCGGGCTGAAAGGCCCGGTGAAATACATGTACTCATCGGATTCCGGGATATAGTTCTCGTTGCAGGCTCTCACCTTGAACCAGTAGCGGGTCGGTTGGGAAGGAAGGAAAAATCCGGCCATCACGTCGCTCTCCACCGTTTCCGTCCACTGCTCATATCCGCCCTCACCCTCGATCATGGCGAAAATCTCATACCCGATCACACCCTGCACCGGCGTCCAGGCCAGTTCGATCCCCAGGTGGACCTGGTTGATGTAATCCGTCACCGTGTGCCAGGAAAGGGAGGTGATGGCGCCCGGCGCGTCCAGCGGCATCACGATGGGGGTCAGGCCGGTATACCAGTAATCATGCCCGTCCACCACCGAAGCCACCATGTACACATAAGGGAGCCCCGGGGTCAGTCCGGTATCCAGATAGGAGTTGACGTCCGCGGGGACCTCCGCGATGATCCCCGTATTGGTTCGGTGGATGCGGTAGCTCTGCGCCCACTCATTGCCGCCCCAGGTGATGAGAATCGAAGTAGCGTCGACAGGCACCGCCTGGACATTGGTGGGGTATGGATCCGCCCGCGCCGGAGAAGCAGGGATCAGCGCCAGCGCAACAATCACAACCACCAGAACAGGGATCCGCCTGAACAATGAGCGCGTCATGGTTTTTGCCCCTTTCTATTGCCGGTCCTCTGCGGGGAAGGAAATCAAACGGCAGGCCGTTGTCCTTCGCGAAAAGAGGGGCCGGCGACCCTTCCCTGACCTGCAGGGTCAGGCCCCCTTCCTGTTGCGAAATGGTATCCTTGCCGATTCCCCTTGTCAGGACTTCCTTTTTTTATGCCTGATAAGGTGCAGGTAAATCCCGGCGAGAACAAACGCAAGGCCCGTGAACATCGCAATGATGCCAAGCGTTGTGATGCCATCGGTGCTGTCGCCCGTTGGGGGGAGGTTTGTCGGCGAGACAGTGGGCCCAGGCGTCCCTGTCGGTCCGGGCGTCGCGGTCACTTCGGGTGTAGGCGAGGGCGAAACGGTCGGACCGGGCGTCCCGGTCACTTCGGGTGTAGGCGAGGGCGACGCGGTCGGCACAGGTGTCCCGGTCACTGACGGGGTGGGCGAGGGCGACGCGGTCGG